>JAPLUN010000658.1 GCA_026397715.1 Verrucomicrobiota bacterium
CCGTCCCTCGATCGAGTAGCACACACACTCAGGCCCCGCGTCATCTTCCCAATCCGCCACATGCAGGTGAAAAAAGCGTTCCTTATTTTTGAGCTTCCCATCTGCATCAATCTGATAGCTGTACGCCCACTTCGAGTGCCCCTCTGCCACAGTCAGCAGCCACTGATCCGGTCGATACGCCATCCCCGTCGCAAACTTGATCCCTTTGTCTACCTGCGTCTTCTTGCCGTCCTTGATCAGCCAAACCGTGCCCTCTTCCTTCGGCTTGTCGCCATTCGTGGTCACATACAGCGCACCCGTCGGCATCGCGAGAATCGAGTGACCCAAAATGTCCTCCATCACCACGCTGCGCGCCCCACTGGCGTCAAAGCTCATCAGCTTTCCCGACTTCTCGGAGATAGTGTAAAGCTTGCCATCCGCCCCCATCGACACGCAGTGCGCATTCGTATCCCCCACGAACTCGCTCACCATCCCATCCAGCCCGATGCGGTGAATCTTGTTGTTCGATGTGTCCGCAAAAAACACCTCACCGCTCTCACTGCAAGTCGGCCCGCGCGTGCTCTTGAAGCCCTCGGCCAGCAGCTCCCATCCTTCGCCAGGAATGATCACCTCCTGCGCACGCGGCGCGCTCGGTCCCGCCTTCACACGCTCCGGCCAGCCCTTCCACAGAAACGCCATCGCCTCCAGATAGTTCTCCGCATACCCCGCCACGTGGCGTCCTTCGATGCTGCGGAACTGGTAGTCATAGCCCGAAAATTTCAGCGCCTTGTTCATCTCTAGATCAATCAGATACCAGTCGCCCGCGCAGTTCTCCATGTCATGCGTCGCTGTGGTGAGATACGCGCGGATCGGCTTCGCTTCAAATTTGCGCACCATCGTCGGAAACTCATGCCCGCCACGAAACGCCACCCAGCTCCCGCTCGCCGCATACACCCGGCTGAAGGCTTCGGGCCGGTGCCACGCCGCCGTGAAGGCCGCAATGCCCCCACTGCTCCCACCTGAAATGCACCGGTCATTGCCATCCGTGGACAGCTTCAAATCAAACTCCTTCGCCACAAACGGCAGCAGCTCATCCACGAGAAACCGCACATTCTCATCACCCACCCCATCATACTCCAGATCACGATTCCGCCGGTCCATCGTCCCCTTCATCGGCGCTGGCAGCGACCCCGGTTTCACAAACACCCCAATGGTCACCGGCATCTCCTTCGTGGAGATCAGCGTCTCCATGAAAGTCTTCTCCCGCGCATTGTAGCCATCCGTCTTCACATACACACACGCCGGCTTGCTGCCATCATACTGCGCCGGGATAAAAACCGTCACATCCCTCACCGTCCCGGGGAAAACCTTGCTCTGGTTAAACTGCATCTGCTTGATCGTCCCCGGCAGTATCTCCTCCGGCTTGATCACCGGCGGCACATAAGTCGGCGCTGCTGCCGCAGCCTCATTTCCCGCGATGGCACTCCCCGCCAGCGGTTTGATCTGCCACTGCAAATGCTGATCATTCGGATTGTGCTGCCACAGATCGATCTTCGCTCCCGGTTCCTTCTTTCCACCCAGATCATCCATCCCCTGCGTCGGTGCGTGCTTCGGATTGATCGAGTACGAGCCCCCCTCATTCTTCCTGATCTGCCACAGCTGCCAGTCCTTGCCGCTGTCCTCCTCCAGCACAATGCCCGTCCCATTTTTCACTCCGCCCTTGTCCGCTGCCAGTGTCAGCGTGCTGCTGTAGGATGGCTTGATCGCATAGAAGCCCTCGCTCTTTGGCACGATCACCCACTTCTGGTTCGGCTTGCCCGCCGGATTGCCGATCGACACCCGCGTCCCCTCCGTCGTCCCCGCGTCCACCGCCTCCAGCACCATCGCTGGCGCGCTCACCGGCGCGATGACATACGCACCCCAGTCCTCGGCAGAAAGTTGGGCGGTTAAACCAATGGCTGCGGCCAGGAAAGAGCAGCGGAGTGTAGCAAGGGGAGTCATGGTGAAGTTGGAGGGAAAGGAGCGAATGTAACGTGGGGCTAACCGCATTCATTCCCTCCAAAAGTGTTAATCTGCTGTGGGCTCAGTCCTTTTTTGTCTGCGGGGTTTCGTCTCGATGTTTTGCCTCGCCTACTTCACCACAGCCTTCACCGGTTCCACCGCCACGTCCGCCTCCGGCACCAGCGTGATCTCCACGTCCGCACCCTTCAGGCACTTGTCGAAAAAGTTTTGCATGAGCTGGATCACAGCGGGTTTGTTGAATGCAGGCCCGCCATGCCCGGCTCCCGGCAGCTTTTGCAGCCACACAGCCACGCCCTTCTCCTTCAGCACCGCCGCAAACTCCTCACTCTGCGCATAAGGCACCAGCGTGTCGTGCGTCCCATGGAGAATCACAAACGGCGGATTGTCTTGGGAAACGTAATTCACCGGGCTCACTGCATCAGCCTTCGCCTTGTCGTCCAGCTTCGTGCCGATGAGCGAAGAGTACGGATCTGCAGGAGTATTAAATTGGAAGATGTTCTTCACATTCTTGTCGGCCGCTGCCTGCTGCACCACCGTGCTGAAGTCAGAAGGACCAAAGATGTCGCACACCGCCTGCACCTTGTCAGACTGCTCCTCATTCCCACCGATCTTGGGGAAGGCATTCTTCCCGCCTGACGTGCCGACGAGAGATGACAAATGCCCTCCAGCCGAGCCACCCACGACTCCGACATGTTCGGCGTCCAGGTGATACTCCTTGGCATGCGCACGCAGCCAGCGGATCGCCGCCTGACAGTCCTGAATCTGCGCCGGGAATTTCGCCTTCTGGCTGAAGCGATACTCGACACTCGCCACCGCATACCCTCGCAGCACCATGGGAGCCACCGCGCACGGATATTTGCTTCCACCGATCCAGCCCCCGCCGTGAATGTGAACGACCAGCGGCAGCGGCTTGTCCGCCGCCTTCTCGGGAAGATAAAGGTCCAGCTTCTGCGCCTCGTCCCCGTTCGGGATGTAGGAGATGTCCTTCTCCATTTTGATCCCAGCGGGCAGCTGGGCAGACGCAGGGGCACAGGCAAGCAAAGCCGCACATGCAGCAAAAACGATTCGGAACGAGAGACTAGAAAGCAGGAAGGATTTCATGTGCTCTGGTCAACGCCCCCGGCCTAATTTCCTAACGAAATGATTCGGATATTGCAGGTGGCGCTCAAAGCGGCGGCGCCGTCCAAAACGTCCCCTCAATCGCCCGGTCATCCTCCTTTGGCCCGTTGAAATAGTAAACTGTCAGCACCCGGCCATCAGGCCGTACCAGACTTCGCGGATATCCCAGATCGCCATCATACCCATCCTCACGCAGCACAATCTGCGGCCCCCATGTCACGCCGCCATCCGCGCTGATGCTCGCCCGCATCCCCGAAGGCTTGTGACGAAACCCATACGTCACCGCCACACGCCCGTCATGCAGCTGCACCAGCGCTGGCGGATTCCCCCCAATGCCCGTCGCCGCCTTGCCCGTGAAAGTCCACATCTTGCCCATATCACTGCTACGCCACGATTCGATGAAGCCCGACACCTTCGGATCCGAACGACGGATCGTCGTCAAAAGTGTCCCATCCTTCAGCCTCAACGACGAAGGCATGATCGCATACCCACCCTCCATCGGCTCTGGCCCGATGAGTGATACAAGCTTCCAGGTCACTCCACCATCCGTGGTGCGTGCACAGAAGACACGCCCTTCCTTGCCGTCATTCTGCTTCGCGCAACTCCCAAACATCAGGCAGTCCTGCTTTCCCAAAACAATCAGATCCGTGCGCGTGCAAATGCGTTCCACACCCTCAACCGCAAACGAATACGGCCCCTGCCACGTTTTGCAGCGGTCCAGGCTCGTGTAAAACCACGAAGGCCCCGCATGCAGTCCGCCAAAGCGAAACATCAGCGCAAAGTCCGGCGCGGTGAAATCCAGCGGGACCGTCAGCGGCGCAGGCTTCGCTTCTTTCTTCGGCTCCGCAAACGGCACGTTCTCCTCCGTCTTCCATGTCTTCCCACCATCCAGGCTGCGTGCCTGAATCTCATAGCTCGGCTTCGTCCGGTCGATGCGGTGGTCCGTCGTCGTCTGTTTGTACCACGTCGAAGTAAAACCCGCGACGAGTTCATCACCCCACTGCCATAGCCCGTGATTCGCCGGCCAGCCGCCGTAGCGGCCCGCTTCTTTGTACACGATCACATTCTGCTTTTGGTCCGCTGACAGGGTAATCGTGGCTGCTGCTGCCTTTTTCTTCGTGGCATCGGTGATCTCCAGCCTGGCATCATCGGCAGCAAAGGAGTTCAGCGTGAGTAGAGGTGCTACAAGTAGAGCGCTGAGGAGGAGGCAGGGTTTGGTCATAGAAGGCGTGGAAAAATAGAATGTGCCGAAGTAAGAATTGTTCATGGCGCTGCGCTTTTCAAAGCAGGCAGGCTCAGCCTGCCAAAGCGGATGGCACGTCGGTGCCGCTTTTCGTCGCCACTGTCCCATACCGCACGGAACTCACCCGGAGCCACTTGGATGAGTGTCGGGTAGGAGTTGTGCACTCCCGCATCAAAGAAAGTCTGCTCCGCTCCCCACTGACCGGCTTCGCTGTATACCTTATAGCGCAGCGCCATGCGGCCAAAGGCGGGCCCGTCATTGTACACATACAGCAGCCGCCCGTCATCGCTTCGGCCAAACCATGCCTCCGAAACCGTATTCCACAGCTCCGGCTCTTCTTGCGCCACACTCCAGGTCACTCCGCCGTCTTCACTGGTGCTGGACCACGCGCGTGGCGGATTCAGTACGCCACCGTCCATCAGCTTCCCTTCCGGTGTTCCCGTGGAGGTTCGCATCACCATCTTCAGCTTGCCCTTCTTCCCATCGCTCACCACGATCTGCCCCTCATGCAGGAATGTGCTGTTCCCCGGAGGCAGGGGCACGTAGCCTCCTAGACGCCAGTCCAGCAGGCTGGTGCTTCGCAGCACAAAATGCTCGCGGCTGCCATGCGGATCCGCCCGTCGCGTGTTGCGGTGCGCAGGCATCACATACACCGCATGACCATTTTCCTCGATGCGCTGGATCTCACCCAGAATGACCAGCGGCCCGGTGTAGTGCATGGCCAGTTCCACAGGATTCCACGAGCGACCGCCGTCGCCACTGTAAGCTGCGGCAAGATGCGAGTCCTCGCTGTCGGCATAGTTCAGCGGGCAGCGCATGGCAAAGCACCACAGCACGTCCTGCCCCGGCGGCTTGTACAGCACCGCATTGCAGTAGCCAAACTGCATGGCACCATGCCGCTCCGTGCTGTCAAAAATCGTGCTGGGGATGCTCCAGTTCTGACCATCATCGGTGGACACCACGGCATCAATGCTGCCCATGTCCATCTTTCCGGGGATGCCAAGCTGGTAGGCCGCCACGAGGTGCTTCTCTTTCCACAAAGCCAGGCTCGGCTGCCCCAGCAGGGCGGCGCGGGGTTCTTGCTCGGCGGTGCGGATCACGCGCACGTCACGCACATCACCTGTGTCCGCCATGCAAACACACGGCAGCAAGGCTGATAACGACAGGCTGGTGACAAAAAGGCAGGCTTTCATGCGAAGCAGTATGATATCAAGGAGCCAGCAGATGATTGCGGCGCGCCTTCCAGTAGGCCGCCAGATGGTAGAGGATGCCGCAGCTCGAATTATGCTCATAGTCGAAGCCCCGGATCAGTCCTGCCAAAGAAGACTGTTGTGCCGCAGAAACTAAAGTCGGATCGACCATCAGCAAAACCAACGCCGACTCGCCGGCTTCTCGCGTGATGTGCCAGATTTCCCGATACGAACCCCACTGCGGATTGGGATAGCCCTTCTGATTCTTCCACACAGAGACATGCCGCCAGTCAGGCCCCAGCATCTGCATCTCTTCAGGACTCTTTTTGGCAATTTGCGAGAGCACGCTGGTGAATCGTTTCGTCGCGAGGTCGCGCACATGCGTCATGCGCTCATGGATCGTCGCCTTCAGTTCAGCATCCGGTTCCAGCTCATGCAGCACCTCCAGCGAGCACTGCATCTGCAGCAGCGCATAGGCCGGCTTGTTCTCCCCGGGGTTTGCTGATTGCGCGATGGCATCCGCCCCATAGCGCCTCCATTCTTTGCGGTACCGCTCATCACGCGTCACATCCCAGGCTGCGGCATAGATCATGGGCAGCCGTGCAGCTTCATGCGGTTGCACGTTCCACATCCGGCAGATGCCCAGCGGGCAGCGCTCACCATCGGCCCGGCAGAAATCAAAATCATTCTCCGGCGTGACGAACTGGATCATGCGCTCCGCCACATCCGCGAGAACGGCGCTCACCTGCTGCTTCGTATCCTCATCCGGCAGAGGACTGTGGTAGTACTGCCACAGTCCATGCACAAAGTGCGTCACCTGATCGCGCGAGGAGTTGATGTAAACACTCTTGCCATCTTCCGGGCACACATTGCGTGCCACAAATCCGCGCACGCCATGCACCGTGGCGCAGCGCTTCAGCCCGGCGAAAACACTGGCCGCTTTATCACGCAGCGTTTCATCGTGAGTCACCGCAAAACGATCACACAGCACGCTGAGCATGGCACCTCCCAGAATCGCGCCGTCCTCCATGCCCGTGCTGTAACCACAGGGATTGGGATACTGCCGTTTGACCTCTTCCGCAGTCGGCAGATGCGCCTGCTCTTTGCCTTTTTCGTAATTGCTCAAGTAATCCCCAAACGTCTGCACCTGCGGCAGATAAAAACGCCCCCACGTCACCTCCCACGCCTCACCGATATTGCTCGCCAGCACTGAGTCCGCCTGCGTTTGCGCGAACGATCGGCCCGAAGCAATCGCGGCGAGTGCGAAAATTAGAAAGGATCGCTGCAACACGCGCGCCATGAATTCCCTCATTCGTCATTCCTCATTCTGATTTCGTCATTTGTTAGGGCCACTGGCCGTTCACGATGGGTTTCAGCACAAGCTTCGCTGGATCAATCACCACGTGCTTCGCCTTCTGGCGCTTCCACGTGTAGGTGATGTGGACGAGTCCATCGCTTGTCTGAATGATCGCCGGATAGCTGAACTCCCTCTTGGGTTCGTCTTCCAGCACCAGCGCCGCCTCCCACACCTTGCCATCCTTGCTGACAGCAAGATTCAGCGGGCTGCGCCCCTTGGCCGTGTGATTGTAGATCAGCAGATGCCTACCATCCTTCAGCGTGACCGCATCCGTGCCCGAGTTCGGATTCGGCAGTTCCGTCAGCGAAATCTCACCCCACGTGCGCCCCGCATCGTCAGAGGAAATTTGAAACACCTTTTCCTGACGCGTCCGGCCCACCGCCTGCAGTTTGTCCCCACCGAGGAAAAGAATGCTCGGCTGAATCGCGCTCACCGCCAGACCATCATGCAGCAGCTTCGTGCGTTCCCAGGTTTTGCCCAGATCCGTGGTGCGCTCAAAGTAGATGGCCCACTCGCTTGGCTTCGTGTCAGTCTCATTGCTGGTAGGGCAGAGGATGTCGCCGTTCGGAAGCTGCACCGGCTTGTTCTTGATCGGCCCAAAGATTCCTTTGGGCAGCTTGTGCGCCGCCGACCACGTCTTGCCACCATCGCTTGAGGTCTTGAGTTCCCCCCACCACGTGCTCGGCGAAGGCCCCACCTTGTAAAACAGCATCAGCGGCGCTCCACGCGGCTGAAACAGCACGGGATTCCATGTCGGGTGGCGCGTGCCATCAGCCTGCACCCCATTCGCGGTCTCTACACTCTCCGTCCACTTGCCATCCACCAGCCGCGAAACCCAGATGCACACATCCGGATTCCTCTCCGCCGTGCCACCAAACCATGCAGAGACAAGTCCCGTCGGCGTCTCGACAATCGTCGTCGCATGGACCGATGGGTAAGGCCCCGTGTCATAGATAAATTCCGTCTTTAAAACACCGGCCTGCGCCTCCTTGGCCTTCAGCCATTCCCAGGAAGTCAGCTCACGGCTGTTATCAATCTTATGCCACACCACCACTGCAGCCTGCCGAGGTGCGGCCGCGTCCGTCACATTGAGCACAAGCTTGTAGTTCATGCCCGCCACGACCTGTCTTTCCCCGCTCTCAATGCTTTGCAGCTTGAGCTTCGGATCATGAGCTTTCACCGCAAACTCCGCCGCCGCCACCGCCTCCTTGTCCGTGGGTGAAACAGCGCTGAATCCTCCGGGAATCTGGGCGCGGAGATGGCAGGTCAGCAGCAAGGTGGCGGCAAAGCAAAGCAGCGAATAAGATTTCATGGTGGGACGGGTTAAGCAATCCGGCCCAGGTTGACGAGTCGTTCACGAATGATCGCACGCTCCGGCTCACGGAAGCGATGAAACGGCTCCGCCATGTGGTCTTCGCAGATGCCCAGCAGCGACAGCCCGCACTTGATGCCCTTGATGATCGCCGACTTGTGCCGCCCCACCGTATAAATGCTTCCCGCCAGTTGCATCACCTTCGCATGCAGCTCCCGCGCGAGCTTCAAATCCTGCTCCGCTGCGGCCCGATACATCTCCACATAAAGCTTCGGATGCAGATTCGCCCCGCCATTGATGCCCCCATGCCCGCCCAGCAGCACAGCCTCAGCCGTGAGCTCTTCCGGCCCCACCAGCACGCTCCAGTCCGCCCGCTGCTTCGCCACTTCGAGCAGCCTATGGAAGTAGATCATGTCGCATGAGCTGTCCTTGACCCCGCAGATGCCCGGCATGTCCAGCGCACGACGCACCAGGTCGATCTCAAAGCTCACCTTCGTCAGCCCGGGCATGTTGTACAAAAACATCGGCAGCGGCATCTCCGCCACGAGATCCTGAATGTATTCCTGCAACTCCGGCGGCGCAGCAGGGAAGTAATACGGCGGCGCCGTGACCACATGCGTGGCTCCCGCCTCCGCGCTATGCCTCGCCAGATTCACGCTTTCCGTGAACGACGTATCCGTGATGCCCACCAGCACCGGCACGCGCCCCGCCGTTTGCTTGCAGGTGCGCTCGATCAGTTCCCGCCGCAGCCGATAGCTCAGGCTGGGCCCTTCACCCGTGGTGCCGAGAATGAACAATCCGGACACTCCACCACCGATCAGGTGCTCGATCAATCGCTCCAATCCCTCGCAGTCGAGAGTGTCGCGATCACGCAAAGGGGTGACAAGGGGCGGGATGATGCCGGAAAGGGGTTGGGACATATCCAACAAGTGACTTCCGACGCCGCCAATTAGCAACCCACCAGTGCGTCGAAAGTTTGCCGGTGAAATGACGATTCTTGACCCTTCCTCGCAAGATTCACGCGGCTGGAAACTTTGATCCTGTCCCAACACCATGCCCGCCACCGACCAGGCAGACTACTTTTCCAAGCAAGTTGTACGCACTCGCCGCTTCTTCCTCCCGGAATGGGAGGATCGTCAGAGCGATGCCTCCATCCTCTGCCTCGTGGGCGGTGGCTGTGAATGGTGTGCCCCGGATTTCGTCATGGACCGGCAGAAATTCCCCTTTCTCGCCTTCGAGTTCGTGTCGAAGGGCCATGGCAGCGTCACCTTGGCGGATCAGACGCATGAAATCGAAGCCGGCCACGCCTTTGTCTTCGATTCCACCACCCCGCAGGTCATCCGCAGCTCGGCGGAAGAGCCGATGGTGAAGTACTTCTTCAATTTCACCGGCGCACGTGCGGCGAAGCTGATGAGCGATCTTGATCTCTCTCCCGGCAGCGTCCTCCGCGTTACGGACGCCTCGCGCGTTGACTCACTGCTGGAGGAAGTGATCGATCACGCCCTCCGTGGCGGCCGCTTCGGCCTGCGGGCAGCCTGTGCCACGCTCGAGCACGCTCTCGTGCTCTGCGCCGACTCCCGCCAGCCCGCCACCACCAAAATGGACCCCGCGTACGCCACCTACCTGCGCTGCCGCGGTCATTTGCTGCGCAATTATCCCGTCCTCAGCAGCATCGAGCAGGCTGCCAAAGCCTGCTTCGTCTCCGCCGCCTACTTCACTCGCCTCTTTCAGCGCTACGACACCGAGACCCCGCTCGCCTGCCTCACCCGCCTCAAGCTCTCCCAGGCCGCCATCAAACTCCGCCAGCCCGATGCCCTGGTGAAAGGTGTCGCCGCCGAGCTCGGTTACAAATCCGCCGCACATTTTTCGCGCGCATTCAAAGCATGGAGTGGAAGATCACCTCGAGGTGGTTGAAATGAGAAAAGAACAATGCATGTTCATTTGTCCACCATTTCATCCCACCCATGCTTTCCTTCCTCAAAATCCGCAATCTGGCCCTCGTTGAAGACGTGACCTGGGAGCTGGCCGCTGGTCTCATCGGCGTGACGGGGGAGACGGGCGCAGGGAAATCCATCATCGTCGGCGCTTTGAAGCTGATCCTTGGCGAAAGAGCTGACCGCAGCCTGATTCGCAACGGCCAGGACGCCTGCACCGTGGAGGCTGGTTTCCATCTCAAGGACACCCGTGCGATCGATGCCGTGCTAGAAGAAGCCGGCTTGGAGCCCTGCCAGGACGGCGAACTCCTCATCAAACGCGCCATCAGCACCAGCGGAGCCAACAAACAGTTCGTCAACTGCTCCCCGGTCACCATCCAGGTCCTCAAAAGCCTCGGCGAATTCCTCGTCGATCTCCACGGCCCCCACGATCACCAGTCCCTCAATTCCAAGGACCGCCAGCTCGAGATGCTCGACAAGTATGCCAGCGTTGAGGAGCTGCTGGGCAAATATCAGGACACCTGGAAGCTCTGGCGCGCCGCCGCAACGGAACTCGATGAACTCGAAAATTCCGAGCGCGCCAGCAGCCAGCAGATCGACATGCTCAAGTTCCAGGCGAACGAAATCGCTTCCGCAAACTTGAAGCCGGGCGAGGAAGAAGAAATCGAATCCCGTCACCGCATCGCCGCCAACGGCGCACGCCTCGCCGAACTCTGCGGCAGCATCACCGGCCGCCTCAGCGAAGGCGAAGGCAGCGTGATCGATGGCCTGCGCGAGATCAGTCGCAGCATCCACGAACTCGAAAAAATCGATCCCGCCACCGCCACAATGTTCGAAGGCTTCAAGTCCGCCCAAATCGAACTCACCGAACTCGAAAGCAGCGTGCAGGACTACGCAGACGATCTGGAGATCGACGCCGCCGAACTCGACAAGCTCGAAAGCCGCATCCACACCATCCAGACCCTCAAGCGCAAATACGGCCGCACCATCGCGGAGATTCTCGAATTCCTCGCCGAAACCGAGCGCAAACTCGCCAAGATGGAAAACCGCGGCGAAGAAATCGCCAAGCTCCAAAAGCTCGTCAAAGAGCGCGAGGCCGATGTGCTGAAACTCGGCAAACAAATCTCCAAGAAGCGCAACGATGCCGCCCCAAAGCTCGCCAAGGAAGTCGCCTCACACCTCACCGATCTCGGCTTCAAACGCAGCGTCTTCGAAGCCCAGCTCAACACGCTCCCTTCACCCGAACGCAACGGCCTCGAAGAAGTCGATTTCCACTTCGCACCCAATCCCGGCGAACCCTCCAAACCTCTCCGCCTCACCGCCTCCAGCGGTGAAATGTCCCGCGTCCTGCTCGCCGTGAAAAGCGCCCTCGCAAAGCAGGACGCAGTCCCCCTCCTCGTCTTCGATGAAATCGACGCCAACGTCGGCGGCAACATCGCCGAAGCCGTCGGCCGCAAAATGGCCGCACTGGGCACGACTCATCAGGTCATCGCCATCACCCACTTCCCACAGGTGGCCTCTCTCGCAAAAAGCCACTTCGTGGTCACCAAGGAGATTACCGGCAACACCACGCGCTCACAGATTCAGGCTGTGAGTGATGAACAACGCGTCGACGAACTCGCACGCATGCTCGGCGGCAGCGCCGACAGCGCGCGCGTTCATGCGCTCAGTTTGCTCAAAGGCGCGGCGTAAGCTCACGCAAAGATGGCTGCCATCCGCGGCGGGCGGCCCTTCACACGGCTCAGCGTGGAGCGCAGGGCCAGTGAACCCAGCTGCGTCTGCGGGTTCCAGCCTTTGGGGGCCTTTTTCCCAGTTCCAGTCCACGGCATGCCGTCCGAGATCCATTGCTGGCGAAAGTCATCGTAGCTGACACCTTTGTCATCGTCAGTCACGCCAAACTGAAATCCGCAGCAGGCACAGATTTCCATCGAGGCGCCTCCGGTTCGGTTTTTTGGCGGCTCTGCGAGCTTGTCATAGCCACATACGGGGCAGAAGTTGAGGTTGTTTTTCATGGTTGTTTTTTGGAAGGGGGTGGGGCGTCCTCAGCGGGGAGAAAAGCGGAGGTCGGCCGATTTCACGGTTCGTCCGGGCTGGCGCTGCCAGTAGGTGGGGTTGTCCGGCTTGAAGAAGGTTTTGGTCTTGCCTGCTCCGTTATAAGCAGCAAATACGCGTGCGGCGGGATCAAAGACGCGAAGCGTTCTGTCCGTGTCGTCCAGCTTCATCGGCAGGTTTTCAGCGCGGGCGCGCTGCAGGAAGAGCCAGGCCTTGGCCGCATAATCATCAGGCGACTTGCTGGAGAAGTCGCCGCCATGTCGCTCAAAATGATCCTGCAGTGAATCAATATGCCCCCAGGTTTGCCGAGTTGGCGGGGCTTGCTGAAGAACCGTCGCGGGAGCCTCTTTCTTGTCCGGTGTGAGGACATTCAGCACACGGCGGATCAGGGAAGGCTGCGGTGCCGGTGAGGCGGCGGGTGCCCCCCCTGTCGTGGTGAAGCTCCCGGTGGCAAGCTTGGCGCGCGCGCTGCCCACGCTGAAATAATACGTGGTGGCCGGAGTCAGCGCTTCCAGCTGCAGAGTGTGATCACGGGCCACAGCACCTTCGGCCTTCCGGTCCAGCGCTGCTGGATTCAGGCCAAATTGCAGCCGGGTGCCGCATTCCACATCCGTGCGCCATTGAATGTTGGCCGTGTTTGCCGTGGTGCTGATCTGCGGCTGACCGACCAGCTCAACAGCATGAAGCAGAGTGTTGCCAAGACACGCAACAACGCAAATAAACGAATGGATAAGAGCTCTCATTAAAAGTGTGAAATCAAGTCAATCTATAGTGTGACAGTCTTAAGTGAAGACCGTTCAAACGACATATCGCACATGACATTCTCGATGCGCTTATCGCAAGGAACAGTCAACACTCTCCCGCAGATCTCTGCGAGTCGCCTTAGTTAAAGTATTTATTTAGGTAGCCTAGGCCCCGGGCCCACTGTCGGCGGCTGCCGGTGTCGTACGGCAGCTTGGTCACTTGGGCCCGTTAATCCTTGAAAATCAAACGGAATACCGCCCGTGTCGCTCGCCGCTCATCCATCTCCAAGCAGACTCAATATGCTCCCGCGGGTCTTTGTGAGCCGCCTCCCACTGAAGGATTTCTTTAGCCAGTTTAGGCTCTGCGATGAGCTCTGAGGGGTCACCCGCGCGACGAGGGCCATAAGTGACCGGAATTTTTTTCCCTGTCACCGCTTCCGCCGTGGAGATGATTTCTTTGACGCTGAACCCCCGGCCCGTGCCGAGATTCACCGCGACGGTCTCACCACCCTTGCGCAGATAATTCAATGCCAGCGCATGCGCCGAAGCCAGATCACACACGTGGATGTAGTCGCGGATGCACGTGCCATCCGGCGTGGCGTAGTCCGTGCCAAACACCGTGATGTTCTCGATCTCCCCGGTGGCAGCCATCAGGATGCGCGGGATCAGGTGTGTCTCCGGATTGTGGTCTTCACCGATTTCACCACTCGGGTGGCAGCCGCTCGCGTTGAAGTAGCGCAGAAAGACAGACTGCAGCCCCCAGGCATGGCCGCAGTCACGCAGCACACGCTCCAGCATCCATTTGCTGGCGCCGTAGGGATTCACCGGCGCCTGCGGATGGGATTCATCAATGGGGATGCGCACAGGGTCGCCATAGGTCGCGCAGGTGGAGGAAAAGATGAAGCGTTTGCAGCCATGGCGCTGCATGGTTTCCAGCAGCGTCAGCGGTGCAGCGAGATTGTTCCGGTAATACTTGAGCGGATCCGTCACCGACTCCACGACATACGCAAAAGCCGCGAAATGCAGCACCGCTTCAGGCTTGTGTTCGCTGAAGAGTTTTTCCATCAGCGCAGCGTCGGACATGTCGCCTTCCACAAAGGCCACCCGGTCCATGGGCAGCGCCTCACGATGCCCGAAGACAAGGTTGTCCAGCACCACGACACGTTCGTTTTGTTCGAGCAAATGACGAACGGTGTGCGAGCCGATGTATCCTGCGCCGCCGGTAATGAGAAGAGTTCCTTGTGACATTGCGCAAATACAGCAGCCGCAGAGCCTGCTGCCAAACAAAGATTGTCTTAAAATAGCCTGAGCCAATGGCCCGGGTCTACTTTTCCTCCTGCCGCTGCTTTTCCAAAGCCGCCTTCAATCCATCCACTTCCGTGCGCATCCGCTGCGTCTGCCCATTCACCCGCTCCTTCAGCGTCTTCAAGACGTCACGGCTGTTCTTGTTGAAAAGCAGGAGCGCAATCATGCCCAGAAACAGCAGCCAGCCGGGGCCAAATTGAAATTTGCGACTGGGACCAGAGGTGCTCATGGGGCTTTAGGCAGTGGAACTTGCACCGGATGCATCAGGTAGGCAATCAGATCCCGCACCTGATCAGGCTGGAAGGCCAGCAGCAAACCCTCGGGCATCATTGAGAGCGGCGAGGTCTCCTGTTTCACGATGTCAGCACGGTCCAGTGTCAGGGTTTCAGTCATCGTGCGAAGCGTCAGCGTGCGTGCGTTCGATTCCGTCACCACCCCGCTCAGCACACGGCCATCCTTGTGCGTCAGCAGGCTCATGCGGAAGTCCGCACTCACCACCCCGCTCGGATCCGCGATGTTTTCCAGCAGGTAGTCCAGGTTCGCACGGCCAGAACCTGTCAAATCCGGCCCGATCTTCCCACCCTGCCCGTACATGGCGTGGCAGGCGCCACAGATGGCCGTGAAAAGCATGCGCCCTTGGCTGAGATTCGCCTTCGCCAGTGTTGCCGGCGTGAGTTGCTTTTTCACCTTTTCGATCAGCTCCTTTTTATCAGCCGCAGATTCGCGCAGCTCGCCCCAGACCTCCACCAGTTGCTTGGAGAGCGCTTCATCCTTGAAGGCATTGATCTGGCGGGCATGGAAGGCCGTCAAATCAGCGCGCGGGATCTTCCCTGCTGCCATGTCCTTCAGCAGCGCCTTGGCAAAGCTCGGCCGCGACACCAGCGTGTCGATCACGGTCGGACGTTCGGCCGGTCCAAATTTGCGATAGCTCCCCGCCAGCTTCTGCCCGATCTCAGGATCATCAAACAGCGCCAGCCCGCGCACCGCGATCACGTTGAGCCCGCGCACCTCCAGCAACTGCGTGCAGATCGCCCGCAGATCATCCGGCTTGTTTTCAATCAGCGTCTTCAGCGCTGACTCACGCGCTGAAAGGTCCGCCTTCTCATCCAGCGCCATCTTCTTCACATCATCCAGCGCCCGCCCATCACCAAATAGAATGCTCAATTCCTGAACCATCTGTTTCGTCATCTCGGCTGTCGCTTGTTTTGTAGTCCCGGCTTTAGCCGGCTCCGGGTACGTTGTTCGGGCTTTAGCCCGTTCCGGATCATTCTCAGCAAGGCTTGTTGCGCGCGCTACAAACCCATCCCAAGCCTCCGGCTTGGCCGCCTTCCGGATCCCCTTAAACGCATCCGCCATTCCACCCAGAATCTCTTCCACTTGCCCAGCCTTCGCCTGCGCCAGCAGCGCATTCAGCGCCTCCGGCTGTGTCGCCAGACTCCGTGCCATCCATCGCAGCGTCTTCGGCCACGTGCACTCTTTAGCCAGCTTCACCAGCGCTGCCGGGTCATCCTTCGCCAGCGGGCTGATCCCATACCACACCAGGTAAGGCAGAAACGGATCATTCGCGTCCTCCGCATGCGCCAGCAGCGCCGCACCCAGCGCCGCACGCTTCGCCACCGGCAGGCGCTGCAGCGTCGAGGCCAGCGTCAGCCTCACAAAAGCCGACTTCTCCTCCTTCGCCATCTTCACCGCATCAAATCCCAGCTCAGGATAAACCACATGCGCCATCGGGCCGCTGATCGCATCCAGCGGCGAAAACTGCGTCAGCTCACGGATCGCCAAAGCACGCGCGTGCTCGTCAGCCGAATTCAGATCCGCCTTCGGCCAAGCCTTGCGCCACGCAAAAGGCGTCTCCGGCTTCTTCACCTCGCCATAGCTGACTCGGAAAATCCTCCCGCTCGTGCGATGCACGCCGGTGGAGTCATGGCATTCGCCCGTGTCGCTCCAGTCTAAAATGAAGCCGCTGCCATCCGGCCCGGTGCTGATCTCGATGCCACGAAACCACGGATCATCACTCAGAAACACATCCGGCTCATGCTTGCCCACATACCCGCTGCCGTTGCGCTCCAGCCTTTCCACATTCGCACGGCGCCCATGCATGTTCAGCGTGAAGAGCTTGTTACGATATTCCGCCGGCCACTGCTCCGCCTGGTAAATCATCATCCCGATGTGCGCGTGTCCGCCACCGAGGCTGTTCGCCTTGCCATCACGGGACGCCGTCCAGCTGCCACTGCGGTCGTAGTGATAGTGATCCGCGATGGTGTCCAGCTTCTCATACACAAAGGGATTCTCCTTGCTGGAATCCATGAGGTGCGCGCCATGCATCAGATGCCACAGATGGCCCGTCACTGTGTTGATGAAGAACATCTCCCCGTTCGCATCCCAGTCATGCCCCCAGGGGTTCGTGGTCCCGTGTGTCAGCACTTCCACAATCTTCTTCTCAGGGTGATAGCGCCAGACCCCGCCCTTCATCGGCACCCGCTGTTCATCCGGCGTGCCGGGAATGCCGAGCCTGCCGGGGCAGGAGTGCCCGCATCGCCCATACAGCCAGCCATCCGGCCCAAAGCGCAGTCCATTGGCAAAGTTGTGGTAGTTGTCCTTCGCCACGGTGAAGCCATCGATTACCACTTCCGGCTCACCATCCGGAATATCATCATGGTTGCGGTCAGGAATGAAAAGCACCTGCGGCGGGCACATCAGCCAGACCCCATCACGCCCCACCTCCACGCTCGTCAGCATCTGTACGTCTTCAGTGAAAACTTTCCGCGTCTCCGCCACCCCATCCCAGTCCTTGTCTTCGAGAATAATGACCCGGTCCTTCAGGCCCAGATCAAATCGCTTCGCACGCTCCGCATACGTGTAGTTCTCCGCCACCCACATGCGCCCGCGTGTATCCCACGACAGTCCAATCGGATTCTGCACATCCGGCTCCGCCGCAAACAGCGTCGCCTTAAATCCCTTCGGCAGCTTCAGCATCTTCAGTGCCTCCTTCGCCGGTGTCGGCTGCGGATTTCCCGGATCACTGTTGTACAGCGCAGGAAACTCCGCAGCAGCGGCAAACGACGAAAAAACAAGGGCAAGCAGTACGGGCTTCATGGGAACCGAAGCGTATTGCGGACTGATAATCTGACAACATACTCCAATAATAAAATAAGGGCGTGAAGGGCCACTCGGTTAAGAACCGTCATCGCGGAATTGACCGCCGCAGGCCAATGGGTCCCGGAGCGCGGACTTCCAGTCCGCAGCACTCCGCATGCACCCCTGTCTCCGCACGACTCTCCAGCATCTCAGCCTCCAGCGTGTCGTCTTGCTGCACTTCCATGTCTCACCGAAGCCATCTTTCGCCACTTCACTCCGCCACACGCCAGCTCCAACGGAGCTGCGTATTTGAGCCCAGGGTCAGCCGAGCCTTGGCGAGGCGACCCTGGGTTAGAATCAAACGACCAGGAAGCAAACCCAGCACCCCGTCGCACCCAGCACCTACCAGCAGCGTCTTCACCACGCGCCCGCCGCACCCAAACCGTGCCGCTATCTCCTAAACCTCCCGCTCACTGCCCATCCGCTCCCCATCTCCTCACCCGCGAATCAACCACACCGCCGCAAACGCCGTGAGCCAGAAAAGGACATTCTCAAACACCTTCTGCGGCAACCTTTTCAAAATCCACCACCCCAGCAGCACCCCCAGCACCACGCACGGCATCAAGGTCAGGTTCGTCATCAGCGACTTCGGATTGATGATGCCCAGATCCGTACTGAACGGCACTTTGAATAAATTAATAAACAGGAAGAACCGGCTGAACACCCCCAGGTGCTCCTTCTTCTCCAGATGCTGCGCCAGAAGATACACCGTCATCACCGGCCCCGCTGCATTCGCCAGCATCGTCACCACACCGGCCAGAAACCCCATCGACCACGTGAACACCTTGTGCTCGGTCAGAGCCAGAAAGTCCTGCCTCCTCTTGTTCAGCACCCAGTTAAACACCAGCAGTACAATGATGATCCAGCCGATCACGATGCGCGCCATCGAGTTGTCGAATCGGCCAAGCAAAAACCATCCCACCACCACCCCCGCAATCGCCGGCGGCACCATCGGCACAATGCGCCGCCAGCTCCCGCCCTTGCGGTTGATGATGTAGCCCATGAAATCCGCCGCGATCAGCATCGGCAGAATCACCCCCACCGACTGCTTCGCGCCAAAGATCTGCGCCATCAAAACCACGTTCAGCGTCGACGTTCCCGCCAGCCCCGCCTTCGACATCCCGATGCACATCGCTCCTAGCGCCGCGAGCACGAGCGACCACACATCGGCGGGCAGAAGAGTGTGGTCAGTGAGCAAGGTCATAGGGACATGACGAATGGCGCATGCCACCTGCCCGACAAGCCCAGATTCACCGCCAAGGCACTTTTCCAAAGCTCCGCCAAATACCTAAAGTTCCATGAGGCCACCGCGAGAAGTGGTCCGCGCTCTCTGAGTGCGGTTCCCAGCGCACTCATCTCCTCACCAAGCGTGCAAGACCAGCGACATCTTCTAGGCAGACTCCGCCGATTTGAAGCGCGTAGCGCTGACATGACAGTAGCCGTGGGCGCCAGCCCACGGAACTCGCCACCCACGCCTCTGGAATCCCGTGGAACCGCGTAGCGGTGACACAAATCTTCCTTCACCCGCCGTGTCCTCAAGTCGCCACAATCCGAGTGCGGTTCCCAACGCACTAATTTGCCCACAACCGCACGGAATCCCCAAAACAAACCTCGTCTCGAAGGCCAACGGCCTTCCGTATTTCAGCCCAGGGATGCCGAGCTTTGGCGAGTGCTTCCCTGGGTATCGCGCACACCTCCGGGCAGCAAACCCACCGTCTCCTTCACACGCCGCGTTCTCTAGCAGCGTACTCACCGCTCCACCGACACAAAGTCATTGCGTCTCCACATCACCCCAATCTCTCCCATTCCCCAACAACTGTAAACGACCGTCAACAACCGTAAACCACGGTCAACTCCCCCGTTCCCTCCCTCACAGCGCCATCAACGGCGCAGGCACCAGAAACGCATGCTGCTCCAGCAAACTCCACGCCCCGTTCCATGACAGATACGGCGTAAAATACACCACCAGCGTGTAAGCCAGCGCCACCGGCACCATCCCCAGCCGCGCCATCCATCTCGGAAACCAATGCCGCGGTTGCTCATGCCTTTTCGCCCGGCTCATCGCCCATCCCGTCAGCACCCGCGCCGGTAAGATGAAAATCACAAACAGCAGGCTCGGCAGCCATGCCAGTTCACGCGGTGTCAGCTCAATTTTGAGCAGATACAACGGCACCGCAAACAGCAGCGTGATGAGGAGCGCAAACCAAAACGCCAGCGGCGCCCGCAGAAACAGCCGGCGCACCTCACGCAGCTCAAACAGCGCGCTGAACCGGTCCGTCTGCGCGAAGTGCGCCTGCAAAAACGGCAGATGAATCGCCACCACCAGCAGCAGCACTCCGCCCAGCAGCGAGAGTAATACCGAGCCGCCCACCGGCAGACGCGTGGCACCCAGCAAAATGCCCACCGGCACAATCAGCCAAATCAATGCACCCACAAACCCGCGCAGTCCCAGCCAGAAATAAAATGGCAGGCGCAGCCCGACGATGTAGCCGGTGATAATGCCCTGAAGATTGCCGAACTTCTCCGGCGTGCTCAGCCAGCGTTTGAAGCGCAGCGGTTGCGGCCACAAAAAATGTCGCAGCTTCCCGCCGCGCACGCAGGCCCACACAATGTGCGCGAGCGTGAGACCAATCACGACGATCAACCCCGCATGCCATCCTTTGGCGATGCCGCTCCCAGGAGCGATCAGTTCAGCATCCTTCCACATCGTGGAGAGCAACCGCGCCGGCCAGACGACAATCCAAACACCTGCCGCAAGGCTGCCCAGAACCGCGGCCTTCCTCACACCAATGAACCCATCACGAAAACGCCCGGTTCGCGCTATCGTCCCGCTCACATTCAGCAAATAGCCCAGACTGAGAAAGTTCAGGACTGGAACCACCGAACATGCGGCCACCAAAACAAGCAGCGCCGCCAGTCCAAAAAGCCAGTCCAGCCCCGAGCCCACTCTCTGAAAAAAGCCCCGTTTCTCCACCATAATCACAGTGGGACTCGGGCTATGATGCGGCTCGACTAAGGGCGCGTTTTGTAGTCCCGCCTTTAGGCGGTCTGGCTCCCCCTGACTCACGCCACCTCTCGCATCTTCGTCCACTCCAGGTTCGTACTGTAGTTCCGCCTTGAGGCGGTCCGGTCCGCTCCGGTTTGTCTCTGAGCCAGCCAGCGTCGGCGGCATCACTACTTCTTCTATCTCCATAGGCAGGGGAGAGGGCAGGGCAGTGGGCAGCAGCGGAGGTTCGGACATGCAGGAAGCCCTATGAAAGTCGTCTGCGCGGTGATTGTTGCAAACTTCCTCAGGAAACCAATGTTGGCTTCGCGTGTTACTAGACAGGCTCGAACGCAGTCCCCCGTCATGAATTCCGCTCCTTCCTCCTCAAGCTGGCTGCTCTGGCTGCGCAATGCCCTCATCCTGGCTGCCGTGGCGTTGGGGGCATTTTGGGGTGTGGCGGAACTGCTGACCCCACCGGTGGCGGCCACGGGCAGCGCTCCAAGGTTGCCCAAAACCCAGCTTGAGGACATTCAGCGGGTAGCGCAGGCGGTGGACGCGGACTTCGAAAAAGCCTGGGCACAGCAAGCACTGAACCCCGTGGGAAAAACGGATGATCTTACGCTCGTTCGCCGGCTGTCTCTCGCACTGACGGGCAGCATTCCCTCCTTGCAGGAGCTTCGCTTGCTGGAGTCGCTCAAGAGCGCGGACGCACCGCAATGGTGGCTGTCCCACCTGCTCTCAGACCGCCGCACCAGTGACTATTTGGCCGAGCGCCTGGCCCGCGTCTATGTGGGGATCGAAAACGGCCCCTTCCTCATGTATCGCCGTCGGCGGTTGGTGGACTGGCTGAGCGATGCCATTCAGCAAAACCGGCCCTATGATAAGATCGCCCGCTCCTTGATCGATTCCAACGGCGTCTGGACCACCAACCCGGAGGTGAATTTCGTCACAGTCACAAACGAAAACAAAAAGGGGCCGGACGAGGTCAAACTCGCCGCCAAAGTCAGCCGCGCTTTTCTCGGTGTCCGCATTGACTGCGTACAATGCCACGACGGCAAGCTCGGCAGCACCTGGAAGCAGACCGATTTCCATCAACTCGCCGCATTCTTCGGTCAGGCGGACTTCAACTTAAATGGCCTGCGCGATGACCCCAAGCAGAACTACAAAGTCCGCTACCTCGGCAAAACCGAAGAGGAAAAAGTTCCCGCCCTGGTGCCTTGGAAACCCGAACTCCTGCCTGCCAAAGGAACTCCCCGCGCGAAGCTCGCCGCTTGGGTCACGGCCAAAGACAATAAAGCCTTTGCCCGCGCTCTCGTGAATCGCATGTGGGCCCTGCTGTTCAACCGTCCCTTGATCGCTCCTGTCGATGAAATCCCGCTCGACGGACCTTTTCCTGCCGGCATGGAGTTGCTGGCAGATGATTTCATCTCGCACGGCTATGACATTCAGCGCCTGATCTGGGTGATCGTCGGCACGCAAGTCTTTCAGATGTCGAGTCAGTCCAGTGATCCTTCGCATCCCGTGACAACGGCAGCAGAAAATGCCTGGGCCGCTTTTCCCGTGACACGTCTGCGTCCTGAGCAGATGGCAGGCAGCGTGATCCAGGCGGCCTCGCTCAGCACCATCGACGCGGAGACCCACGTCCTCTTCCGCATCAAGCGCGACCTCGACGTGGCCAACTTCGTGAAGCGCTACGGCGACTCCGGCGAGGACAATTTCGACGATGCCGGCGGCACCATTCCTCAGCGCCTCCTGCTCATGAACGGCAACATGATCACCACCAACACCGGCGACAATCCGTTCATCAATGCCTGTACCCGCATCGGCATGCTTTCTCCTGACAATGCAACGGCGGTGGAGGCCGCCTACCTCTCCATTTTCACCCGGCGCCCCACGCCTGCCGAATCAACCCACTTCACCGGCTTGCTTGCCACTTCCAGAAGTTCCCAAGCCCGTAGCAACGCCATGTCGGACCTCTACTGGACCCTCATGAACGCAACCGAATTTTCCTGGAACCATTGAAGCCATGAACACAGGCCATTCAGTTCAGCGGATGATGTCAGACTTGTTCCCAAAGCCGGATCTCATCTCAGCCACCGCATCTCCGGTCGTTGCACCGCGCCCCGTCGTAGGATGGGTGTGGCGACAGCCCGCCCGTCCATCAGCGCGCCGCAATCCCCCAGACTCTCGCCCCGGCCCCAAACAAAATCCTTCGGCGAAGCCTCCCGTCCTGCATGACATAGGCCTCAGCCACAACGCCCTTAAAACCACACCAAAAGCGCAGCAGCCCGTCTCTCTGAGAAAAGCTAAACCAGCGCTCCACTCCGCCACCCCGTTTACCAGCAGCGTTCCCAGCACGCCTCGCCACACACCAGCCCCAACGGGGCTGCGTATTTCAGCCCAGGGTCAGCCGAGCCTAAGCGAGGCGACCCTGGGTATCGTCCACCCGATCGGAAAGCAAACCCAGCGCCCTCTCCACACACCGCGCTTACCAGCAGCGTCTCCACGTCCCTCCGCTGCGATGAAAGATCGCCTTAGCACCCTGAGCCCACGATTCATGCCATGAACACCTCTCCCTGCCACCACCCCTCACACCTCACGCGCCGCTCCCTCCTCCGCGGCACCGGTGCCGCAGGCATTTCTTGGCTCACGCCTCTCGCCGACCTCCTCGCCGCCGAAGCCGAAACCGCCCCCTCCGGCAAACCGGCACGCTCCGTCATCCTCCTCTGGCTCGGCGGCGCCGCCAGGCAGCTCGACACCTTCGACCCCCACCCCGATACCAAGATCGGCGGCGGCGTCAAAATCATCCCCACCGCCATCAAAGGCGTGAACTTTGCCGCCGGCCTCGAACAAACCGCCAGCGTCATGCAGGACGTGTCACTCATCCGCTCCATGGTCAGCAAGGAAGGGGACCACGAGCGCGCCTTTTACAACATCAAGACCGGCTACCGCCCCGATCCCACCCTCATTCATCCCAGCATCGGTGCCATCGTCTGCCATGAGCTCCCCGAAGCAAAAATCGAAATCCCCACCCACGTCTCCATCCTGCCCAATCAATGGCCCGCACGCGGCGGTTTTTTCGGTGCCAAATACGACGCGTTCCAAATGTACGACCCCAAGTTTCCCGTCCCCGATGTCAAAGCACGCGTGGACGACAAGCGCCTCGACCGCCGCATGGACGGCCTGGCCGTGGGTGAGCACGCCTTCGCACGCGGCCGCGAGCCCGACAGGGATCAAAACAAAACACTCCACCAGATCTCCTCAACGTCAGCGACGCTCCAACCAAAGACCTCAACGCCTATGGCGACACCCCATTCGGTCGCGGCTGCTTCGCCGCCGTTCGCCTCATCCAGGCCGGCGTCCGCTGCGTAGAAGTCACCCTCAACGGCTGGGACACCCACGCTAACAACTTCGAAGGCCAGGCCACCCAGGTAAAAATCCTCGACGCCGCCTACGCCTCCTTGATTCGCGATCTGAAAAAGCTAGGCCTACTCGAAAGCACCATCGTGGTCTGCGGCGGAGAGTTTGGCCGCACCCCCAAGATCAACAACGTCGGTGGTCGTGACCACTGGCCTCACGGCTTCAGCATGCTCGTCTCCGGTGGCGGCTTCGCCGGTGGCCGTGTCATCGGCGCCACCGATCCCGAGGGCGAAAAGCAAGCCCCCGAAAAACCTGTTCTCGTCGAAGACCTGCACGCCACCGTACAAAACCTCCTCGGCATCGACTACGCCAAGGAAGTCATGACCCCCGTCGGTCGCCCCATGGCTCTCAGCAAAGGCGAGCCCGTCAAAGAACTCCAGGCCCACGCCTGATCAGCGTCCGGCGCTCTCAAACGGGCTGCCTTCGATGATCTGCTTTTTCTGTTCCTCGGGGGAGGCTGCCGCATCGGGATTCAGTGTCATGATGTAGGCCACCACGTCTCGCAGCATCTGCTCGTCTTCGATGAATGAGGTCGTGATCTGCACCATCTTCGCCCCATTCACATCATTCTTGATGGCCCCGCGTTTGCCAGATTTGAATTTCTTGAGCTGTTCCTCAAGGTACCAGCCCTGACGCCCAATCAGCGGAGGACTGCCAAAGGTCATCTCTCCGCTGGCATTGTACCGGTGGCATTCCATGCAGCGTTCCTGGAAAAGCCGCATGCCCTCCTCAGGGTTCGTGTTGGCCATCACCCGATCCTTGCCCATGGGCACCCTCATAGGCATCTTCTCAACATGGGCCACCACTGCCTTGACCTGCTCCGGCTGCAGCGCCTTGGCAACCGCCGCCATCATGAATGACTGTGGATCTGCCGCATCATGTCCCCGCCGCCCTTCCCTCAGATTGGCAAACTGCGTGCTCACATACCAAGCAGGCATCCCGGCAATCGAGGGAGATTTGAGTTCAATCTTACCCTCACCAGACGTCCCATGACATTGCGCACACACCGTCTGAAAGATCGTCTTCCCATCCGTGGCCTTGGTGGTTACGACGGGTTCGGTGGCAGGCACCACTCCGCTAATGCCGAGGAGCATGAGTGCGATGAGGTTGATCTTCATAGGTCAAAAAACGCCGTAAGTTGCACCCGGGTTACAACAATGCCTCCCTCCCCCGGTTTTTGCCAAATCCGACACACCGCAGGACAATTTTGTCCCACACTTGCGCCCGTCAGCAGCCTGTGCCTTTCTCCCAGATGCCTCCACTTGCATCGAACGTCGTCGAACTTACCCAGGCACTCGTGCGCATCCCCTCGGTGAATCCCGATGGCGACCCCGGCACCGACGGCATCGGCGAGCAACAATGTGCACTGTATGTCGCAGATTTTCTACGATCTGCCGGAGCTGAGGTGACGCTTGAAGAGGTCGAGCATACGCGTCCAAATGTAATCGGACGCTTTCCAACGCATCCCAGCGCAAATGGCAGCCCCAAACCGCGCATCCTCTTCGCCCCCCACACCGACACCGTCAGCGTCGGCGGCATGACCATCCCCCCCTTCGGTGGCGAACTCCGCGACGGCAAAATCTGGGGCCGCGGCGCCTCCGACACCAAAGGCCCCATGGCCTCCATGCTCTGGGCGCTGTACGAGATGCGCGAAGAAATCCCCTCTCTGCCCGTCGAAGTCCACTTCGTCGGCTTCATGTCTGAAGAGAGCGCACAGCTTGGTTCTCAACACTTTGCGAAGAACCACGGGCGCTACGATCTCGCCATCATCGGCGAACCGACGAGCCTGAAGACCGTGTTTCGCCACAAAGGCTGCCTCTGGGCTGACGTGCACACCACTGGCGTTGCAGTGCATGGCGCCACGCCGCACCTGGGGGTAAATGCGATTGTGAAAATGGCAAAGCTGGTCTCTGCGCTGGACACGGACTTCCGAAAAACTCTGGCCGAAGCCAGTGGCGAGGACGAGTGGCTCGGAGTCAGCACGATCAACCTCGGCATGATTCAGGGCGGCACCCGCAGCAACATTGTCGCAGATTCTTGCAAACTGCGCGTGGACATCCGCACCACCCCGGGATTGCAGCGCTCTGGCGGTGCTTTTGCATTGCTGAAGGAATTCGTGCAGCAAATTGACGCAACAGCCTGCATCACAGTCGCCAGTGAGGCATTTCATCTCGATACGGATCCTTCAAATCCCCTAGTGCAGAAATTACTCGCCGCTGGCTCCGAACTGACCGGCGCTCCCTGGTTCTGCGATGCCGCCTTCCTTTCCGTCGCAGGCACTCCTGCCATTGCCATCGGTCCTGGTTCCATCGCGCAAGCTCACACGAAAGACGAGTTTATTTCCGTGAGCGATTTGGAAGCCGGTGTGGCGTTCTTTCGTCGTTTCCTGGCGGGTTTGAAGTGATCACGGAATGCCCACCCGGTAGAAGCGGCGGGTTTTCTTGACCGCATTCAAATCCGTCCATGTGGAGGATGCGCCCGTGGCCGTGAAAATTTCACGCGTCCATGTCTGCAAGTCATCGCTGTATTCGATGAGATAGTCGGTGCCTGAGATGGAAGGGAATTGCAGCATGGTGCTTGGGGTGCGGGAGAGAACCGTTTGCGGGAAGCTGCGGGGATCGGAATCGCTGGTGCCGAACCAAGTTTCAAGATCGGAATGTACACCATCGCCATCGTTGTCGTAGTGGATGCCAAATTGATCGACCAGGCCGGAGTCGAGGCCGGAGGCGGTGAAATCGTCTTTGATGTAGGCCCATTTCAGAATGTGCTCTCCGGCGGGAATCAGATAGCCTTGGCGGGTCCAGCCCACCTCTCCACTGATGGCTTTCTTCTCAACGTCGTCGATGTAAAAGCGCAGGAAGTCATAGTTGGGCTCGGACGAGACGCCCCAGTAGAAAGTGACTTTGCACGGTCCCGTGACCTGGGTGGTCATCACACTCTGCTGGAGATCGGTGATGGCACCACTGCGGGCTGCGTCACTGCCGTCATGAGCGTAATTCCACTGCGGGACCCATTTCAAATTACCCGAACTCGCGATGGCTTGTAGGGGCACATCCAGGGCCTCCGCGAGGCCCTGCTCTACGGTGCCAACCTGGAGGGTGATGGTCTTGGTGGTCGTGCCAAATGAATTCGTGGCGTGAACCGTGATCTGGTAAGTTCCGGGCGTCGTGACACTGCCATAGAGCAGACCCGTCGTGGCATCCAGTGTCAGCCCGCCGGGCAGGCCTTCGGAGGCGTAAGTCGCAGGTGCATTTGAGGCCAAGATGGTCTGCCGGAAGTAAACGCCTTCGTAGGCAACCACAGTGTCGGTGGTGATCACCGGTGTCATGGTTGTCGGTGTGATTACGACTTGATCAATCCAGCCTGAATCCTGTCCTTTGGCCGTTGCCTGATCTTTGATGTAATAGATATTGATGTTGTGGGGGCCGGGCCCGACATCGGTCGTGGACGCTTTCCAGTCGATCTCACCCGTGATGTAGTCGCGCACGTAACCGTCCACAGTGAGCACGAGGTAGTCGTAGTTCTTTTCGGAAGAAACCTTCCATTGGAACTCCAGCCGCGACGGGCCGTTCACGGTGAACTCCATGCCGGAGTACTCCTCGTCATTGACCGCAGCAGTCTGCACCGCATCCAAGCCATCACGGGTTATGGCGGTCTGGATGTAAGGATCACCGAACCCAAATGGCACGATCTTGAGGCTGGTCAGCTGATCCACCGCATCAGAAAGGGAAGGTGTGGCGGCTAGGATGTAAAAATAGGCAAAGCTGGAGGTGGTCCCGGTGGCGTTGGTCGCGCTTTGCCAGCCTTCGAATAACCCGGTCACCTGCGGTGTGCCCGTGATGAGACCCGTGGTGGGATTGAGAGAGAGACCTGCTGGCAGCGTGCCAGTGGCATAGGTTCCCGCATCGAAGCTGGTGGTGAAATTGGAGGCGGTCATCTGCTGGTTCATGGCCCAGCCTTCGCGGCCCACGACAATCCAGTTGGAGGTGATGACCGGCAGCGGCAGCGCGCTGTCCGTCGGCGTGCCGTAAAATGTGATGGTGGCGTCAGTCAGTGTGCCGACATCCCCCACCACTTGGTCGATGGCCTGCAGCTTCCAGTCGCCTACAGAGCGCTCACCCAAGCAATGCGTGGTCATGAAGGTCCAGTCCAAATCGGCACCATTGTCATTGAAGCGCGAGCGGGCCAGGCGCACCGAGATGCCGCTGGGGGAGATGAGTCGCCACTCCAGATTGCCGCGATTCGCGTGCGTGGCTTTGACATGCACGGTGACGTGTTCCAGCCGTAGATTGTCGCTGATTGGCACGGTGAAGGTTTTGGAGACGCCGTTGGCGTTGTAGTCCGGGATGGCGAGATTCAGCGCCGTGGCCGCATAGGCATGTGACTGGCGCGCGGCGACATTGGTCCAGGTGGAGGCCAGCGAGGTGGCCTGCTGCGCGTTCACCAGACCGGCCCCGTATTTGATGTTGAAGTGAAATCCTGCCCCGTTGGTGATCCAATCACCGTCGAAAAAGTCATTCTGCGTGGCGCTCCGCACGAGAATTTCACGCACATCGCGCGCGGTGAGATTCGGATTTGCCTGCAGCATGAGCGCCACCACGCCCGCCACCGCAGGCGTGGCCGAGGAGGTGCCGCCAAAGGTATTCGTGTAGTTGGTGTCGGCAAAGTCGGGGTATTCGACCGTGCCGCCGTCTTCATTGTAGCCCACTGAGCCCGAGCGATCCGTGGTGGTGATGCCTTGCTTGCCGCCGCTGGAGGGAGCGCAGACCAGAATGTTCGCTCCCGGTTCGCTGTAATAGGCGGACCTGCCTTTATCGTTCATGGCCGAAACGGCGATGGCATGAATCGAGTTGGCCCAGCCGTCATAGTTCGAATCATCCCCGCTGCCGTTGCCATTGCCTGCCGCCCATAGGAATACGGTGCCTTTGCCGTTGCGGCCCGTCGTGGCGGCATCCTCCAGGGCTTGCGCGCTCAGGACATCCGGGCCGCTGGAGCCGAACGCGCTGTCATACGGACCCCAGCTATTGCTCTTCACCGCGATGAGATCCTTTAGGTAGCCAAAGGCGTCCGCTTCCTGCTGATCGGTGGTGGGCGCGGCGATCAGGCGCAGACCCACCAGCGCCGCCTCTGGTGCCACGCCCGAGCCACCAATGCCGTTGTTCCCGCGTGCTGCCGCCACGCCCGCACAGGAGGTGCCGTGGAAGTCGGTGGCCCCCGGCGAGGGATCGCTGTCATTGTCATTGAAGTCGAAGCTGTTGGCCAGATCCACGTTCGGCGCGAGATCCGGATGTCCGACTTCCAGGCCATCGTCCACGATGGCGATACGCACGCCTGTGCCTTTGTAGCTGTCCCAAGCGCTGCGCACATTCATATCTGAGCCTGCGGTGGCACCGCCTTGCCCGGTGTTGCTCAAATGCCACTGGTAGCCCGGATTTGCGGCATTGTAGGCGAAGTAGGGATCATTGGGCACAAAGCGGTGAAACAGCTGGTGCGAGAGCATCGGTGTCGCCGAGCGCACTCCGGGTGCCTTGAGGAGCTTGGCGGCTCCCGCAATGGCCGCGTCCGAATTTCCGGCAAATTCCACGACGGCATATTTGCCTCTTGCAGAGCTCTGCATGACGCCAGCCACCTGCGCCAGCGAGGCCGCCTGGGTGCCTGGAGCCAGTTCGACGAGCACTCGCTTTGTCAGCCAGCGTCGCGTTCCATCGTTTTGTGGCGCACCTTTCTCATACATCACCCATTCGCCCTTCGGGCCGGTTTCTGTTGGTGCCCTCTCAAACTGTTTGCCGGCGACCACGATCTGCCCATGCAGCAGGCTGCCTGCGGCCAGCAATAGGAAGAGAATGAGAATGCGCATCAGGACGGGGACAAAAAGCAGGAAACGATGCTCAGATTTACTCCGCAAGGCTAGGAATATAGTGTCTGGCAGGCACAAAAAAGCGCCTTCATTGCTGAAGGCGCTTTGTGAAGGGATGTCTCAATCCATTACGGCAGAGCGGTCTCGCCCATCAGGAAGCGGTCGCACTCGCGGGCGGCGCCGCGGCCCTCGTTGAAGGCCCAGACGACGAGGGACTGGCCACGGCGGCAGTCACCGGCGGCAAAGACGCCGGGAATGCTGGTGGTGTATTTCTCGTGCTCAGCTTTCACGTTGCTGCGCTGGTCGCGCTCGATGTTGAGGGCGTCGAGAAGAGGCTGCTCTGGCCCGAGGAAGCCCATGGCGAGCAGAACGAGCTGCGCGGGGAGGATTTTTTCGGTTCCGGGGATTTTCTGCGGGCCGAAGTTGCCCTTTTCGTCCTTCTTCCACTCGACGTTGACGACGTGAACGGCTTTGACATTGCCATCGGCATCCCCTTCGAAGTGGGTGGCGGTGGTGAGATAGACACGGGGATCGTCGCCGAACTTGGCGGCGGCTTCTTCCTGGCCGTAGTCCATCTTGTAGGTCTTGGGCCATTCGGGCCATGGATTGTTCGCAGCGCGTTTGAGCGGCGGCTTGGCCATGATTTCGAGCTGGGTGACGGTGGTGCAGCCGTGGCGCACGCTGGTGCCCACACAGTCGGTGCCGGTGTCACCGCCACCGATGATGACGACGTCCTTGCCATCTGCGGTGATGAACTTGCCGCTCTTGTCGAGCACGGCTTTCGTGTTCGCCGTGAGGAAGTCCATGGCGAAGTGGATGCCCTTCAATTCGCGGCCAGGGATCGGCAGATCGCGTGGTTTGGTGGCACCGGTGCAGATCACAGTGGCGTCGAAATCCTTGGTGAGCTGTTCGGCGGTGATGTCGGTGCCCACGTTGACGTTGCACTTGAAGATCACACCGCTCTCTTCCAGCAGCTTCACCCGACGAAGGACGACCTCGTTTTTGTCGAGCTTCATGTTGGGGATACCATACATGAGCAGGCCACCGGGGCGGTCGGCGCGTTCGAAAACGGTGACGGTGTGGCCAGCCCGGTTGAGCTGGGCGGCGGCGCTGAGGCCGGCAGGACCGGAGCCGATGATGGCGACTTTCTTGCCGGTGCGCTTTTCGGGCACATCAGGTTTCACCCAACCTTCTTCCCAGCCTTTGTCGATGATGCTGACTTCGATGTTCTTGATCGTTACCGGTGGCTCGTGAATGCCGAGCACGCAGGAGCCTTCGCAAGGAGCGGGGCAGACGCGGCCGGTGAATTCCGGGAAGTTGTTCGTCTTGTGCAGGCGGTCGAGCGCCTCTTTCCACAGGCCGCGGAAAACAAGATCATTCCATTCAGGGATGATGTTGTTGATCGGACAGCCGCTGGCCATGCCGCTGATGAGGGTGCCGCTGTGGCAGAACGGAATACCGCAGTCCATGCAGCGGGCGCCTTGATTCTTCAGGCGGTCCTCTGGCAGGTGCAGGTGGAACTCCTTCCAATCTTTGACACGCTCAAGCGGGTCGCGGTCAGCGGGGATTTCGCGTTCGAATTCGATGAAGCCGGTTGGTTTTCCCATGGTCTTGGATGCTAGCTGCCGCCGATACGAGCGACGTCGCGGGCGTTGGCTTCAAAGGCGGCGTTGAGGGCGTCGTCGCCGGTGAGGCCGTCGTCCTTGGCCTTCTTGATGGCCTGGAGCACCCGCTTGTAGTCCTTGGGCATCACTTTGACAAACTTGGGCACCATCTGCTCCCAGAGGGCGAGAACCTTGAAGGCTTTCTGGCTCTTGGTGAGGTCGGCGTGCTTTTTGATGAGTTCGTAGAGGCTGTCGATCTCTTCCTTGTCCTCGAGTTTTTCGAGGCCGGCCATCTGCGTGTTGCAGCGGGTGGCGAAATCGCCCTCTTCATCCAGCACGTAGGCCTCGCCACCGCTCATGCCTGCGGCGAAGTTGCGTCCGGTGGTGCCGAGCACGACCACGCGGCCGCCGGTCATGTATTCGCAGCCGTGGTCACCCACGCCTTCGACGACCGTATCGACACCCGAGTTGCGCACTGCGAAGCGTTCACCAGCCCTGCCACGCAGGAAGAGCTCGCCGCTCGTCGCGCCATAGAGCGCGGTGTTGCCGGCGATGATGTTGTCTTCGGCGGCAAAGTCGGAGCCTTCCGGCGGATAGATGATGATGCGGCCGCCGCTGAGGCCCTTGCCGATGTAGTCGTTGCCGTCGCCTTCGAGTTCAAGGGTGACACCCTTCGGAACAAAGGCACCAAAGCTCTGACCGGCGGTGCCGTTGAACTTGATGTGAACCGTGTCGTCCGGCAGACCGTGCCAGTGGCGCTTGGTGATCTCGTTGCCGAGGATCGTGCCGACTGTGCGGTTGACGTTGCGGATGGCGACGGTGGCGGTGACTTTTTCACCCTTCTCGATGGCCGGTTTGCACAGGTCCAGGAGCGTGGTGATGTCGAGCGAGCGGTCGATGCCGTGATCCTGCACTTCGGTGCAGAAGCGGCCGACTTCAGGGCCGACGTCGGGCTGATAAAGCAGGTTGGAGAGGTCGATGCCGCGGGCTTTCCAGTGATCGATCGCTTCGCGGGCCTCGAGCACTTCCGTGCGGCCCACCATTTCCTGCAGCGTGCGGAAACCGAGCTTGGCCATGAGTTCGCGCACTTCCATGGCGATGAAGCGCATGAAGTTGGCGGCATGCTCAGGATCGCCGCTGAACTTGGCGCGCAGCTGCGGATCCTGGGTGGCGACACCGACGGGGCAGGTGTTCAGATGGCAGACGCGCATCATGATGCAACCCAGAGTGACGAGCGGAGCGGTGGCGAAGCCGAACTCTTCAGCGCCCAGCAGTGCGGCGATGATGACATCCCGACCGGTTTTCATCTGGCCGTCCGCTTCGACGACGATGCGGCTACGCAGATTGTTGAGGACGAGGGTCTGATGGGTTTCAGCGAGGCCGAGTTCCCATGGCAGACCGGCGTGTTTCACGGAGGTCTGCGGGGAGGCACCGGTGCCGCCGTCGAAACCGGAGATGAGAACGACATCGGAGTGAGCCTTGGCCACACCAGCGGCGATGGTGCCGACACCGACTTCGGAGACGAGCTTCACGCTGACGCGTGCGGCACGGTTCGCATTCTTCAGGTCGTGAATGAGCTGGGCCAGATCCTCGATGGAGTAGATGTCATGATGCGGGGGTGGCGAGATGAGACCGACACCGGGCGTGGAGCCACGCACCTTGGCGATCCAAGGATAGACTTTCGAGCCAGGAAGCTGGCCGCCTTCACCGGGCTTGGCGCCCTGGGCCATCTTGATCTGGATTTCGCGTGCCTGGGAAAGGTAAAGGCTGGTGACGCCGAAACGACCGGAAGCGACCTGCTTGATGGCGCTGTTCTTGGAGTCACCCTTCTCATTGGTCCAGGTGTAACGTGCCTCATCTTCGCCGCCTTCACCGGTGTTCGACTTGCCGCCGACACGGTTCATGGCGATGGCGAGCGCCTCGTGCGCTTCGCTGGAGATGGAGCCGTAGCTCATCGCGCCTGTCTTGAAGCGCTTCATGATGGACTCAACGGATTCGACTTCCTCGATCGGCACCGCTTTGCGTGCCTTGAAGTCCAGAAGACCGCGCAGGGTGTAGAATTGCTTCACCTGCGTGTTCACCAAGGCGGTGTACTGCTGGAAGGTTTCGTAGCTGCCGGTGCGGACAGCCTTCTGCAGGGTGTGGATGGTGAGCGGATTGAAGAGATGCGCCTCACCTTCCTTGCGCCACTGGTAATCGCCGCCGACGTCGAGGGCGTGGACCTGAGAATCACGCTCTGGGAAGCCGCGCAGATGGCGCTGGATGGCTTCTTCGGCGATGACCTTGATGTCGCTGCCTTCAATGCGGGTGGCGGTCCAGGTGAAGTATTTGTCCACCACACTTTTGCTGAGACCGACGGCTTCAAAGATCTGCGCACCGCGATAGCTCTGCATCGTGGAGATGCCGATCTTCGAGGCGACCTTGATGACGCCCTTGGTGGCGGCCTTGATGAAATTGTACACCGCGGTCTTGTGGTCCACTTTGACGAGGAGACCCTGACGGATCATGTCGTCGAGCGTTTCGAACGCGAGGTAAGGATTGATGGCGCCGCAGCCGTAACCGATGAGCGTGCAGAAGTGGTGAACTTCGCGAGGTTCGCCGGATTCCAGCACGAGATCGCACTGGGTGCGGGTGCCTTTGCGGATGAGGTGGTGATGCAGGCCGCCGACTGCGAGCAGGGCCGGGATGGCAGCCTTGTCAGCGCAGACGCCACGGTCGGAAAGGATGAGGATGTTCCAGCCTTGCGTGATCAATTCATCCGCCTTGGCGCAGATCTTATCCATGGCCTTCTCCAGACCGACAGCGCCCTCTTTGGGATCAAACAGAATGTTGATGGTGGCGGCTTTGAACTGGCCTTGGGCAACGCTCTTGAGCTTGGCCAGATCTTCATTGCTGAGGATCGGCGTCTTGAGCTCAATCAGGTGGCAGCTTTCAGGCGTCGGATCGAGCAGATTGCCTTCCGCACCGATGGTGGTGATTGGCGAAGTGACGATTTCCTCGCGGATACAGTCGATCGGCGGGTTGGTGACCTGGGCGAAGAGCTGTTTGAAGTAATCGTAGAGCAGCTTCGATTTGTTCGAGAGCACGGCCAGAGGGATGTCGGTGCCCATGGAGCCGATGGCTTCCACGCCCTCTCTGCCCATGGGAACCATGAGCTTGCGCAGGTCTTCAAAGCTGTACCCGAAGGCCTGCTGGCGCTGCAGCATGGTTTCGTGGTCAGGCGGGGCCACTGGCTCACCTTCCTTGATGTCAGCGAGGTGAACGAGGTGCTTGTCAAGCCACTCGCGGTAGGGCTTCTCAGCGGCGATCTTCGCCTTGATCTCGTCATCGGGGACGATGCGGCCTTCTTCCATGTTCACGATGAACATCTTGCCAGGCTGCAGACGGCCTTTGAGCTTCACATTTTCAGGGGCGATGGGCAGGACACCGGCTTCGGAAGCCATGATGACGAGGTCGTCCTTGGTGACGTAGTAGCGGGAGGGGCGGAGGCCGTTGCGGTCCAGAGTGGCGCCCATCATGGTGCCGTCTGTGAAGGCCACGGAAGCCGGGCCGTCCCAGGGTTCCATGAGGCAGGAATGGTATTCGTAGAAGGCCTTGCGCTGGTCATCCATGGACTCATGGCCGCTCCAGGGCTCAGGAATCATCATCATCATGGCATGCGGCAGCGAGCGGCCGCCCATGACGAGGAGTTCGAGCACGTTGTCGAACATGGCGGAGTCGGAGCCGCTCTCGTTAACGATGGGGAAGAGTTTTTTGACGTCCGGGAACAGAGGGCTGGCCAGCAGGGACTGACGTGCCTTCATCCAGCTGATGTTGCCACGCAGCGTGTTGATTTCGCCGTTGTGGGCGATGTAGCGATAGGGATGCGAGCGCTCCCAGCTTGGGAAGGTGTTGGTCGAGAAACGGGAGTGCACCAGCGCCAGGGCGGATTCCATGTCCGGGTCCTGAAGATCGAGGAAATACTGGCCCACCTGCTCGGGCATGAGCATGCCTTTGTACACCAGAGTCCGGGAGGACATGCTGGAGCAGTACCAAAAACTGTCCGCCTCTGCGGTGCGGATCGCGGTGACCGCACGTTTGCGGATGATGTAGAGCCTGCGCTCAAAAGTCTGCTGATCCGGGCAGTTTTCTCCGCGCTGAACGAAGGCCATGCGCATGAATGGCTCGCTGTTCTTCGCCGAGAGGCCGATCATCGAATTGTCCACCGGCACATCACGCCAGCCCAGCACTTTTTGGCCTTCTTCCTCAGCCACTTTCTCAAAGGCACGTGCTGCAGCTGCACGGTGGGCGGCATCGGGTGAGCAGTAGGCCATGGCCACGCCATAATGTCCTTCAGCAGGCAGGGTGAAGCCCAGCGGGGCGGTCACCTTGCGCAGAAATTTGTCGGGGACCTGCATCAAGATGCCGGCACCGTCTCCGGTGTTCTTTTCACTGCCCACCGCTCCGCGATGGTCCAGATTGATCAGAATGGTCAGACCTTGCTGTACGATGGAGTGAGAACGTTTTCCCTTCATCTGACAAATGAACCCGACGCCGCAGGCGTCGTGCTCGAATTGCGGATCATATAGGCCTTGTTTCGGGGGGAGTCCGTGGTTTCTCATTTTTGCGTCAAAAGGGGGGTGGCTTTTAGGCCATGCAAGGGAGTAAATCAACCAGCATTCTATCGGCCAAGATGGCACCTATTTTAAATCACTGAAGCAATCGGGGGTGCGGCACTGCCATGAGAGGCTCATCCGCCTTGCAACTGACGAGGCCAGCCGCTAAAAACAGAGCATGGTGAGATTAACAATTCTTGGCAGCGGCAGTTCGGGGAACTGCGCTGTTATTTCGACAGAACGCACCACTTTGCTTCTCGATGCAGGATTGAGCGCCAAGCAAATCTGTCTCCGGCTGGACGCCTGTGGCTTTTCCCTCGACATGCTGGACGGCATTTTGCTGACGCATGAGCATCAGGATCACACGGGAGGAATTGAGGTTTTGAGCCGCAAGCGCCAGGTCCCCTTGTTTTGCACTGCGCTGACCCAGGAAACCCTGGCTGGGAGCCTCGGATTTCGGAAACCGCCTATCTGGAGGCTCATGACGACGGGGGCGGCTTTTGAGTTTCAGGACCTGCGGATCGAGTCTTTTCCGGTGCCTCATGATGCGGTGGATCCTGTCGGGTTTGTGATTTCCGATGAGGAATCCCGCCTCGGGGTGCTCAGTGACGTGGGATTTGTGACGAATCTGATCAAAGACCGCCTCAGGAATTCCGACAGCCTCTTCATTGAGGCCAATTACGACACCCAACTGCTCGAAAATGACACCAAGCGTCCTTGGTCCACGAAGCAGCGCATCAGCTCACGCCATGGCCATCTTTCCAATGATCAGGCCGCTGAGCTCGTCCGTGAAATCGCGCATCCGGGCCTGAGTCACGTGGTGCTGGGGCATTTGAGCGATGACTGCAATGACCCCGCCACGGCCTTCCGGTACATCAGGCAGGCCTTGGATGCCGCCGGAGCCCCGGAGGCGCGGGTGGTATGTGCTGAGCGCCACAAGCCCACGCCGACCATCGAAGTCGTGCGCCGCCGCAGCAGCGGTGTGAGCTTCTGTGTGGCGGCTTCATCGGATTCCACCGGACAACTGGCTCTCTTTTAACATGAAGAAGATCATTCTGCGCGGCCTGCTGGTTCTGTTTCTGATCGAGGGCCTCTGGCTGGCATGGTGGGTTTTCGGACGTTCCCCGGAGGAGCAGGTGCGAGCCGCGCAGGCGAATCTGATCGAGGCGGTTGAAAACCGTGACTGGAAGAAACTGGAGAGATTGATGGCTCCCAACTACACGGATGCCTTTGGCCACAACCGCGACACGGCGATTCTGGACGGGCGCAAATATCTCAGCGGCTTCTTCACGCTGATGTTGAAGACGGAGCAAACCACCCTCAAAGCGACGAAAGGGCAGGGGATGGTGACCTCGATGATCCGCCTCGAAGGCAATGGCGTGGGATACAGCCATATGATCGTGGGGTATGTGAACCAGTTCACCGAGCCGTGGGCTTTTCACTGGAGCAATCCGGGCCGCTGGCCATGGAACTGGCAGGTGAACCTGATCCACCACAACCAGCTTGTGATCCCGCAAGTGCAAGAATGACCGCGCTGAGCGGACCTCACGGCACGCCGTGACCCTTGGCAGCCTCCCAGAGGCCGTACCAGTCTTCGCGCTCCAGCTTGATTTCCGCCGCTTTCACCACGGCCTGGATGCGTTCCAGTTTGTTGGTGCCGATGATCGGCAACGGGCAGGAAGGATGAGCCATGATCCAGGCGTAGGCGAGCTGGTCGAGAGTAGCGCCGCCGTATTTGGCGGAAAGCTCGGCGGTTTTGGCATGGAGACGGACCGAGGCTGGATCTCCCTTTTCCATCAGGGCCCCTTTGGCCAGAGGTGACCAAGCCATGGGCAGGATGCGGTGGCGCTGGCATTGATCGGCTGTGCCGTCGTAGATAGGGTCCATGTGCAGGAGGCTGAATTCGACCTGATTGGTCACCAGCGGCTGGTCCATGCGCGAGTTCAGCAGATCGAACTGGTGCACATTGTAGTTTGAGACGCCGGCGCTGCGGATTTTTCCGTCTTTGAGCAGCTTGTTGAGGCCCTCGGCGGTTTCGTCGGCGCTGGTCAGCCAGTCGGGGCGGTGCACGAGCAGCAGGTCGATTTCATCTATGCCCATGAAGCGCAGCGATTTTTCCGCGCTTTTGATGATGCGGGCGGCGGTGACATTGTAGTAGGCGACTTTACGGTCGGGATGAAACTCGCAGGGGATGTAGATGCCGCATTTGGTGACGATCTCGATCTTGCTGCGGAAGGCGGGGTCGAGCTTCAAGGCGCCGCCGATGGCCTCCTCGACCTTGTAAGTGCCGTAAATTTCGGCCGTATCCAGAGTGGTGATGCCCATGTCGGCACAGGCTTTGAAGCGGCTGAGCAGCGCCTGCGGGGTGCGGTTGGCCGGGTCTGCCTTGTCGAGGATGCGCCAAGTGCCGTAAACGAGGCGTGAGAACTCAGGGCCGTTGGGGGCGATTTTGTGGCGGGTGATCATGGGTGGGCGATCTTTGCTGGCCTTGCCTCGTCCGACAAATAAAAAACGGCATCTCTTGCGAGATGCCGTTTGGAAAAAAGTTTTAAAAAAGACCGCTTACTTCGTCAGGGCGCTGACCTTGACGGCGAGGCGGCTCTTCAGACGGGAGGAGGTGTTCTTCTTGAGAACGTTGGTCTTGGCGGCCTTGTCCGTGGCGGAAGCGTATTCGCTGAGGGCGGATGCGGCTGTGGCTGCGTCCTTCTTCTCAATGGCGGCGACCACCTTCTTGCGCAGGGTGCGGATGCGGCTTTTCACCGTCTGGTTGTGAGCGGTGCGGACCGTCGTTTTGCGGATGTCTTTTTCTGCGGAGCGGATGTTGGCCATAAAAGGAGCGGGGGAAAGGGGCGACGAGAATAGGACGACACCCCCCGTCTGTCAAACTGGAATCCTGTCTGTGCACAACTGGCAGGTTTTGCTTGGCTCCGGAGGGCAATTCCGGTAGAACCGCTGCATACCACCCATGATCGAAGTCGAAATCTACGCGCCCGGCCTCCGTTCTGAGTCCACTGTGATGCAACTCCGCAACCAGATGGACCACTTTCCCAAGGTCCGCTACAAGGTGGATGCCCGCCATGATCTGGTCTATTTCGAGATCGACAAGCCCGGAGACATCAACCAGATGGAAATTCACCAGATCTTTGATGCCATCGACCTTCAGCCCCGTTTTGTGGGCCAGATTCCCGAGGAACTGCGCACAGGGCAGACCACGAGGCTGGGCTAATTCGAACCTTTTTGCAGCGCCTGGGCCGCCTGTTTCATGCGGCCCAGCACATAATAGACGGTCTGGCTCCGCAGCCGCACCAGGTCTGCGCCGATGATGCGCGGGACAAAATCCTGCGGAACTGCCAGGATCTCTGTGAGTGTTGATCCATTCAGTCCCCGGCACAGGATGGTGGACATCGCTTTGGTCAGGGTCTGTACTTTGGGCCCCAAGCTGATGGCAAAATGAACATGATCTCCGTTTTCGAGCCGGGCATGCACCCCGACGGTGTCCGTGCATTCCGCATCGTGCCGCACATCCTCTAGGTCGAACTTTTCGCCCTCCTTCGGCGCGTGGGTCGTTACGGCAGCTGCGAGGTCGATCAAATTTTCCCGTCGCTCGCCCTCCGGCAGCGATTCAAAAAAGGTGATCAGTTCGCCCAAGGCGGCGGGGTATTCGGCCATGCTCACTTCTTGGCCGGTTTGAGCGCCAAATCCACCACGGGCATGGCGATGAATTTCTGCCACTGCGCCTCGCTCTCGGCCTGCGAAGCCACTCCGTCGTGCACCCACAGGGCGTAGCGCACGCGGAGCTTTTTCTCCTCGGTGACCTCCACGGGGGTGTCCAGGCTCAGGCAGCAGCCCATCCAGCCGTCGTTGCGCACGTGGAAGGCGGTCGGGTTGTGCGGGTTCATCGGGTGGTTCATCAAGGTGATGCCGCCAAAGCCGTCCGCGTCGTTGGTGATACGCCCGCTGTAGTCGCACCAGCGCGCTGGTTTGCGGAAGACCGCTTCCTCATTGATCTGTCCTTCGGAGTTCAAAATGCGGCCGCCGCCGTCATGCACGCCGATGCTCTTTGCCATACGAACTGCCACCAGTCCGAAGCCAGTGGCGCCAAAGGTTGTCGTCTTTCCCTTCGGGGGTGAAAACTCGAGGTCGATGATCATGAACCAGCTCTTGGTGCCATTGATGGGGCGGATTTCCGTGCGGCGCACCTCGGTCAGCTGAACTGACTTGTCTGCTTCGCTGATCCAGTGGTTCACCATGCGCATGGAGGCAAACTCATCGGTGTCCTCGTAGCCCTCACGCGAGACTTCCACATTGACGATGCGGCCCTGCTTCTTGGTGTAGTCTCCCCAGAAATCGAGGTCGTTCACCATGTTGTGCGTCACCCACACGCTGTTGTGGTGCGAGTGCGTGAGTGGATCATGCGGATGGCCCATGCGGGTGAGGCTCACGTCTTTGGAGGCGCGGATCGGGTGCCAGAATGGGCGCATGTCCTGCGGATCGAAATGCATGGCGGTCAGTTCCCGGCCGTCGAGCTGAAACGACGTGATGTGATGCGGCAGTGGCACGGCCTGCACACGTGGGATGGGTTTCGCCGTGGGCAGCTGCGCCAGGGCTGCAGAAGCAGAAATTAAAAGCAGGATGGAGTGTTTCAGCATCTCTCCACAACGCTGCTCCACGATGCCCTTTTCCATTCTCAGTTCTTCCATTTCTCTGATAACTCGCCAAACTTCCTGCTCCACCCACCCATGAAGCACATCCTTCTTTCACTCCTCCTCGTCACCGCATCCTTTGCGGCAACGATTCCCGAAGCCGCCAAAGTCGGCCAGTTCTACGCTGGCTGCCAGGCTTACAGCTTCCGCATGTACAATGTGTTTGAAGCCATCGACAAGACCGCCCAGTGCGGCGGCAAGACCATCGAATTCTACCCCGGTCAGAAATTTTCGACCGCCAAGCCGGATGCGAAGTGGGACCACAATGCCACGCCGGAAATGATCGATGAAGTCATGAAGCACCTCGAAGCCAAGGGGCTCACCGCCGTGGGTTATGGTGTGGTCAAGCTCGGCCAGGATGATGTTTCCAACCGCAAGATTTTTGAGTTCTGCAAAAAGCTGGGCATCGGCGTCATCGTCACCGAGCCCGATGTGACCGCACTCGACAAGATCGAAGCTCTTGTGAAAGAATTCGACATCAAGATGGCCATCCACAACCATCCCAAGCGCCCGCTTGACCGCGCCTACATGTTCTGGGATCCGAACTACGTGCTCGATCTCGTCAAAAACCGCGACCCGCGCATGGGCTCCTGCGCTGACGTGGGCCACTGGGTGCGCAGCGGGCTGAATCCTGTGGATTGCATCAAGATCCTCAAGGGTCGCATCTTTGACAGCCACATGAAGGACCTCACGGCCTTCGGTGACGTCAAGGCCTATGACCTTCCCTTTGGCACCGGCAAGAGCGACATCCCGGCCATCCTCGCGGAATATGCCGCCCAGGGTTATCCCGGCCCCCTTCACTGCGAATATGAGCACAACTGGGAGACCAGCGTGCCTGAGATCACCCAGTGCATGGACTTCGTGCGCAACTGGAAGCCTGCGAAGTAAGTCAGACGAACTTTCTGAGAAGCAGGGGACTGTGGTCCCCTGCTTTTTTTGTGCCTATTTGGTCTCGCCCATCAGCTGCTTGACCGTGGGCTCAATGGCCTCGGCCCAGATGCGGTAGCCTTTTTCGTTGGGGTGGAGGAAGTCGGGCATGATGTCCTTGGTGATCAAACCTTCAGGCGTGAGGAACTTCGGGCCGATGTCGAGGAAGGTGACGTTGTGGGTGCCGTTGAGCTTGGCTATGATGCCGTTGATTTCGGCGATCTTCTCGCGCTGCGGGTTGGGCTTTTCGCCGCGAGGGAAGATGCCCAGCAGGAGAATTTTGGATTGTGGCAGGCGCTGATTTAACTCCAGCACGATGGACTCGATACCGATTGCGATGTCGGGCGCGGAGCAGGTGCCCGTGTTGTTCGTGCCGATCATCATGACGACGAGTTTGGGTGCGATGCCGTCGATGGCACCATGCTGGAGGCGCCAGAGGACGTTTTCCGTTTTGTCCCAGCCGAAGCCGAGGTTGCCGGCGTTGCGTGGGGCATAAAATTCGCCCCAGGTCTGCTGTCCGCGCAAGGCGTAGCTGTCGAACTGTTCACCGCCGAAGAAGTGCGTGATGGAGTCGCCGATGAAGAGGATCTGCGGCTTGGCTTTTTTTACGGCGGCGCTGGTGAGTTCGTGGCGCTTGGCCCAGTCGTATTGGGGCCAGCTTCTGTCTTGGGTCGTGGCCACGACGGTACTCGGTACCGGAATGACAAAGCTCGGCACAGGGCGAAATGCCTGTTCGATTGCTTCACTCATGCTTTTCCGATCTTTGGAAAAGGTGCGTGCTTTCACGGTGCCACCGCGGATCAGGTCGATGGGAGCGAGGTAGGGATTCGATTTTGATGTGGGATCCGCACCGTCGAGTGTGTAGAGGATCGTGGTGTCCGGCGTGGTGCTCTCGATCGTCACCATGCCGGTTTTACTTGTACTGCGCTGGAAAGTCGGTGGCGCGAGTTGCAGTGCGGTCTGGGCGCAGAGCTGGGTGCTGTAAACAAGCAGGGAGAGAAGCAGGTGTTTGCTCATAGAAGCGTGAGGCTAACAAGAATGCCGCGTGCTGTCCATGCGAGCGTGCGGATCCAGTTGGTGAGGATGAGGCGGCGGATGAGTGGGGCATCGAAACCGCGCCCGAGCCGGGTGTGAATGGGGGCCTGAAACACCGCGGTGGTGAGCCAGATGATGGGGATAAGGCCCGTGCTGATGTAGAATGGCTGCGCCTGGTGTCCTTCATAAAGCAGCCCTGCGGCGGTGGCGGCCTCCACGAACAACAGCGGCGCGACGATGAGGCCGATGCGGAAGCAATGGGCGAAGTGATAATCTCGAAACTTCGCCGGGGCCACGCGCCGGAACTGGGGATAGACGAGGATCTGCACAACCCAGATCAGGCCGACCAGCATCCAGGTGACCGCGAGGTGGATTGAGAAGAGCCAGGTCATCGCGCTCAGGGCTGAATTGCTCCGACATCTGCGGCTTGATGCAGCTTCTGCATCTCGGCATCGCTCAAGGCGCGGTTGAATACTGCGAGGCCGCCGAATTTGCCGATGGTGGCCTCTCCGGTCATCGAGCCGACGGCCATGCGTGCGCCGACGGTGAAGTCAGACGGGGAGATCTTGGTTTGTGCATGCAAGGCGGGATCGTATTTGAAGATGCCGCGGCCATGGTAGTAGGGGTTCATGCCGCGATCTTTGCCGTCAGGGCCTTCCTTGATGAAGTAGGGATCGTTGCGCTTGTCTTTCACGGCATCCAGCGTGCGAATGTCGAGCACGCCGTTGATGTAGGCACGGATGTATTTTGAGTCGTAGGTGAAGGCCAGCGTGCACCACTGCTCTTCGGGAACTTCGAGCTTCGTGGCTGCGTAATCGGCGCACCAGGGGAACTTGGTGCCGTCGGCACGCATCGTTACGCCGCCTTCGCTGCTGATGTGGGGCACGAGATTGCGCGGGCCGCCGTAGGTGGGCATGTTCATGAGCAGCGCGTATTGACGGGTGCCGGTGTCGTCATTTGCGCCTTTGCCTTCGCTCCACATGCCGGCGATGGTGCGGCTCTTTTTAAGATCAAGGATGCGCACGACAGCGAAGAGCGTCACCTGCGCGTCCTTGCCGGAGATGTTGAGATCACCGGTCTCGTGGTGCTTGATTTCAAAATACTGATGGCCGTTGAGGTCTGCCGAGAAACCGGAGAACGGCCCGCCTGCTGAGCGCTTGATGGGGCCGTTTACTTCACTGAGCAGGTGTTTTTCCGGTGTGTTCTGTGAGGCGCGTTTCTGCCCTGCCTCCTCTCCGAAGGTCCAAAAACCGACGAGGCCGGGTGTTTTTTCAATGACGGTGGCGTCACCGGCAAAGGATGATGAAACAGCAATGGCGAGTGCGGGCAGGAATCGGAACAGAGTGCGCATGGAATAGGAAGAGGATGGCAGGCACACCAAGGTTTGGGAAGGATGTTTTTGGACAGTAAAAAGAGGGAACGGACGTGGGGACAAAAGAGTCGGGGCTTCAGTGACGTAGTTGCCTGTGCCCATGTCTTTTCAGCCTGCCGTCTATTGTCGTGCCCTTACCCGCGCCTTGAGCTGCGGCGTATTGGCACTTCTGCCCACTGCGGTACTGGCGGTGGATTATGAAAAGGAGATCAAACCTCTGCTGAAGGAGCGCTGCTATGCCTGCCACGGGGCTTTGAAGCAGAAGGCAGGCCTGCGGCTGGACACCGCCACGGCCATGAGCAAGGGCGGTGATAATGGCAATATTTTATCCGGTGATCCTGGACTGCTGCTGGAGCGTGTGACGACTGCTGACAAAGATGACCGCATGCCGCCGGAGGGGGAGGGTTCCATGTTCACAGCGGAGCAGGTGGCCAAACTGCAGGCGTGGGTGGCTGCCGGTGCTCCGGCTCCTGCGCAGGAGAAGCCTGAGGATGATCCGCGTGCGCACTGGGCCTACCAGCCGCCCAAAGCATCCGGCCATTCGATGGATGCGCTGCTGGCTGCGCGACTCGCCGCGAAAGGATTGAAACCACAGCCTGAAGCCTCGCCGGAGCTTTGGCTACGCCGCGTTTATCTGGATCTCATTGGTCTGCCTCCCACGCCCGCGCAGATCCATGCCTTTTTGAAGGATACTTCGGCCCCTGCGCGCTTGCGGCTGGTGGATCAACTGCTGGCCACGCCTCAATATGGCGAGCGCTGGGCGCGCCACTTCATGGACATATGGCGCTACTGCGACTGGTATGGACTGGGTGCGCAACTTCGACACAGCCAGAAGCACCTCTGGCACTGGCGCGACTGGATCGTGGAATCGCTCAATGCCGACAAGGGCTACGATCAGATGATTGTGCAGATGCTGGCTGCTGATGAACTCGCGCCGGAGGACCGCAACAACCTGCGTGCCACCGGCTTCCTGGCACGCAGCTACTACCTTTTCAATCGTACCACCTGGCTGGATGAAACCATTGAACACACCTGCCGCGCTTTTCTGGGACTGACGATGCAGTGCGTGAAGTGTCACGACCACAAGTATGATCCCATCGAGCAGACTGACTACTACCGCATGCGCGCCATTTTCGAGCCGCTGCATGTGCGGCTTG
>JAPLUN010000297.1 GCA_026397715.1 Verrucomicrobiota bacterium
AGAACTCCGCCAGTCCGGGCTGCAAGGTGCCGTCTGGACCCAGCTGGATGAGGGGTTCATGCACGAGATCTGTGATCTCGCGCTCAATCTCCGTGGCGGGGAGAAAAGGATTCAGAGCCGGCTCATTCTGCGACAGCATGACGACCACACCGCCGGCACGATCTGTGCGGCTGAGTCTGGACTCATGCACCGCCCATGCAGCCACCGCTGCAATGAGCAACGGAAAACCAATGATGAACGTGCGGGCCAAAATCATGCGCAGTGCAAGCTAGAGCGTGCGCCCCGTGACGGCAAGACATCGCTAGATGCCGCTCATGATGCCATCATCCGTGACCTGAATGCGCTCGGCGGCGGGGACCTTTGGCAGCGCGGGCATGCGCATCATGGTGCCGGTGAGGGCGACGAGGAATCCGGCGCCGTTGGCGATTTCGAAATCGCGCACGGTGATGGTAAAGCCGCGCGGGCGTCCTCGCTTTTTCGCATCGTCGGAGAGGGAGTCCTGCGTCTTGGCCATGCAGAGGGGGAGCTTGTCGAAGCCGCTGCGGGCAAACAGCGCCAGCTTGGCCTTCGCCTCATCGGTGAGCAGAACGCCGTCGGCACCGTAGATCTTGGTGGCGATGGCGGTGAGCTTGGTTTCGACGCTGTCGTCAGGCTGGTAAAGGAAGGGCAGCTGGGGGACTTCCGGCGTCAGAGCTGTGAGCACTTTTTCGGCGAGCTCGACCGCCCCTGCCCCGCCTTCGCCAAAGACATTGGCCGTGGCGCTGGGGACGCCGCGCGACTGGCAGAACTCATGCACCAGGGCGAGTTCGTCCGGGTGGTCGTTGGTGAACTGATTGACCGCCACGATGACGGGGCGCTGAAACTGCGCGGCGCTGTCGAGGTGTGCGGCCAAGTTGTCCAGCCCACGGCTCAGGGCGGCGGTGTCGGTCTGTGTGAGCTGGTCCAGGGCGGCTCCGCCGTGCATCTTGAGCGCACGCACGGTGGCGACGATGACGATGGCGGCCGGCGCGAGACCGCTCTGCCGGCACTTGATGTGCATGAATTTTTCCCCGCCGAGATCGAAGGCAAATCCGGCCTCGGTGACGGCGAAGTCGGCGTGGGCGAGGGCCATGCGGGTGGCGAGCACGGAGTTGCAGCCGTGGGCGATGTTGGCAAAGGGGCCGCCGTGGAGGAAGGCGGGCACGCCTTCGACGCTCTGCACCAGATTCGGTGGCAGCGCCTCACGCAGCAGGGCCATCATGGCGCCGGTGACGCGAAATTCCTTGGCATAGACGGGATCGCCCTCGGCGGTGAAGCCGACGACGATGCGTTCGAGGCGATGGCGCAGATCCGGCAGCGACTCGGCGAGGCACATGATGGCCATGATCTCGGAGGCGGCGGTGATGTCGAAACCGGTGACGCGCTCTGTCGGCTTACCCACGGCGGTGCGCACGCTGCGCAGGGCACGGTCATTCATGTCCATGACACGTTTCCACAGGACGCGGTCGGGCGAGAGCCGCGTTTCGCCGAGGAAGAGCTGGTTGTCGATCACGGCGGAGAGCAGGTTGTGCGCGCAGGTGATGGCGTGGAAGTCGCCGGTGAAGTGCAGATTGATGGAATGTGCGGGCAGCACGGTGCTTTTGCCGCCGCCCGTGGCACCGCCTTTGCGGCCGAACACCGGACCCATCGAAGGCTGGCGCAGTGCCAGAGCCACGCTTTGGCCGATCTTCTTCAAACCCTGCGAGAGGCCGATGGAGACGGTGGTTTTGCCCTCACCCGCCGGTGTGGGGGTAATGGCGGAGACGAGGATCAGTTTGCCGCGCTGCGGTTTATTTTGCAGGGCCTTGAGGCTGACCTTGGCCATGTGGCGGCCGTGGAGAATGAGATGCTCTGGCGAAATGCCAAGATCGGCGGCGATGGGGGAGATGTCCGGATGCATGCGGGATGGAAGCGCGCAGAATGGCAAGGGCTGCTGTGAAGCAAAGGGTTTTCCAATGCCAAAATGAAAGCGGATCCTTTCGACCGATGAGTGGTGAGGACCATGGCCGGGATATTGTCTCCCAAGAAGCATCTGATATAAATCTGGGATTGCCACGTCTTCACCGCCAACGCCTGCCGCTATGAAATTTGCCATTCGCACCCTTCTCGTCATCACTTTCACTTTGGGAGCCACCTGGCTGGTCGCGCAAGTGGCCACGAAAAAAGGCGGGATCGAAGCGCGGCTGGCGCAGGCGCTGAAGCTCTACCCTGACGCGGACGCTGACAAGAATGGGACGCTTTCGGTGGATGAGGCGCTGAGGTATCTTGAGGCGCACCCGGAGCTGAAGGCGCTGCTTGCCACCAAATCCAAGACAGGCGGACCCAAGACCAGCGAGCCAGGCGAGTTCACCACGCCTACGTCGTCCGGGCTGCCGCCGGGGCCGCGGGTGTTTGTGTGCGCGCACAGCTTCATGATCTTTACCGCGACGATGCTGCCGAAGATGACCGAGGAGGCGGGAATCGGCTATCAGGACGCCGGGAGGCAGATGATCGGCGGATCGCGCACGCTGCAGCACTGGGAGGTGCCGGATGATCAAAACTTCGCGAAGAAAGCACTGAGCGCAGGCAGCGTGGACGTGCTCACGCTCTCTCCCCACATGCTGCTGCCGGACGAAGGCATCGACCACTTCACGAAACTGGGGCTGGAGAAGAACCCGAAGCTGCGCGTGCTGGTGCAGGCATCCTGGCCGGCGCGAGATGGCAACCTGACGGGCCAATTCCACAACGCCATGCGCAATGACGCCACGGTGGAGAGCCTGCGAAAGCTGCATGACCTGCAACGCGAGCAATGGAACAAGAAGCTTGAGGCGCAGGTGACGGCACTCAACACGGCGGCAGGCAAGGAGGCGGTCTGCATCGTGCCCGTGGGTGATGCGGTGTTTGCGCTGCGCGAGCGTGTCATTGAAGGCAAAGCGCCGGGCATCACCAGGCAGGCGGATTTGTTCAAGGATGACCTGGGGCACCCGATGCCGCCGCTGTCTGTGCTGGTGACGTACTGCCACTTTGCAGCGATCCATCAGCGCAGCCCCATGGGACTGCCGGTACCGGCGGCTTTGAAAGATGCGCCGCAGGCGGCGGAGCTCAATGCGCTGCTGCAGCAGATCGCGTGGGAGGCGGTCACACGATATCCGATGAGCGGGGTGAAGTCCTGAAATTGAAGCCTGGCGCGGGGAGGGGATGAGCAGAAGCCTTTGACCTCAATCGTGGCAGAGCCGGAAAGCGTGGGGGCTGGCTCATCGTTGTCTGCTTCCATGAACCGGGCCATCATTTTTCTCGTTCTCCTAGCCGGACTTGCTCCGGCCCTGGCGGAGGACGCCGGAGCTGCAGCGAAGCAAATTGACGGGCTGCTGGCGCAAGACTGGCAAAAGCATTCGCTGCAAGGCAACGCACCTGCCAGTGATGAGATTTTCGTCCGTCGCATCCATCTTGATCTCGTCGGGCGAATTCCGACTCATGAAGAGACGGTCTCGTTTCTAAATGACAAGCACCCGGGCAAGCGTGCGCAATTGATCGACCGCCTGCTGGCCAGCGAAGGCTACACGATGCACCAGTTTCATTTTTATGCCGATCTGCTGCGGGTGCTGAGCAAGGGCACCTACAACGGCGATGCGGGACGCGTCACGGGCATGTCGTATGTCGAGTTTATCAAAGACAGTGTGCGCAGGAACAAACCGTATGACCAGCTGGTGCGCGAACTGGTCAGCGCGCAGGGCAAGGCGTGGGAGAATGGGGCTGTCGGCTACTACCAGCGGGATCGCGGCATGCCGCTGGACAACCTGGCGCTGGCCACGCGGATCTTTTTGGGCACTCGCATCGAATGCGCGCAATGCCACAATCACCCCTTCGACCAATGGACGCAGATGCAGTTTCACCAGATGGCCGCCTACACCTACGGCGTACAGACGACCTTCGGCATCTACAGTCCGGCCTTCAACGGCATGTTTGCGCTGCAAAAGAAGCGACGCGAGAAGGCGGGCACCTCAACTGATGATGAGGTGCATCTACGGCAGGCGTTCAATGAAATGATCGTGCCGATCAAGCACGCGTATGTGAGCCGCAACCCGATGCAGCTGCGCCTGCCGCATGATTATGCGTATCACGATGCGGAACCGAAGTCGGTGGTGAAGGCGGCCACTCTTTTCGGTGCGCCTGCGGAGTTTTCCCTGAAGACCAATCCGCTGGAATCATTCGCCGCATGGCTCACCTCGCCGGAGAATCCGCGCTTCACCACGGTCATCGCCAACCGCTGGTGGAAGAAGCTGTTTGGCATGGGCCTGATCGAGCCTGCGGATGAAATCATGGACAGCACGGTGGCGGCGAATCCGGCGCTGATGGAGCATCTGCGCCGGCTCATGATCACGCAGCGGTATGATGTGAAAGCATTTCTGCGCGTGCTGTGCAACACGCAGGCTTATCAGCGCGAGGTCACGCGGCAGGAGTTGGCCGCGGGCGAGGTGTGCCATTTCACCGGACCGCTGCTGCGCCGCATGAGTGCGGAGCAGATGTGGGACTCGTTCACCACGCTGATCAACACCGCGCCTGATCTGCCGAATCTGCCGCTGCGGGAAGCCACCGATGTCTTTTTGGCAAACTCACGCAAACTCGGTGAGGCTCTGGAACATCTGACGCCGGAAGAGCTGCTGGAAAGCGCCCACGTCACCAGCGAAATCTTCCGTGCTCACGCCGCGCAGTTCAAGGTGCTGCAGCATCAGATTGCCGAAGCCCGCAAACGTGAAGACAAGGCGGCGATGTCCGCCCTGGCGCGCGAACTCAACACGCTGCGACAGGCCGAGATCCAAACTGCGGATAAGAACATCTACAATCCTGCCGTGCTGAAGCTCTCCCCGCAAAGCCGGCAGACCGGCGAGGGTTATCGAAAGATTGAGGTGCCCGGCTACATGCCCAAGGACTTTGGTGCAGAACGAGCAGCGCAGATGCAGTTGTTTTTTGAGGAGTCCAAACGCTTTGGCTTTCCGGCAGCCCAGCAGGATGTCTATGTGAAGCATCGTCAGGACATGATGCGCCTATGGCCACGTGCGGCCGAGCTCGACAGCCCCGCGCCTGCCGGACATGCGCTGCGGGAGTTTGGTCAAAGTGATCGTGATACTGTGGAAAATGCCAATCACGATGCCAGTGTGCCGCAGGCACTGGTCTTGATGAACGGGCCTATGCTGGCGGGCATCCTCAATCCGTGGTCCCAGCTCCGCCTCGCCGTGAAGCAGGCCCGCTATCCCGATGATCAGGTGGAGGCTGTTTATCTCACGCTTTTAAGCCGCAAGCCCACGGCCAATGAAAAAGTGCGATGGTCGAAGGCCCAGACACAGGGAGTGAACCAGATCGAAGACCTGATCTACGCACTGCTGAACACACAGCAGTTCATCTTCATCCAATGAGGAGACGAGCCCTCTCAAGCGACTAATCCGCCTCGTTCACGCGATCCTGGCTTTTTAACCCGCTCATTGCGGAGCAGTGAGCGGAGTCCTATTCCCAAATTGAATGGAACAACGGTGACTTCCCAAAAGGAAAGATGCACGTTAAACTCGTTTAAATCATTTCATATGCCCACCTCACGCCGCTCCTTCCTTAAACGCGCCAGCCTTGCTCCATTCAGCCTGTGGATTCCGCAGGCATTCGCCGAAGCGACGACCACGGGCCTCGCACGCAGCACACCGGAGGCGCAGGGCGTTGCAGCTGCTGGCATCATGGATTTTATCGATGCCATCGAGCGGGAAAAATTTGAACTGCACAGCTTCATGATGCTGCGGCATGGCAAGGTGATCGCGGAAGGGTGGTGGAAGCCGTATGGGCCGGAGTTCGTGCATACGATGTACTCGATGAGCAAGAGCTTCACTTCCACGGCGGTGGGCTTTGCCGTCGCCGAGGGGAAGCTGAGTGTGGAGGACAAGGTGGTGTCGTTTTTTGCTGATGACCTGCCAGCGACGATCAGCGAGAACCTGGAGGCGATGCGGGTGAAGGATCTGCTCACGATGTCCACCGGCAATGAGAAGGAGCCGACGGGCGTGATGGTCAAAGAGGAGAACTGGGCGCGGACGTTTCTGGCGCAGAGCATCGCGCACAAGCCGGGGACGCAATTCATGTATAACAGCGCGGCGACCTATATGTGCTCGGCCATCGTGCAGCGGGTGACGCACCAGACGGTGCTCGATTACCTCACGCCGCGCTTGTTTGCGCCGCTGGGCATCAAGGGCATGAAGTGGGAGACGTGTCCGCATGGCATCAATACTGGCGGGTGGGGGCTGAGCATTCAGACGGAGGGGTTGGCAAAGTTTGGCCAGTTCCTGCTGCAGAAGGGCAAGTGGAACGGTGAGCAACTGCTGCCTGCCGCGTGGATCGAAGAGGCGACGCGTTTTCACATTCAGCAGCCGGGCGGAGACAAGAAGGACCGGCCCAAGGCGCAGAACGACTGGCTGCAGGGCTATGGCTATCAGTTCTGGCGCTGCCAGGGCACTGGCTTCCGTGGCGACGGGGCCTTTGGGCAGTTTACCATCGTGCTGCCTGAGCAGGATGCGGTGATCGTGATGACGAGTGAGAACAAAAACATG
>JAPLUN010000684.1 GCA_026397715.1 Verrucomicrobiota bacterium
AGGCGGGCCACGGAGTGCTTCTCCATGAACTCGCTCATGTCGATGCGCACCATGGCGTCGGTAGAGTCGAACATGAAGTCGGCCAAGGCCTTGCACAGTTCCGTCTTGCCGACACCGGTCGGGCCGAGGAAGAGGAAGGAACCGATCGGACGGCGTGGGTCCTTAAGGTCAGCGCGGGAGCGGCGCAGGGCCTTGCTGATGGCGATGACGGCTTCGTCCTGCCCGATGACCTTGCCCTTGAGCTCGGTTTCCATCTTGAGCAGCTTCTCGGCTTCAGCCTGTTCCATGCGTTGCAGCGGAACGCCGGTCCACTTGGACACGACGGACATGATGTCCTCTTCGGTGACGTCAACGATGCGCTCCTGATTATTGGTGCGCCAGGCTTCCAGCACGTCATCAAAACGCTTCTTCGCGTTCTTCTCACGGTCACGGAGGCTCGCAGCTTTTTCGAAATCCTGCTCCTTGATGGAACCTTCCTTCTCGACGCGGATCTCTTCGATCTCACCTTCGATCACCTTGAGTTCGGGCGGACGTGTCATGGCGGCGATGCGGGCCTTGGAGCCGGCTTCGTCCATGATGTCGATGGCCTTGTCAGGCAGGAAACGGGAGGGCAGGTAGCGCGAGCTGAGATTCACCGCCGATCGGAGAGCGTCTTCGCTGTACTTTGCCTTGTGATGCATCTCGTATTTGCCACGCAGGCCAAAGAGAATGCGAATGGCGTCCTCAACGGAGGGCTCCTCGATCTTCACGCTCTGGAAGCGGCGTTCGAGCGCGGAGTCCTTCTCGATGTACTTGCGGTACTCATTAAGAGTGGTGGCACCAACGCATTGCAACTCGCCACGGCTGAGCGCGGGCTTGATGATGTTGCTGGCGTCCATCGCGCCTTCAGCGCCGCCGGCACCCACGATGGTGTGCAGCTCGTCGATGCAGAGACTGACGTTCTTGTTGCGGCGGATTTCAGCCATGACCGCCTTGATGCGCTCTTCAAACTGGCCGCGATACTTCGTGCCAGCGACCATCAATGCGAGGTCGAGGGTGATGACTTTCTTGTCGCGCAAGATTTCAGGAACGTTACCAGCGGCAATTTCCTGAGCCAGCCCTTCTACGATGGCGGTCTTGCCGACACCGGCTTCACCGATGAGGACCGGGTTGTTCTTGGTGCGGCGGCAAAGGATCTGGATGACGCGGGCGATTTCTTCCGAGCGTCCGATGACGGGGTCCATTTCACCCTTGATGGCGAGCTCGGTGAGGTCGCGACCGAAGGCTTTGAGAGCCGGGGTCTTCTCGTTCTTCTTCTTGTCGCCGGAGGGCGTGTTGCCGGTAGGATTGACGGGTTCGCTTTCCTCCTCTTCCTCTTCGTTCTGGGAGGAGAAGTTGGGGTCGAGTTCCTTGAGGATCTCGCTGCGCGCCTTGTCGAGGTTCACATCGAGATTGCGCAGAACCTGAGCGGCCACGCCTTCGCCTTCGCGGAGGAGGCCGAGCAGGATGTGCTCCGTGCCGACGTAGCTGTGGTTGAGCGCCTTGGCTTCTTTCGAGGCCAGGGCGAGCACCTTTTTCACCCTCGGGGTGTAGGGGATGTTGCCGACCATCTTGGTCTCAGGGCCGGAGCCGACCTGCTGCTCGACCTGCATGCGCACGGTCTCGAGGTCGAGGCCGAGCTTGGTCAAAACGTTGACTGCGACCCCCTGGCCGAGTTTGATCAGGCCAAGCAGGAGATGCTCCGTGCCGACATAATTGTGGTTGAAACGGTCGGCTTCCTTGCGGGCAAGGGCCAGAACCTGTTGGGCGCGTGGAGTGAAATTATTCATCATTAGTAGGGGAGGTGGTGCCTCCGTTGTTAGATTGTGATGGTGGAAAACTACCCGGGCCGTCGATGGATTGCAACCGCGTGCGGGTTAAATCAGCGCGCATGCTGTCACGCTCTTCAGGGGACAGTTCACGCGCAGCATTGAGCTGCAGATGCGCAGGTTGAATTTCAAGCAGAAGCATGTCGATCAGGCTGCGGTCACAGTTCCCGACAAGGTCGAGGTCTGCACCGAGACGGAGCATGGAAAGCAGGTTCAGTGCCTCTTTGGAGGTAAGGATGTGCGCATACCTCAGAATGGCGAAGGCACGCCCGATCTGGTCTTGCAGCATCGTCTGGTGGTCCTCCTTGAGCTTGGCGCGGGCCGTCACTTCAGAGCGGACCACACCTTCGATGACCTTTTCGATCTGGGCGATGATTTCCGGCTCCGCCTCACCCAGCGTGTGCTGGTTGGAGATCTGGAAGAGATTTCCGAGAGCTTCGGTGCCTTCGCCGTAGAGGCCGCGCACGGCCAAGCCGATCTTGCCAATGGCCTTGATCACCGGGTTGATCTGCTCGGTGAGCACCAGCGCCGGCAGATGCAGCATGACGGAGGCGCGCATGCCGGTGCCGAGATTGGTGGGGCAGGCGGTCAGGTAGCCCAGTTTGGGGTCAAACGCATACGGCAGCAGACCTTCCAGCTCTGTGTCCACACGGTCCACCACTTCAAAGGCGCTGGTGAGGTTCAGCCCCGGGCGGATGCCCTGGATGCGGAAGTGATCCTCCTCATTGATCATGATGGAGATGCTCTGCTTGCGGTCCACCACCACGGCGCAGCCGGAAGACCGTGCCGCATGCTCACGGCTGACGAGATGGCGCTCCACCAGCACCTGTTTGCGGATCTTGCTGAGCTCGGTGTAGTCCTCGCTGTAGCCGTCCCTCATTTCGGGCAGTTCTTCCACCACCGGGCGTGCACGCTCCAGCAGTTCGATGCGCTGGCGCTCCTGGCTGAAGCCGGGGAATGGGTAACCACGGAGATTGCGTGCCAGACGCACGCGTGAAGTCATGACCACGTCGGAGTGCGGCCCCGCGCCTTTCATCCAGTCGGCGGGGTTCTTGATCAATGTGGCAAAACGCATCATGAGATTACGAAGTTGGACGGTACAAAAGAGATACGCGTTGAAAGATGCGGAAGGATCATTTCAGCTGCGGCCTTCTTCATTTGGAAGCCTTTGGCTGAAGATTTTCGATCTCGGATTTCAACTTGGCTGCGTCCTCGTAGCGCTCCTCCTTGACGGCCAGATCCAGCTCGGCGCGGAGCTTGGCAATGTCCGGTGGCGGCACGAGCGGAGCCGGCACCGGTGCGGGTGGAGGCGCGTCCTTCAAGGCAGACGCTCGCTGCCTTGGGAGTATTTGGGGTGTGACTGCACTGAGGTGGCTCGGGCGCTTGCCCACATGCCGGGTTCCCTTGTGCATGTTGCGCAGCAGCCCGTCCAATCCATCACGGAAAGCGGCATAACATTCCGGACAGCCCATGCGTCCGATCTTCTTCAGCTGGGATGCCGTAAAGCCGCAGGCGTCGCACACGATTTCCATCGTGTCCGACTCCGTCCGGTGGGAGGGGCTCAGAAATGCCTCCGCCAGACCGAAGCCTGTTTCCTCGGTCACGCCTTTGGCCTTTGAGCAGGTCTCACACAGATTCACCGTGGTCATCTGACCGTTGATGATCTGGGTGAGGAACACGGTGGCCTCATTTTCGCAAACGTCGCATTTCATGGATTTAGTCGTGCATGCATTCATGCCACATAGGTGATACGAACGGCAGCCCGTACTGGGTATGACAGGTATTCGCGCCCGTCAACCAATGCCCTGAGCCGCCAGCCATTCGTCCAGCTCCGTCTGAAGCTGCGAATGCTTCGCAAAGCTGTAATGAAAAGTCCGAAAACCAAGACGTTTCGCGGTGGCGATGTTTAGCTCCAGATCGTCGATGTAAAACGTGCGCGCGGGGTCCAGATCCAGCTGCGCGGCGGTCTTGAGGAAGATCTCATCTCCCGGCTTGGCGCAGCGGGCGATGTGCGAATACACCCCATCTTGGAAATGCTGGAAAATCGCAAACTCGCGCAGGAAATAGCTTTTGTGCAGCTCGTTGGTGTTTGAGAGCAGGTGCATCGGCAGCTTTCCCGCCAGCGCGGAGAGCGTCGCGTGCATGGGTTCATTCTGGGCAAAGATTTCGCACCAGATGGCGGCAAATTCATCGGGGGAGCCGCGAAACCCCGTCAGCGCCATGCCCTGTCGTACGAACTCCGCGTCATCCATGTCCCCCACTTCATAGGGACCTTTGATGTCATCAAACAGCGTCAGCACTGTCTCCGCCGGATGATCACAGCGCTCCGCCAGCCGCCGGGCTGCGATGCTGAAATCGAAGTCGATGAGGACTTTGCCGATGTCGGAAAGAATGGTGGGCTGGGGCATGGCTTTCCTATGCACGCAGGTCTTGCGTGCGCCAGATGAATCCGTGCTGAGAATGACGGGGCAGATTACTTCATCAGCTCAGCGAGCTTTGGACCGATGGCGTCGGCCCAGATTTGATAGCCGGCAGCGGAGAGATGCAGGAAATCGGGCATGATCTCCTTGGTGAGACTGCCGTCGGGCTGGAGGAATTTGTCACCGATGTCGAGGAAGAAGACATTCTTGCCGTCGTCGAGTTTGGCGATGATGGAGTTGACCACCTTCAGCTTGTCGCGGCCTGGATTCGGAGTGGCTTTTTCGCCACGTGGGAAAACCGCGAGGAGAAGGATTTTTGCCTGCGGCTGCTTGGCGCGGATGGTTTCGACAATGACGGTGACACCTTTGGCGATGCCTTCAGCGGAATCCGAGCCGGAGTTGTTCGTGCCGATCATGAGGACCACGGCCTTGGGTTTGATGACCTCAAGTTCGCCGTTCAGGATGCGCCACAGCACATGCTGCGTACGGTCACCGCCGATCCCAAAGTTGGCCGGGATGTAGGCGCCGAAGGACTTGTCCCAGATTTCCTTCTTGCCGCCCCAGCCGGCGGTGATCGAGTCACCAAGGAACACGAGCTGCGCCTTGCCTTCCTTGGCGATGCTGACGAACTTCTCATGCGAAGCGATGAAGCCAGGGTTGATCTTGCCGTCTTTACCGTACTTCTCCGCAGGAACGTCCGGTGGCTGCGGGGGCATGACGACCGCTGGGGTGGCTGGCGGAGCAGCTGGCTTGACGGCCGGAGCCGGGGTCTGGGCCCTGAGGGCGGTGGAAGCAAGCAGCAGCAGGGACAATGCGAGTGATGTAATTTTCATGCATGCGCATTGTGGAGGGCTGCTCGCGAGCAGGCAATCCGAAAGAGCATCTGGCTCAATTCGTTTAGGTAATCCCAGCGGTGTCAGCCTTTTCCCGGCCCCTGCACCGCTCATTCCTGGCTGCCAACGTTTTTCCTTCACCAGGATTGACGCGATCTGCCGGTTCTGACTAGCATGACCGGGAATCCCCTAAATTCAACCAACCACAACCACACAATATTATGCCAAGCAATCATGGTGTCGCCTACATGGGTACCGGAAAGGTAGAGGTTCAGAGCATTGATTTCCCGAAACTGGAGCTGCGCGAACAAAAGCGCAAATGCCAGCACGGAGTCATCCTCAAAGTCGTCAGCACCAACATCTGCGGCTCCGACCAGCACATGGTGCGCGGTCGTACCACCGCACAGAAGGGGCTGATCCTCGGCCATGAAATCACCGGCGAAGTCATCGAGACGGGCCGCGATGTGGAGTTCATCAAGAAAGGCGACATTGTCAGCGTGCCTTTCAACATCGCCTGCGGACGCTGCGCCAACTGCAAAGAAGGCAAGACCGGCATCTGTCTGAATGTGAATCCAGCCCGCCCCGGTGCAGCCTATGGCTACGTGGATATGGGTGGCTGGGTCGGTGGTCAGGCGGAGTACGTCATGGTGCCCTATGCTGACTTCAATCTCCTGAAGTTCCCGGATCGCGATCAGGCCCTGGCCAAGATCAAAGACCTCACTCTGCTTTCGGACATCTTCCCCACCGGCTATCACGGTGCCGTCTCCGCAGGAGTGGGCCCGGGTGCGACGGTTTACATCGCCGGCGCCGGCCCTGTCGGTCTCGCCTGTGCTGCTTCCTGTCATCTCCTCGGTGCCGCTGTCGTCATCGTCGGCGACTTGAACAAGGAGCGCCTTGCCCAGGCACGTCGTTTCGGCTGTGAAACCGTGGACGTTTCTCTCTCTGCCTCCGTTCAGGATCAGATCGAAAACATCCTCGGCGTGCCGGAAGTGGACTGCTCGGTGGATTGCGTCGGCTTTGAGGCCCGTGGCTGCGGCCATGACCACAGCAAGGAAGTGCCTGCTCAGGTGCTCAACAGTGTCATGGAACTCACCAAGGCGGGCGGTGCCATCGGCATTCCCGGCCTTTACGTCACCGGCGATCCGGGCGCGGTCGATGAAGCTGCCAAGGTCGGCAGCCTTTCCATCCGCATCGGTCTCGGCTGGGCCAAGAGCCACACCTTCGTCACCGGCCAGTGCCCGGTCATGAAGTACCATCGCCGCCTCATGATGGCCATCCTTCACGACAAGATCAAAATCGCCAAGGCGACCAACGTGCAGGTGATCTCCCTGAAGGGCGCACCGAAGGGCTACGTGGACTTCGACAAGGGCGCTGCCCGTAAGTACGTCATCGACCCGCACGGCATGATCAAAGCCTGATCGGTTTCAGAAGCCCGTCTTCGAAGCCCTCCTGCTGGAAAGCCGGAGGGCTTTTTTCTGGAGTGCGACAGATTGGCTTTGCTTTTCTCCCCAAGCCTCGGCTCTCCTGTCTGTCGATCAGCGTTTACGAATTGTCCCAGACCGACAGACCAGAGTGTCTGTCGTCTTTTTACAGCGTCTGAATGAACCGGTCCGCCTCAGCAATGGAGCGGTTCATCTGATCGAGCAGGCGCTGGATGTCGCTCTGGATGTTGTCCGCCGTGCCACGCAGCGAGCCGATCGCTGCGGCGTTCAGATTATGCTTCAGATAGAGAACCTGATCGTGAAACTGGCGCAGCACGGGCTCCATCGTGGCTTCGGCCGAGTGCAGGGAACGTGAAAGCGGCTCAAACCGGCTGCGAGTGTCCGCCAGCTTGCGGCGGCTGTCGGCGGCGAGAGAGGCATTCTCATACTGGCGGATTTCGCCCTCCCATTCGCGGAAGAGATCCCTCGCCACCGTGTCCACCTCACGGATCTGGCTGCGCACCCGAGTTGCCTGGGCTTCGCAGTCTTCGTATTCACCTTTGAAGCGGTTGTAGGCGGACTCGAGATTGCCGCCATTGTAGTGGGTCAGCTTTTTGAGCTGGGTGAGCGCATCCTGAAACTGTTCGCCAGCGTCCTTTTGCTCGCCACGAGCCTTCTTGACCGCGCTCTTGAGCAGGTCACGCTTCTCGTAGCCCAGCTTTTCCCAGGCGGCGTAATAGACGGTGTTGCAGGCAGCGAGTGAAACCGCCAGCCCAAGGAGGAAAAGCCGGGAACGCATGCAGAATCAGCCCACGAATTTCAAAGTGCCTACCTGACCTGCGGCCATGGCGGCGTGCTGCGCGTCGGTACAGGCGGAATCTGTTGGGGCATCAGCCGGGGCGTCGTTCTTTTCGAGAAGACCATTCGCGGTCATCCAAGTTTCCACTTCGTCGCCGCTGATGTCGGCGAGCATGGTGCCGTTGATTTCCACGCAGGGGGACAGCGGCTGGCCGCTCTTCTGTTCCATTTCCCAGCGGAAGGCGGGATTTTTAATGATGTCCTTCTCTTCGAAAGCGAGATCGTATTTGCGGAAGATGGCACGGACGCCTTCGCTCCAGCCACAGTAGGTTTTCAGGTAGGCGGTGATTTTGGGTGTTTGCATAGCGCGTTGGGTTACGCCCTCAGCCTAGCGGACGATGCAGCGAATGCAAATGGGCTGTCATGGACGCAGGTGGGTGGAAAATCTCCGTAAAATTCTCAGTGACGGGAGTTCAAGAAGCCAGTTCAATTGCGCCCTAAACAACCTTCTGATTATGAAAGAACGCAACGCTCTGGCACTTCCCGGCATTCTCGTCATTTTTGCGGCCCTTGGTCTTGTGGTCATCAGCTTTTATCAGTTCCCTCAGTACATCCCACTGCTGACCGTTCCGGCGGCCATTATCGGATTTTTGCTGCTGAAAGGCTTTGTCATTGTTTCTCCGAATGAAGCCGTGGTCCTCACCTTCTTTGGCAAGTACACCGGCAGCCTCATTCACAATGGGTTCTGGTGGATCAACCCCTTCGCCGGCAGGCAGAAGATCTCCCTCAAGATCGCCAACTTCCAAAGCGAGCAGCTCAAGGTCAACGATGCTCATGGCAATCCGATTGAAATTGCGGCCGTTATTGTCTGGCGTGTGGTGGACTCGGCCAAGGCGACCTTTGCCGTCGAGAACTGCAATAACTTCGTTCGGCTGCAAGGAGAGACGGCGCTGCGCCATCTCTCCAATCTTTTCCCCTATGAGCCGCACACAGCTGGGGAGATCGCCCTTCGCAGCCACCCTGTGGACATCGCACGTCAATTGTGTGCGGAACTGGCGGAACGCACCAGCATCGCAGGAATTGAAGTTTTGGAGGCCCAGCTCAGCCACCTGGCCTACAGCCCGGAAATTGCCCAGGCCATGCTGCGCCGCCAGCAGGCGCAGGCGGTTCTCGCCGCGCGCCAGATCATCGTGGATGGTGCCATCGGCATGGTTGAAATGGCGTTGCGCAAGCTCGAGACCGACGGCATCGTGCAGCTCGATTCCGCCTCCAAATCCACCATGGTGAACAACCTGCTGGTCACGCTCGTCTCCGAACATCACATCCAGCCGGTGCTCTCGACTGCGCCGATGAAAAGCTGAGAGGTCCGGTTCCTCCCAAAGTCATGCTGCTGGCCGGCGCTTCCCGCCAGGTGTTTTCCTCGTTGATCACGAGGTGGAGTGTCGTCATGACGGTCTGCGCCGTGTAAGGTTTGGGTAGGAAATGCCTGACTCCCATCTCCGCCACTTTGGCCGGGGCGCCCAGGTGGGCGACACCGCTGGCCGCGATGATTTTCACATTCGGATTGATGCGCTGAAGCATCTGGATTGTGGCGGGTCCGTCCATGACTGGCATCATCATGTCCGTCAGCACCACGGCGATTTCCGCGTTGTGCTGGGTGTAAAGCGCCACCGCCTCCTCACCATTGGCGGCCACCAGTGTGCGGTAGTCCAGCGCCTCAAGAGTCTGCCGTGTGGTGGTTCGGATGGCCTCCTCATCATCTACGATGAGGATCAGCTCGCCTTTGCCAAGCGGCATTGGCGGTTCCTCCTTGAGGGGGGATTGGATGCATTTGCCCGTATTGGGAACGGCTGGCAGCCAGATGGTGAAGGTGGTCTCCTTGGTGGGTTCGCTGGTGACAGTCACGAAGCCGCCATGGCTTTTGGTGATGCTCAGCACCGTGGACAGACCGAGACCCGTGCCCTTGCCAATCTCCTTGGTGGTGAAGAAGGGGTCGAAAATTTTGTCCAGGACATCCGGGGGAATGCCGCTGCCGGTGTCACTCACGCTAATCGTGGCATAGGGGCCGGGTTTGGCGTCCATTTGCACGGCTGCTGCGGCCTCGTCCATGACGAAACAGCCTGCGGTGATGGTCAGCGTTCCTCCGTCGGGCATGGCATCACGCGCATTCACGCACAGGTTGAGCAGAATCTGATGCAGCTGTGTGGCATCACCCAGGAATGAGGGCAAATCGTCAGGCAGTTTGCTGAAGCAGCAGATGTTCTTGGGGAAGGTGTCCTGAACGAAGTGCTGGATGTCCTTGATGAGAGGGCCTGCGCGCAATTCCGTGCGTTTGCCCTCCACTCCGCGCGCAAACGTGAGGATCTGCCGCACCAGATCCGCCCCGCGCCTGGCACTGCTTTCAATGTTGCCCAGGATGGAGAGTGTGCGTTCGTTTGTATGGGTGAGCCTCAGCAGCTCGATCGACATAATGATGGGCGTGAGCACGTTGTTAAGATCATGGGCGATGCCGCCCGCCAGCGTGCCCACACTTTCGATGCGCTGTGCGCGCAGGAACAGCTGCTCCAGCTTCTTCTTTTCGGTGATGTCGGTTACGATGCCGAGGAAGCCGGTGATCTCTCCTTCCTCGTCCAGCATGGCTGTCACGTTCAGGGAGACGGAGACGCGGCTGCCATCTTTCCGCACGTAGGTGCATTCACGTTCACGCAGGATGCCGCATTTGACATGGGCTACGAACACCTCAAATCCCGGTGCAACGTTCATGCCCGTTTCACGCGAGACTTCGGCGGCCATGCGCTCCATGTCGGAGACATCATGGAACAGTTCTGGCGTCAGGCTGCCGACAACCTCCTGCCGTAAATATCCGGTGAGCTTTTCAGCCCCGCAGTTGAACGTGGCGATCAGTCCCTTCGTGTTGGTGCTGATGATGCCGCAGGCGGCGCTCTCCAGCACGCCATTCTGCAGATACGTCAGTTCCTGAAGCTTGACGCTGGTGTCGATCAGCCGCTCCATGGTGGAGATCTGTCCTCGAGTCAGCAGCAGGGCTGTCATCAGGGCGATGCCTCCTGTCACTCCGATCTGCAACCAGTCCAGCAGGCGGATATGCTCGTTGATGTCGGCATTGACCTGGATGATTTTCTGGGCGGCCTGATCCAGGGAACCAGCCAGGGCGTCGCAGCCTTCGGTCAGCATTTCTCCCATGCCCCTTAGCAGAGTGGGGGTGGCGTCTGTGTGGGGATAAAGCCTCCTCATCAGCTTGGCTATTTTCAAATAGCTTCCATGGGCCTCTTCCAGCTTTTGCAGGATGCTGTCCAGCTGGTTGCCCGTGGCGTGTTTCACCAGCTTGCCGGAGTGGAGTGTTTCCTCGCAGGTGTTCATGAGCCCCCAGACGAGATCAATGCGTCCCAGATAATAAGTCTGCAGCGGTGCGGTGCTGCTCTCCGCCTGAAGCATCAGCCGGCTGAGTGTCTGGCTGTCTGCACGCTGCCTCCCCAGCAAATTGACCGCGTTTACCGTCGCGGTACGTTCTTCTTCCAGAGTGGCTCCGATATTTTCAAACACGACAAAACTGACCAGCAGAAGCAGTGCAGACCCGCCGAAGATGAGCCAAAGCCGCCTGAAAAAATGCCGCAAATTGGGCAGCTCCTGGCGCGCCGGCAGGGAGAGTACAGGCTTCTTTAAAAAATGGGTCACGCTCATCGCGCGAAACCATAGGTGAATGGCCGCGGCCATCCCTTGGCAGTTGGTTCAAAAGCACCTAAGCCTTTGCCTCTAAGTCCGGAATGGATTGGAGAGATTTGTTAAATGCAGGAAATTACTTCCAACCGAGATTCTGTTTCAAGAATTCAAATGTTCCCACTCCCTGGATGGTATGCGGGCCGTCAAAGTGTTCGATGGTCGTGCGGTCGCCGATCTGTAGTTTGTTGTAGAGGCGGCGCACCTTGGCGAATTCGTAGTTCACCCATTCATCCACGCCCACACCGTCGTTGTGACCGCGCTCGACCATGAACGGCCTTGGCGCGATGAGCGCTGCCATTTCAGCATAGTTGAAAGTGCGGCCCATGTTCCATTCCCAAATTTCATACTCATGGGTGTGGATGTAGCTCATCGGCATGTCGCTGCTCACGCACTTGCGCACCCATTCATTGAAGTCGCCGCTGCAGATGCTCAGGCAGTAGTCCGTGAGCACGGCAGGTGTGCGCATGGCGGACTTCCCACCGTAGCTGAGGCCGTAGAAGGCGATCTTGTCCGGTTGCGTGAACGGCTGTGTCTTCAGCCACTCCAGAATGCGTTGGTGCTGGCCGTTGAAGACGCTGTAGAGCGTGAGACCCAGCGGGTTGAGCTTCCGCTGCAGTGTGCGAAACGCATCTTTGCCACGATACGGGTTGTGCGGGGCGAAGGTGATGAAGCCCTG
>JAPLUN010000448.1 GCA_026397715.1 Verrucomicrobiota bacterium
AAACAGTGGATATAGGCGATCGTTTCGACAAACACCTCGCGAGGCGTTTGCCGGATATGTCGCGCTCGCGATTGCAGGACTTGATCAAGGAGGGACACGCAACGCTGAATGGGAAGGCGGTCAAGGCGGGTGCTACGCTCAAATGCGGGGATGCGGTGAGTCTCACGGTGCCGGATGTAGCGGAGGTGGAGATCAAGGCCCAGAACATTCCTTTGACGATTTTGTATGAGGACAGCGACATCGTAGTGCTGGACAAGGCATCGGGGCTTGTTGTTCATCCGGCGGAGGGAAATCCTGACGGGACGCTGGTGAACGCGCTGCTGCACCACATCGGGGATCTGAGTGGAATCGGTGGGGAGATGCGGCCGGGGATTGTGCATCGGCTCGATAAAGATACGAGCGGCTGCATGGTGGTGGCGAAGCATGACATCGCACACCGGCGGCTGACGGAGGCGTTTTCAGAGCGGCGGATTTCGAAGATCTACCTGGCGGTGGTGAACGGGGTGCCGAAGGAGGAGAGCGGGCGCATCGAGACGTCGATCGGCAGGCATCCGGTGGACCGGAAGCGGATGAGCAATCTGCTGGATGGGGCGGGGAAGAATGCGGTGACGGAGTGGAAGCGGCTGTCGGTGGACGAGGGCTGCGCGCTGATCCAGTGCCGACTGCTGACGGGGCGGACGCACCAGATCCGGGTGCACATGCGGGAGTCTTTGCAGTGTGCGATCCTGGGGGACCCGATCTATGCGAATCCGGCGAAGCAGCGGGTGCAGGTGCCGCGGCTGATGCTGCATGCGTGGAAGCTTTCGTTTAACCATCCGATCCATGATCAGCCGATGGCGTTTGAGGCGAAGGTGCCGGAGGAGTATGGGGCGTGGATGAGGCTGGTGGAGGGGTAGTGGGCGCGTTTTTTTAGCAAGGGAATGGAGAGCAATGGAATGGGGAGGAGGGGAGTGGTTTTGCTTTTCCTTTGATTGAATCGGCGCTTCGTTCGGTGACTCAAGACATACCTTTTTTCTCTTTTATTTTATGCTCAAAGTTTACGCCTACTCTGGATGCTCCACCTGCAAGAATGCGATCAAGTGGCTGAAGGGTAGGGGGATTGCTTTTGAGGAGATGGCGATTCGGGAGACGCCGCCGACGGTGGGGGTGCTGATGGGGATGCTGGGGGCGCAGGGCGGGGAGCTGCGGCGGCTTTTTAATGTGTCGGGGATGGACTACCGGAGTCTGGGGCTGAAGGACACGCTGCCGGGGATGAGCACGGAGGAGGCGCTGGGGCTGCTGGCGGGGAATGGGAATCTGGTGAAGCGGCCGTTTGCGGTGGATGCGGGGAAGAAGGTGTTTTTGGTGGGGTTTAAGGAGGGGGAGTGGGAGAAGGCGCTGGGGTGAGGGCGCTGGTGTTTGCGGAGCGTTGGGGAACGAGCTTGGAAGCTCGTTCTACGGGGTGCTGGGATGCGCGGGTGAGGTGGGGGTGGCGGAGCGCTGGTCGACAGGCAGGAGTGCCTATCGTACTTTCCGGAGGGGGCCTTATTTGACTGCGGCGGATTGTTCTTTGAAGAACTTGGCGATGAGGGTCGGGGCTTCTGGGGGGAACTTGTGGGTGCCGCCTTGCTGGATGAAGGCGATGAAGGGGGCGCCGACTTTGGAGGGGTAGAGGGTGCAGTCTTTGGCCCAGGGGGTGCCTTCGGGTGCGCATTGATTGATCTCTTTGACCTTGGTCATGGCGAGCTCCTGCCAGGCGTATTTGACGAGGGGATCTGCGGTGCCGGCGAGGTGCATGCAGGGCTTGGGTTTGAAGGGGGTGTCTTTGAGGCGGGTGGAGAGGGCTGCGGATGGGGCGACGGCGCAGAGGACATCCGGGCGCGTCTGCCAGAGGAGGTAGGTGAAGCCGCCGCCATTGGAATGGCCGGTGGAGAAGATGCGCCTGGGGTCGACTTTGTAGTGCTCTTTGAGGTAGGCGATCGTGGCATCGAAGAGTTTCAAATCTCGGTCTGCCTGAGCGCCTGCGGCGTGCTGCCAGCCGGGCTTTTTGCCTTCGGGGTCGGTGAGCTGGCCGGGGGTGTTGAGGCCCTGGAGATAGACGGAGATGGCTTCGGGCATGTGTTGGTACATGGCGAAGCTGCGGGCTGCATTTTGCGCGGTGCCGCCGAGGCCGTGCCAAACGAAGATGACGGGGGTGGGAGTTTCCTTGGCGGTGGAAGGAGTGTAGATGAAGCCGCTGCGTGCGACGCCATCGACGGTGAGCTCCAGCTTTTGGACGCCTTCTGGAAGTTGAACTTGAGCCTGGCAGGTGGCGACGAGGGCCAGCAGGGAGAAGAGGAAGAGGCAACGGCGGTGCATGATGAGGGAGGATCGGCTGTTCAACGCTGTGGCTTCGCCAAAGTTGCAGGGCCTTGGTGTTGCGCTACGATTGAGCCCATGAGTTCTCCCAGTGTCGCAGTGCCAGTCATCACCCCACCCGGTCAGGGAAGAGGCATGTCTGTTTTTGGGGATGAAGTCGAGTTTGTGATCACTGGGGAGCAGACGGGTGGTCGTTTCACGCAGTGGATTGAGACCACGCATCCTGGGGGCGGGCCGCCTCCGCATTATCACACGCGGGAGGATGAGAATTTTTACGTCATCGAGGGAAGTGCTGAGTTTTTCCGAGATGGGCAGTGGACGGCGGTGGTGCCGGGAACTGCGGTGTTCATGCCGAAGGGCGTGGTGCATGCGTTTCGCAATGCGGGGAGCACGCCGCTAAAAATGCTGATCACGACGGTGCCGTCTGGCTTTGAGACATTCTTTGACCGTTGTGCGGTGGAATTTGCCAAACCGGGTGCTCCGGATATGTCACGCATTGTGGAAATCGCCGGCGAGCACGGCATTCATTTCGTTCACCCGTAATCTCTTTTCATTTCATGTTTAAAACCGGCCAGCAAGTTGTCTGCATTGATGATCAATTCGATCCGTGGGTCTTTGACCTGTATAAGTCATTGCCGAAGAAGGATGAGATTTATACGGTGCGTGCGCTGCGTGCGGGGAGATCCAATCCGCAGTTTGTGGTGAACGATGATGCGGAGATCAAGCTGGCGGGGGCGGAGTTTGATTTGTTGCTGCTGCTGAAGGAGCTGAATAATCCGGATGATCCGCATTCGAGCGTGAAGCAGGAATTGGGATTCCGGTCGGAGAGGTTTGCGCCTTTGCTGGAGCAGACGGAGGAAGAGGAGGAGGCGGAGCTGATTGGCGTGGGCCACGGGGAGAAGACGTGGGAGCCGGAGCCGGCTTGGTCGAAGTAGAGGCGTTTGAGAATGGCACGCGGGCAAGCGTGGCGTCTTGTGTGTGATCGGCGTGGTTGGGGATTGTAAACTGAGAACTGAAAACTGAGAATTGTCAATTGGCCGGAGGTGTGTGGCGGGGCTGATGGCAGACGCTGCTGGCTGGGTGAAAGTGTGGCGGAGTGCTGGGTTTGCTGATACCAGTTCCAAAGTTGTTCATCGGTCGGCGGGAAGGGCCCGGTCTTCCAAGGCCCAGCCGCCGTCGATTGTGAACAACTTTGCCGCTGCG
>JAPLUN010000333.1 GCA_026397715.1 Verrucomicrobiota bacterium
GCTGTGCCGCGCACGCAGTAGAGAGCTGCGGACCAGTCGGGATATTTCTCCGCCAGCTCCCTGCCATCCCAATCCTTCACGCCTTTCCAGCGTGACCATGCGGCGGTGGTGGGATGCTCGAAATTGGACTTCCACCAGCCTTGCTTGCGTGAGATGAGAGAAGCCACGCCCGAGGCATCCACGATCCAGCGCGCCTGCACCGTGTGAGTTGTGTCTCCCTGTTTATAAGTGACGGTCTGCATGCCGCCTTCAGCAAGCTGCACACTGGTGATGCTGACAGGGCGCAGCAGCGTGGCTCCTGCTTCGCAAGCACGGCGCAGCACCTCCTCATCAAAGGTGGAGCGGTCCAGCTGGTAGGACGGCAGCTTGACCTGATACTTGGAGCCCAGCTCACTCGCCTCGGCGATGGATGCCACGTCTTTATTGGCAAACCAGAATCGCAGCCCCTGCTTCACGATGTGCGATTCATTGAGGTATTTCGTCAGTCCGAGAACTTTGCCCATGAAGAAAGCACTGACTTCGACCGTCGCCTCACCCACGCGCCGCCCCAGCCGCTCGTTTTTTTCCAAGATCAGGACGCATATGCCCGGATTGTGGCGCAGCAGCAGAGTGGCGGTGGCCGCCCCGGAGAGCGCGCCCCCCATGACAACAACATCGTACGTAGTGGTTTCAGAATTCACTGGTTCCATGGAGGTGATCTTCCCAAGACTAAGATTGCGATGGCAGAAGCTGAGTTTGGGGATCTATGCTGGAACAGCTTCAGGCCCCAGGGCAGGCTGCCTGCTGCCAAAAAGCGTCAGCAGAGGTCCTGTCATCATCGTGGTGACCAGGGCCATGATGACCATCATCGTGAAGATGCGTGGAGAGAGGATGCCGAGGTCGTAGCCCATGTTCAAAACGATGAGCTCCATCAGGCCACGGGTGTTCATCAGCGCTCCCAGTTGCAGGGAATGGCTCCAGCTCATGCCGGTCCAGCGGGCGGCAATGGCGCTGCCTCCAAGCTTGCCCAGCGTGGCCACGGCAATGATGCCCAGACACAGCATCCAGCCCTGCCAGTCGTTCAGCAGATTGATCTGCGTCCGCAGGCCAACGAATGCAAAAAACAGCGGAAGCAGAAACACAGAGCTAAAGCTTTCCACACGCACCGCGAGCTTCTTCCGAAAACCTCCCTCATCAGGCATGATCGCTCCAGCAAGGAAGGCACCAAAAAGAGCGTGGATGCCGATGATCTCCGTGAGCAGCGCCGCTGCCATCACCAAGCATATAATGAAGGCCAGCACACCTTTGGGCGGGTCTTCACATTCCAGATTTCGGGTGCCGATGATGCGGGGCAGCGCGGGCCGGACGATCAGAATCATGAAGGAGATAAATGCCGCCACCAATACAAGGTTCACGATTGAAGCAGCCATGATGGTTGCGCGTACAATCGCCACGATAAAGGCAAGCACACTCCATGCCGTCACATCATCCACTGCGGCACAGGTGATGGCCGTGCTGCCGAGGAAGGTGTTTGTCAGCCGACGTTCCTGCAAGATGCGAGCGAGAACCGGGAAAGCCGTGACGCTCATGGAGATGCCCATGAACAAAGCGAATGCGTTAAACGTGGTGCCGGGCTGTGCCAGGCTCGTGTAGAGAAAATAGGCCAGGAGCACGCCAAGGAAGAATGGAATGACCATGCTGGCGTGACTCACCATCACGGCTGTGTGGGCCTTTTTGCGCACGTGTCCGGTGTCCACCTCCATGCCCACGGAGAAAAGAAACAGACAGCCCCCGATTTGACTGAGCATTTTCAAAGTTCCCAGAGAAGTGGCTGGAAAAACGAACTGATAACCTTCAGGTGACAGCCAGCCAAAAAGTGATGGCCCGAGCAAGATCCCAGCCGCCATCTCACCGACCACTGCAGGCTGTCCAAAACGAGTGAACGCAACGCCCGCAAGACGAGCAGCCAGAAGGACAACCAGCAATTGAACCAGCAGTCGGCTCAGAGGCTCATTCGCATTCACGCGCAGGCCATCCATGACGGCTGAAACGGTCGAATTGCCAGATGAAGCCGCAGACTTCGCAACGATGCTTTGCGCTTTCGCTTCCAATCCGGAGTGCACGGGAATTGGCAGGTCGGCCCCGCGATGCAGCACGGCAAAGATTCCCACGCCAACAATGAGCAGCGTGCAGAGGTAAAAAGAGACATTACTTTTCATGGAGTGCTATGGAGCTATGTTTATTGATTGGCTGGATCCTTGCGAAGTTGCGCCTTCGTTGCGCCTTCGTTGCGCTTGAGTGAAGATGGTGGTTCACCCTCAAAGTTGTTAACTGAATGAGCGCGCCAGTAACTCCAAGTTCCACATGCCCATCCTGGGATGTCATTGTCATCGGCGGCGGCCCGGCCGGCTCCACAGCCGCCACCACACTGGCCAAAGCTGGAAGGCGTGTGCTGGTGCTGGAGAAAATGAAGTTCCCGCGCTTTCACGTCGGCGAGTCGCTGCTGCCCTACAACCGCAAGATCTTCGATGAACTCGGAGTGTGGTCGAAGATCGAGTCCGGCGGCTTCATGCTGAAGTGCGGCGCGCAGTTCCTGATGGCCAATGGCAGCAGGAAGGTGCGCCTGGATTTTTCCAAGGGATCGTTCACCGAATACCCGACGGCCGTTCAGGTGGAGCGCTCGAAGTTTGACAAGATCCTGCTCGATCATTCGCAGGAGTGCGGGGCGGATGTGCGTGAAGAAAGCACCGTGATCGAGCACACCGTTCACGACACCCACATCACCGTTCGATACAAGGATGCTGCAGGAACCGAACAAACGGTGAGCGCCAGCTTCCTCGTGGACGCCAGCGGCTTGTCCAACTTCACCGCGAACCGTGGCTCGATGAGGAAGTATTACCCAGGCCATAAAAAGATCGCCATTTTCAACCACTACCAGGGAGTAGACATGCCGCAGGGTGAAGAACGGGGGGACATCCTCATTGTCCGTCGTGAAAACTCCTGGTTCTGGATGATTCCGCTGGAAGACAACAAAACCAGCGTAGGACTTGTGATGGATGCCGCTGATTTCAAGGCACTGGGCGTCGAACCACAGCAGGCCTACGACGACGCGGTGCGCACAACCAAAGTCGTGAGCGAGCGGTTCGCGAATGCGGTGCAGATGACTCAGGCTCATGTGGTGACTGACTTCTCTTATAAAAATGATGCTCTCGTCTCACACCGCGTACTGCGTGCCGGTGATGCCTCGGGTTTTATTGATCCTATTTTCTCCAGTGGAGTACTGCTGGCGATGACCAGCGGGCAGCAAGGCGCGCATGTCATTGATGAAGCCCTGCGTCTGCAGAAGGGTCTGACGCCTGCCATGCACACCTATGAGAGAGACACCCGCACCCGCATCGGACAGTACTGGGAGTTCATCGAAAAATTCTACAAGCTGTACTTTGCCCAGATCTTTTTCCAGCCCACGAAGAAGATGAAAATCATGTGTGCCATCAACTGCGTGCTGGCAGGACGCACCCGCCTGTCCTTCGCGGCGAAGTGGCGGCTGCGCCTGTTCTTCTTTATTGTCTGGCTGCATAAGCGTGTGGGCATCACTGAGCAGATCGCGATCGAATGAAGAGACATCGGTGGCGTGTCATGCCGCCAGAGGCTCGCCATAGGGCAGGTCTTCCGGCAGAGGGACAAACTCGCGGATCTGACTCCAGAGCAAACTGAAGTCCTTGTTCACGTCGCCTGACAAACAGTCGGTGATGGCACCGCCAGCATCGGGATAGCGCTTGATGACTTCGCGGAAGGAGAAGTCAGGATTGTAGAAGGCATAGAACAGCTTGCGCATGTTTTCCACGCCCTCACGGATCGTCGCGCCGTAGGCGGTGAAGCGTTCAGGAGAGAGATCCCCTTCGAGGATACCCTGGTGAATGGTCTCACCGGACAGCACGCCACATTTCAGCGCCAGCATCACGCCGCTGCTGAAGACGGGATCAAGAAACGCAAAGGCATCACCCACCAGCAGCAGGCCGGGTCCGGCGCAGTGCTTGGCATGATGAGAGTACTCGCTGGTGAGTCGATACTCGCCATTCGAGGTGCCGCAGCTGAGGTGTTCTTTGATCCACAGATTCTCCTCGACCTCACGGTTGAAGATTTCCTTCGGATCCTTCACGCCGCCGCGGGTGAGATATTTGCCTTCGGCCACCACCCCCACGCTGACCATGTCATCGTGCTGCGGTATGTGCCAGAACCAGCCCTTGTCCGGGATGTAGGCGACCATCGTCTGACCTTCGTCGATGCCGGGCTCACGCCTCGATCCTTTGTAGTAGGTCCACACCGCCACCTTGTTCAGATAAGGATCGCGCATGCGCCAGTTGTTGCGTGTCGCGCTGAAGGCTTCTTTGCCCGTGCAGTCGAGGGTGATCTTGGCGCGATATTCGGTGACGTTGCCATCCTTGTCCTTGGCACGTGCGCCGACAACTCTGCCATCCTCTTTGATCAGCTCCTGCACCGCCGTCTCCTCCTTCACCTCTGCACCTTTTTCACGCGCATGGTCCAGCAGCATCTGGTCAAACTCTGAGCGCAGCACCTGCCAGGTCTGCGCCACGCTTTCGCGATCGTAGCGATTGAAAAAATAGAACGGCTGCGATGCATTCCCGTTTGGCTGCACGAAGGCTACGCTGTACTTTTTCACGAAGTGCGACGTCTTCATCTTCGGGATCAGCCCGAGGCGCTCCAGCGGCCCGTAGGTGAAGGGGATCAACGATTCGCCGATGTGGTAGCGCGGAAACTTCTCGCGTTCTAAAATGAGCACCTTGTGGCCGTATTCAGCCAGGATGGCCGCAGCACTGGAACCCGCAGGTCCGGCACCGATGATGAGCGCGTCGTAGTTCATGAGAGTGGGTAGGCAGGAGGTCAGCCACCGGATACCCGGATACACGGCATAACGAAAATCCCATTTCGCTATCGTTTTGATGCCTCATCGGCATGGCCTGCAAGAAGCCAGCCAACCATAACGCACCAGCATTAAAGCCATACCGAAAGTCTATTTTCGTTACCGGAGTGTCTGCGACAAAAATAGAGCTCATGCGCCTCCCACTCCTTTTCCTCATCCTATGTGTCATCCCCGCCATGGGCGAAGGCATCGCTGAACAACTCAAGTGGAACTTCCAAGCACGCACCCGTGGTGAGACACGCAACAACACGTACGACTTCGACTCCAGCCGCAATGCCGTGACCGATGACACCTACCTGCTCGCCCGCGTGCGTCTAGGCGTCGAGTGGCAGCCGGATGAGTTCGTCAAAATCGCCGTGCAGGGGCAGGACGTGCGCGAGGCCTTTTCCAAACGCGCCAATGTGCCGCTGCAAAACAGCGCGGAAGGAGATGACAGCTTTGATCTGCGCCTGGCCAGCATCGAACTGGGCGATCCCACGCACCTCAGCTTCAAAGCAGGCCGTCAGGTGCTCAGCTATGGCGATGAACGTCTCGTGGGCCCGCTGGAATGGCTGAACTTCAGCCGCACCTTTGACGCTGTGAAGCTGCACTATCAAACGCCCACCTGGTGGCTCGATGCCTTCACGTCCAGCGTCGTGCGCATCCGCCGCTCGCAGTTCAATCAATCCGACTGGCTCAATAATGCAGCCACGCGCAATCAGTTCTTCAGTGGCCTCTACTTCAGTAGCCAGTTTCTGCCGTTTCAGACCACGGATCTCTACGCCTTTCATCTGCATGAGGAAAACCCCACGGGCATCTCCAACTTCGTCACCATCGGCACGCGGCACAAAGGAGACCCCACCAAGCTGAGGGGATGGGATTACACCGTGGAGCTCGTGGGTCAGACAGGCCAGCTGAATGGTCAGCCTCTCAGTGCTTATGCCTACCATCTGGAGGGCGGCTACAACTGGCTCAAGCATTCATGGAAGCCACGTCTCGCCCTCGAATACAGCGCAGGCAGCGGCGACAGCGATCCCAATGACGGCCGCGTGCAAACCTTCCAAAATCTCTTTCCCACGAATCATCCGCCGTATGGTTTCATGGACACCTTCTCCTGGCAGAACATGCAGAACGTCGTCCTGCGCCTCGCCGCGCAACCTCATTCGAAGGTGAAGACCACGCTCGATTTTCACTCCTTCTGGCTCACCACGACGGGCGATGCATGGTACCGCGCCAACGGCACCACCCGGGTACGTGCCATCAATCCGAACGCCAGCAGTCACGCAGGCTGCGAGCTTGACTTCACCATCAACACCAAGCTCACGCCGCATCTCGACATGCTGATCGGCTACTCGCACTTCTTCGCGGGCGCTTACCTCGCCGCCACCGGGCCGAGCGACGATGCTGACTTTGCGTACTGGATGATGACGCTGAACTATTGAGTCCTCAGGGAAGGCGCTGATCAGGCAATTTTCTCGTGTATTTCATGGGTTTCGTGGGCCACACCATGGGTGTCCATGTCCAACCCTGCCACGCTTCCCATCTTTGAACTCCGCCAGACCTTAACCGCCGCTCTGCTGGATCCGGCGCTGCCGAATCTGCTGATCAAAGCGCCCACGGGCTCGGGCAAATCGACGCAGATCCCGCAGTTCGTGCTGGATTCCGGCCTGCTGGCCGAGGGCAAACGCTGCATCGTGCTGCAGCCACGCCGCATCGCCGCGCGCATGCTGGCCCAACGTGTCGCGCGTGAGCGCAATGCACGCCTCGGCGGCGAAGTGGGCTATCAGGTGCGCTTTGAAAACATCACCAGCAAGGAGACAAGGCTGAGCTATGTGACGGAGGGCGTCATGCTGCGGCAGATGCTCGAAGATCCGCAGCTCGAGCGCGTCGGCTGCATCTGCATCGATGAATTCCATGAGCGGCATCTGGATGGTGATCTCGTGCTTGCCTTTGCGCGGCAGCTTCAGCGCACGCGGCGGCCGGATTTGAAGATCATCGTCATGTCCGCCACACTGGTGTCGGGGCCGCTGGTGGATTTCATGCAACCGTGCAAGCTGCTCGAATCCGAAGGCCGAACCTTCCCCGTGGAGGTGCGCTATCAGGCCCCGCTGCAGCTCAAGACCGGCTATCCGGAACCCATCTGGGATCAAGCCGCACGTGCCTGCGAAGACCTCGCGCTTTCTGCCGGATTTTCCGGCGACATGCTCGTCTTCATGCCGGGCGGTCATGAAATCCGCAAGACCATCGCCGCCATTCAAGGACGCAGCTTTGCACGTGGCCGCCGTGTGGTGCCATTGCATGGTGAGCTGACACCGCAGGATCAGGACGCCGCCGTCACGCCCGGCGAGCAGCCGAAGATCATCGTCAGCACGAACGTGGCGGAAACATCCCTCACCATCGAAGGCGTGCGCGCTGTGGTGGATGGCGGTCAGGCGCGTACAGCTTCGTATGATCCGCGCCGTGGCATCAATACCCTCACCGTGCAGAAAATCAGCCGCGCCTCCGCTGAGCAACGGGCCGGACGTGCGGGCCGCCTCGGCCCCGGCATCGCCGTGCGCTTGTGGACGCAGCGCGATCACCTGCTGCGCCCTGAAAGCGAACTTCCCGAAGTCCAGCGTCTCGATTTGAGCGAAGCCCTGCTCGCCCTGCGGGTCCTTTCGCGGGAGCCTTTTGATTGGTTTGAAGCGCCGACGCCCGCCTCGATGTCGCGTGCGGAGAATCTGCTGCACGATCTCGGCGCGCTCGATCACGAAGGCCGCATCACCCCGCTGGGCCGGCAGATGAGCCGCTTCCCTTTGCACCCGCGTTTTGCGCGCATGCTGCTCGCCGCCGCGCAGTATGGCTGCTTGCGCGAGGCCACTCTGTGTGCCGCAGCAGCACAGGGGCGCGACATTTTGCTCGTCGGCAAAAACAACGCCTCGCACAAAAACGAAGACCTGTGGGAGCACGATGACGTGACGGAATTCCAGGCCATCCTGCGCGCCTTTGCCCGCGCTGAAGCGATGAACTTCAACCCCGATGAATGCGCCCGCTACGGCATTCACGCCAATGCCTCACGCGAAGCCGCCCGCAGCGCCGATCAATTCCTCCAGCTCGCGAAACGCTCCGGCCTGCCGATCAACGACGAAGTCGCCGATCCCACCGCATTAGCAAAGATGCTGCTCGCCGCCTTCAGCGATCACCTCGGCGTGGAGACCAGCACCGGCAGCCGCATCTACCGGTTGACGGGTGGCTACAGCGGCCACCTTGGCAAAGACGCGCACATACGTCCGCCGCGCCTCATCGCCGCCGCCGAGATCGTCGAGGTGCAGGGCAAGGCCCTCACCGTTCAGCTCAACAACTGCACGCGCATTGAAGAGGAGTGGCTGCGCGAGCTCTTCCCCGAAGACTTCACCACCGCCTCCCGTGCCGCCTATGACGCCGTGAACCGCCGCGTGATGAATCTGGAGGAAGTCCGCTTCCGCAGTCTCGTGCTCAGCAGCCGCGAGCGCGGCGAGCCCGATGAATCCACCGCCGCAAGCCTGCTCGCCGCCGAAGTCATTGCCGGACGCCTGCAACTCACCAACTGGAATGACAAAGTCGAGCAATGGATCACGCGCGTGAACTGCCTCTCCAAATGGATGCCAGATCTCGAAATCCCCGCCATCGGCGAAGAAGACCGCCATCTCATCATCGAGCAAGTCTGCACCGGCTGCATCGCCTACCGCCAGCTCAAGGACAAAGACATCTTCCCTGCCCTGCACCAATGGCTCAGCCACTCGCAGCGCGACATGCTCGACAAATACGCCCCCGAACGCTACCCCCTCAAAAACGGCAAGACCGCTCGCATCGTCTATGACGAAAAGCAGCCACCCAGCGTCAGCGCCGTGCTGCAGCACATGTATGACGTGAACGAAAATCCCAAAGTCGCTGCGGGCCGCATCAGCGTCACCGTGCATCTGCTCTCACCCGCGCAGAGACCGATTCAGACGACGGGCGACATTGGTCGTTTCTGGCGCGAGGGGTATCCAGCGGTAAAGGCGCAGCTACGTGGGAGGTATCCGAAGCATGAGTGGCGGTAGATTGATCACGGCAGGATCAAAACTCGCGTCCCTTTGCTCACCCAATCGTGAACTTGTAGCAGGTCGGACTTTCGCAGACTCAGGCAGCCCCAAGTGAGGTGGTGTTTGCCTTCGGGCCAGTCGCTGATCCAGCCATGGATGCCGATGCCGCCGCCGAGTGCGGTGTCTGTCGGAGCTAGCGAGCCATGCAGCGCTGCCGCAGCAATTCGGTCATGATCCTTCTTGGTGATGCGCTTTTCGATCAATGCTGTCCGGGCATCGTTGGTGTTCGGATAGTTCAATCGCAACCATGCGGCGCCGAGATATGCACCGTATTCGCCATCGAATAGCCCCCTGGCCTTCTGCGTGATCCGGTATTCGCCCACAGGCGTGCGGTTGTCGCCGTCAGTTGTTTTTCGCTGCCTGCCGTCCTGCCCTAGAGCGATGGGCAGCGTATGCTTCACTTGTCCTTTCTCGCAGATGTGAAGTTGGTAAGCATGCTTCACCGCGATGAGAATGCGCTCCTCTTTCGCGGGTTGCAGCAGATGCCTGTGGCTCCGGATGAAGGCGGAGATGCTCATGGGCCAGGTGGCTGCCTCGGCGTAAAGCAGATGTTGCAATGTGACGGTGAGTTGCGCGTGATTGCCATTCAAACCAGGAGCGATCTCAGCGATACGTTGCCGCCGCTTCACTGTGTCACCAGGTTTGAGTTTGCAGGCGTGGATGCCTGCATAGCCAATGAGCATGTGCTGGGGTTGTCCATTATCGAGAAAATGGTGCTCCAGCCAGACCTCGCCGTCTTTCACATCGGTCACTGTGCCCGAGGCCAGGCTGTAAACGGGTTGATTCGCATCGGTGTCACCACCGCCACTTCCATTCCATGTTTCGTGCGCCTCAAGTCCTAGCGCATCAATGACCGTCTCACTCACGCTCCAGCTCTTGTGCCGCCGTTTGCTGGCTTGGTCCATGTAGCCAGCCGTGCCGTCCGCGCCGCCGACGGGAAAATCGAAGCCGTCGGCAAGGTCTGGTGCGAGGACTAAAGTGAGATCATGTGCTGACAGTGTGCAGGCCATGAAGAGCCATGGCAGAAAACGCAGGCTCATGCTTAACGCGGGAAGCAGTGTGAATTCAATGATGGTGGCTGCATGCTTCGTTTTAACGAAAACGGCATTCCTCAGCAAGACCTAACACTCGACAGCCAATCGCAAAATTCATCTCTTTCTCGCTGATCCGCCGCAGCATTCACTCCCCAATGCAATACAACACCTTCGCTGACCGCAGGAACAACTGCCCATTGCTGATCGCCGGAGTGGCGCTGTGGTCGGAGGTGTCGCCTTCGATTTTGTTGCGGGAGATGACTTCGAACTTGGGACCGAGTTTGATGACAAGGACTTCCCCTCGTCGGCTCACGTGGTACAAGTGGCCGTTGGCGGCGACGGGTGAGGCGTAGTCGCCACCGCCCATGCCACCACCGCCGCGACGTCCGCCGCCGCCACCAAAGCCTTGATTGCCGCCTTGAGGAGGAGCGGCTGCGGTGGCAGCGCCAGTGGATTCGATGCGCTCGCTGTAGACCTCAGCACCCGTTTTGGCATCGCGACAGGTGGCGATGGAACCGCTGATCCAGTAGAGGCGGTTTTCCCAGAGGATGGGGGTGGCGATGCGGGAACCGTTGGAGCCGGTCCAGAGAGTGTGGGTGGCGCTGACATCGCCTTTGCCGCCGGCTTTGATGGCGACAGAGCCGCCGCCGCGTTCGCTCATGGCGAAGACAGCGCTGCCATCGGTGACGACGCTGTTGCAGACGGAGTCGCTTTGCAGGCCGGTGGCATACCAGCGCAGCTTGCCGGTGTCGGGATTGAAGCCCCAGACCTCGCTGGGCACGGCGATGGCGAGATCGGCACGGCCTTCAACTTCGACAACGATAGGAGTGCCCCAGGTGCCGGCGAAACCATCGGAGGGGGCTTTCCACAGTTGTTTGCCGGTGGTTTTATCGAAGCCAAAGAGCGCCTGACTTTCAACAAGAGCGGGAACGATCAACACATCGCCATGCAGGATGGGACTGGAGGCAGTGCCCCAGCCGCGGCGGTCATCCCAATCTCCCACGTCGGCCTGCCAGAGGGGCTTGCCATCGAGATCGAAGGCGTGGACACCGGACTTGCCGAAGAAGGCGAAGACGCTCTTGCCATCCGACACCGGCGTGTGGCTGGCGTAGCCGTTCTGGGCAAACATGCCGCCGTAGCGTTCCTCTGGCTGCTTGGCGGGCACGGAGCGGTCCCAGAGAATTTTGCCGGCGGTGCGATCCACGCAGATGAGATGGCGCTTCAGCGCGGTGATGTCGCCCGTGCCCTGCTGGCCATCCGTGGCGTAGCCGCTCCAGCAGGTAACGAAGATACGATCTCCCACGACGATGGGGCTGGAGGAACCCGGGCCAGGCAAAGCGGTCTGCCATTTGAGGTTTTTCGTGGCGCTCCATTCCACCGGCACCGCTTTGTCGTCCGGCGCGATGCCGCTGCCATTGGGACCGCGAAAACGCGGCCAGTCGGCGGCGCTGGAGGTGAGAGCGGAAGACAGCAATACCAGCAAAAAAAGGCGCGTGATCATGATCGCATCCAACCCGGCGATGCAGCGGCGGTTGCGCAGTGAATGCGCATCATCTGAGGATTCAGAGCTGACTCAGACAGTGACCGGCGTGGTCACCAGCTTCCTGGCCTGCTCGACCCAGCGCTCACGGTAGATGCGGTCTTTGAAGGCGAGGCGGGCAGAGAATTCTTTGACGCGATCTTCATCCCAGGCGGCGATCTGCGCGTGGGTGTATATGCCGATATCGTGGAGACGCTGCGCGAGCACCAACGAGATGCCTTCAATCTCGGTGAGGTTGTCCACATTTTCAGGCTGGGTCTTGTAAATGAGGCCGAGCTTGGGATCGAGTTCGGAATTGGGCTGGGGGTCGAGCTTCAGTTCGAGCTGAGGCGGCACTTCCAGTTCAGGCAGGGCAGGCAGCAAGAGCTCGGTCAATGAGGGGAGGGTGTCTGCTAGCACCAGCCCTACCGGTGCGGCAGGCGCATCCACTCCGGTCACCCGTTCTTCTTTGGCGTGCGGCGCGGAAATGATGGCGGCGAGCGGCGATGCGTGAGGTGCAGGAGGCGGCAGTTCGGAAACTGGAGGTGTGATGCTGTCTGTGGCAGGTTCGGCAGACGGCTCTGCCGGCGCTTCGGCTGGTAATTCCGGCTTCAGGACACTCTCCGGGGCGATGGGTTCCACGAGCGGCAGGTCCGGCTGAGGGACCGTGACAGGCGGATAAATCTCGCGCTTGGCAATGGTATCCTCCTTGACTGCAGGGACGGTCTCGGCGGCAACTGGAACCTCTTTTTTGGGCATGTGAATGGTCTCAGTGGCCATTGCGACTGCAGGACCGGACAAGATGGAGTGGTCGCCCACCTTGCGTTTCAAATTGGCAATTTCATCCTTGAGGGAAGATGCCTCGCCGAGAAGCAGACGCGTCTGGCGCTTGTAGCGGCCCCAGGTCGCATAGCCAAACAGCATGCCGACGACGAAGAAGATGAACCCCAGCACACAGACAAAGGCACCACTGTGCATGAGCATGTAAAACAGCGGCTCAGAAGAAAGGGATTCAAAGTCGAATTTCATAGGCAGCTATTTGATAAGGAGTTCGACACAACGCGGGCTGGCAGGAGCCGCAGGCGAACCAGCGGGCACGGGATCAAACACCAAGGCATGAATGTCTGTGGTGGGCGCGCCCTGCTCCACGAGGAAGGACTGCACAGCTTCGGCTCGGGCTTTGCTGATTTCTTTTTCGGCATTCTCGGGTCCAGCGGGATCTGGGTGGGCACCAATGACCAGCCCGAGACTCGGACCTGCAGCCAGCAAGGTGGATGCCAGGGTGGCGAGCTTGGCCTGCTCAAGCGATGGGATTTCAGCGGAGCCAGGATCAAACACGATCACACACTCCCGCAACGCCTCACGCAGTGAGTCAAGGGTGTCGGGGGGCAGCTTGGACTGAATCTGATACCCGGGAAAATGGTACATGGAGGGCACCAGCGTGAACTTTGCATCCACTTTGGCAGAGCCGGTGACGGGCCGTAACAACGCCAGCCAAACACTTTCCAGCTGCCGCGTCGCCATCCCTGTGAGGTGCGGGACACCATCACTCTGAATGTCGAAGGTACGAGGCGGAGGAAGGGAGAAAAAACTGTTCACAAAGGCCGAGAGCAGTTGTGGTTTGGCAAAGGCGGCAGGCAGCACATGCGGGCTGGCCTGGAGTCCGGTGGGGTCCACCACCCGCGCACCGGCCACTTCCGCGAGCGCGGCCACCAGTTCCGCTTTCAATGCCGTAGCAGGCAACAGTCCGCTGAGCACGATGGCATCGCCTTTGGCCCTGATGTGCAGTTCCGCAGGCACGCGCAGGGTGTCGATGATCGGCTTGAGCAGCGGGCTGCTGGCGGTGAACGGCGGCTTGATTCCCTCCGGCCAGAGCACTTCGGGGGAGGAGTGCAGTTCATCGGTATTGATGACGAGATCGGGGCGCAGATCGGCGAGGAGTCGGCGCACATTGCCAGTTTCATCCCCAGCTGGAAACCAGCCACTGAGGCGGAGGGTGCCCTGGTCCAATTTGGCACTGAGACTAGCCTTCACGTGAATGCGCTCCGCGCCGGGCTGCAGACGCAAAGGCCCCAGCGTACGGATGGATGCCAGCGCCTGCTGGCGTGCGGGCGGGTTCGGAGCCTCTCCGCTGACATCGAGGTCAAAAAAGCGCACGGCCACGACGGGATCCCGCACCCCGGCGGCCTTCAGGCGCGCCACAGCCTCCTGGGTGAGCGGGGGGAGATTTTCACGGCAAAACAACCATGCATGCACCCCCGTCGCCACGGGAAGGAGGATCAGCATGAAAAAGCAAAGACTGAGACGCATGAAAGAGTGGCGGAGTGGCAATTGACACAACGGAGGTGGAACCGATAATCCGCGTCCCCGCTGGCAGCTGTACCGTTAAAGTCCACCGCCTGCGAGGCAAGGACTAACTATTACACCTTATCTAACCAAATACACGCCCATGTCAGTCGTCATCGCCGGAACCGTCGCCCTCGACAATGTCAAAACCCCGCAGGATTCGCAGGAAAACCTGCTCGGAGGTTCCGCCAGCTATGCGGCACTGGCCGCCAGCATCTTCTGCCAGCCGATCCATCTTGTCGGCGTGATTGGTCATGATTTCCCCAAACCGCATCTCGACATGCTGGCCTCCCACGGCATCACGCTGGAAGGCTTGGAGCGCAGCGACGGTGAATCCTTCACCTGGACCGGCGAATACCATGAAGACATGAACAGCCGCACCACCCACAAGGTGGGCCTCAACGTGCTGGAGCAATGGCAGCCCAAGCTGCCTGCCGCCGCCAAAGCCGCCAAGGTTGCCGTGGCCGCGAACATGAGCCCGGACAATCAGATGCAGATGCTGGACCAGATTCAGGCCGACTTCGTCACCGCCGACACGATGGACCTGTGGATCAACATCGCCAATGAGCGCCTGCATGAAGTGCTCAAGCGCATCGACCTCCTCGTCATCAATGACGGCGAGGCCAAGGAATTCGCCGGCACGACCAACCTTGTGGAAGCCGGGCGCAAGCTGCAGGCCAAGGGCCCGCGCTTCGTCATCGTGAAGCGTGGCGAGCACGGCAGCTTCCTCTTTGGAGAGAAGCCGGAGGAATTCTTCGCCTGCTCCGCCTACCCCCTGCACAGCGTGTTTGACCCGACCGGCGCCGGTGACTCCTTCCTCGGCGGTTTGTCCGGCTGGCTCGCCGCCAACGGCAAGACCAAGCCAACCTTCGAAGATCTGAAGACCGCCGTCGTCCACGGCAGCGTCACCGCCAGCTACACCTGCGAAGCCTTCAGCACGCACAAGCTGCAGACCGTAACGCAGGCGGACATCGCGGCGCGTATTGCCGAACTGCGCACCTTCACGAGCTTCTAAGTTTACGGTCGTTGACAGTGGTTGACGGTTGTTGACCACTGTTTTCAAACCTCTGCCAAGTTCCTCCTCCGGTGACTCGGACAACGACAGCCCCCATCGCCAACAACTGCAAACCACCGCCAACTTCCCCTTCCCCATGTGGACTTCGATCAAAACTTTCAAAGACATCAAGCTGGAGAAAACCAGCGATGGCATCGCCAAGATCACCATCAACCGTCCGAAAGTGCGCAATGCCTTCCGGCCGCTGACGGTCAAGGAGATGCTGGAAGCGTTCGAAATCGTGCATGAGGACCGGAGCGTCGGCGTGATCATCCTCTGCGGCGAAGGCCCCTTGGCCTTCTGCTCAGGGGGCGACCAGAAGGTGCGTGGCGATGCCGGCTACATCGGCGATGACGGCGTGCCCCGGCTGAACATCCTCGATGTGCAGCGGAAAATCCGCACCCTACCCAAGCCCGTGGTGGCCATGGTGGCCGGTTACGCCATCGGCGGCGGCCATGTGCTGCACATCGTGTGCGATCTGACCATCGCCGCAGACAATGCGCGTTTTGGCCAGACAGGTCCAAAGGTCGGCAGCTTCGACGGCGGCCTCGGCTCCAGCTACCTCGCCCGCATTGTCGGCCAGAAGAAGGCACGAGAAATCTGGTACCTCTGCCGCCAGTACGACGCCAAACAGGCGCTGGAGATGGGCCTGGTGAATACCGTCGTCCCTCTGGACCAGTTGGAAGAAGAGACGCTCAAATGGTGCCGCGAGATGCTCCAACACTCCCCGCTGGCCCTGCGCTGCCTCAAATCCGCCCTGAATGCCGACTGCGACGGCCAGATGGGCCTGCTGGACCTCGCTGGAAACGCCACCCTGCTCTATTATATGAGCGAAGAGGCGAAAGAGGGCAAAAACGCCTATGTGGAGAAGCGGAAGCCTGATTTTTCCAAATTTCCCCGTCTGCCCTGATCGCTGCTGCCAGATTGGAACCTGAAAGTCAAGAATGCCTTTATGGTTGCCTCCTCGGGCGGAGTTTGTATGATCGTCCTCCGTCCGTTGACACACTTCTCCCGACATGGCCAAACGTACCACTACCAAACCAGCTTCCGCAGCGGCCCCCGCCGCCCCTTCGTCCTCAGCCTACGACCTCAAACAGATCCGCGAAATCGTCGGACTCATGGCTGAGAACAATCTGACCTATTTCCACAGCGAGCAAAAAGGCGCCAAACTCGAACTCCGCCGTGGTTCTGATCTGGAGGCTGTCAAAGAGCTGCTGCAGAGCATGCCCGTGTCCTCCGGTTCACACGTCTCTTATGCCTCCGCCCCGGCTCCTGCCGCTGCGGCCCCCGCGCCAGCCGCTGCCGCCTCCAGCTCACCGGCTCCAGCCGCCGCTGCTTCTGCCGCCGTCGGACCGACCATCAATTCTCCAATGGTGGGCACCTTCTACCGCAGCACCGCTCCGGGAGAAAAGCCCCTTGCGAACATCGGTGACAGCGTCGGCGAAAACAGCATCGTCTGCATCATCGAGGCCATGAAGGTCATGAATGAAATCAAGCCAGAAGGAGTGCGTGGCACGATTGCCCGCGTTCTCGTTGAAGATGGCAAGCCCGTCCAGTATGGCCAGCCACTGTTCGAGTTGAAAGCCTGATTGCCATCGCTGCCCCTGTCTTGACGTCCAGGCCCCGCCCAGTGGGGCCTGCCAGCGGTCAAGCCACGCAGATTTCTTCTACCTTCCGATCCCTCATGTTCAAAAAAGTCCTCGTTGCCAATCGTGGCGAAATCGCTCTCCGCGTCATTCGTGCCTGCAAAGAACTCGATGTCAAAACCGTCGCTGTTTATTCCGAAGCCGATGTCGATTCGATGCACGTTCATCTGGCCGATGAAGCCATCTGCATCGGTCCCGGTCCAAGCTCCGAGAGCTACCTGAAAATGAGCCGCATCATCAGCGCGGCGGAGATTGCCAACGTGGACGCCATCCACCCCGGCTACGGCTTCCTCTCTGAGAAGGCCGAATTCGCCGAGGTGTGTGACCAGTGCAAAATCAAGTTCATCGGCCCCTCCGCCCGCGTCATCAGCATGATGGGTGACAAGAACGTGGCGCGTGAAACGGCCCTGAAGGCAGGCATGCCCATCACGCCCGGCTCTGACGGCATCATTCACACAGAAGAAGAAGCCCTCGAATGGGCCCGCAAGATCGGCTACCCCGTCATGGTCAAGGCCAGCGCCGGCGGCGGCGGCCGCGGCATGCGCCCCGTGCTCAATGAGGCCACTCTGCGGTCCAGCTTCCAAGCCGCTTCCTTGGAAGCCATGAAATGCTTCGGCGACGGCTCCATGTACATGGAAAAGCTCGTCGAAAAGCCTCACCACATCGAGTTCCAGGTCGTGGCTGATTCCCATGGCAACGTCGTTCACCTCGGTGAGCGCGACTGCTCCATGCAGCGCCGCAATCAGAAGATCATCGAAGAGTGCCCTTCCCCAAAAATCTCCCCAGAAATGCGCAAGCGCATGGGGGAAGCCACGGTGAAGCTCTGCAAGGAGATCGGTTACGAGAACTGCGGCACCATCGAGTTCCTGGTCGATAACAAGTGCGAGAACTTCTACTTCATGGAGATGAACACCCGTATCCAGGTGGAGCATCCTATCACGGAAGAAGTGTATGGCTGTGACCTGATCAAGGAGCAGATCCGCATCGCCGCCGGCCTGCCGCTGAGCGAGCACGTGGTGGACGCCCAGCCTCGTGGCCATGCCATTGAGTGCCGTATCAATGCCGAGGATCCTGCCCGCAATTTCGCGCCCAGCCCGGGCAAGATCAATCTGTGGTACACCTCCGGTGGCCGTGGTGTCCGCGTGGACACCCACGTCTATTCCGGCTACTCCGTGCCGCCGTATTATGATTCGATGATCGCCAAGCTCATCGTCACCGGTGCCACCCGTGAGATCGCCATCCGCCGCATGCGCCGGGCGCTCGGTGAGTTCACCGTCGAAGGCATCAAGACCACGATCCCGCTGCAAAGCCAGATCATGACCACCTCCGACTTCCAGAACGGCCAGTACGACATCACCTGGGTGGAGAACTTCCTGCGGCAGGAAGGTCTGTAAGACTGAGCTCCGACGCGGGGGCCATCCCCCGCGTATTTAACCCCGCAACTACCGGATCAGGCCCCAGTTCCTTCCCAGCGGGAAGTAGCAGAACAAACCGGGGCCGACGAGATTGCGCTCTGGCACTGAGCCCCAGTAGCGGCTGTCGGAACTGTTGTAGCTGTTGTCGCCCATGGCCCAGTATTCCCGCGCGCTGTCACGGTTGCTCAGTTCGCGCACGGTGCCGTCCGAAAGGAAGCCGAAGTTGCCGTAGCCTTTGTACAGACCTTCCATTCCGCCCACGCGCTTCATGCCAAACTCTTCAGCGGGTTTGCCGTTCACCCACAGCACCGGCGATTTGACTTCGAGCCGGTCCCCAGGCACACCCACAAGACGCTTGATGTAATGCTGAGAGCCCTCTTCAACGCTCACCCGCATGTAAGGGCTGCGAATGTTCTTCGTGGTGAACACGAATACCTCGCCACGGGTTGGACGGCGGAAGTTGTAGGCGAATTTATTCACCAGCACATGGTCCCCGGTGTCCAGAGTGCCGCGTGCCAGCAACTGCCCTTCGGTAACATAAGTCCCGCCTGATTCCCCGAGCTTTTGCTCTACCCGCGCATCTGGGGTGATGTTCTGGCCGTCTTCCTTGACGGGAAGGTTCAGGTAACGCTGCATGCCCAGATTAAAGCCATCCGGGTCGGTGGCGAGCTGGCGCATGGGCGCCCAGATCCACTGCGTGCCGCCATCTTCAAAATGCAGGCGGCAGTGCGCGAAAAAGCCGAGGTAGCTGTGCTCCGTCAGAGGAGGCCCATCTTTACGCAGGAAACCCGAACGACTGGCCAGGACATTGTAGTAGCTGCGCCCAGCCACCCAGTCCTTACAGCGGACCAATAAATTGGGCGTCACATCCTGATCGGTGTGATTCGCGACCAGACCATAAAGAGTCGGCTGCATGGAGCCGGTGGGAATCTTGAACGGCTGAGCGATGTAGCTGCGGATGCCCAGCGCGATGACAATGGCGACAAAGAACACCTCCACATTTTCGCCGATGTCCGAATGCTCCACATGCGGCAGCGCTTTTTCACAGGCCTTGTTGATCTCATCGTTCAAGGCACTGATGCGCGCCTTGTCCCTGGCGCGCATGGCATCCTCCAGGCTGCTGCGCAAAGCCGTGATCTCATCCAGCTTGGCCGGCGGCAGGATGTCGCGCTTGTAGTTGATGAAGCGTGTCACGCCCTTGTGCAGGAGCTTGGCATGCTTGAGGTAGCGTGGGGTGAGGAAAAACATGGGGTCGAGTGCGTGATTCTAGGATGGGGCAGGCAATGCTCAAGTGCTGTGATCGACCCAAAACCGATTTGCGTCAGCCCCGGGGCTCCACCACCAGCACCTCGGCGGCTATCACAGATTCTGAACAAACGAGACTGGCCGTGGCACTGGACGCGTCTTGCCGCAGAATTTGCATGGCATGCAGATCCAGACCTGTGCCCCTCAACACCCCGGATTCTCCTCAGCGATGCAAGCTTCTCCGGCTCAGTCGTTCTTCAGCACCTGAATGAACGCCTCCTGCGGGATGTTCACCCGGCCGATGGCTTTCATCTTTTTCTTACCTTCCTTCTGCTTGTCGAGCAGCTTGCGCTTACGGGAGATGTCACCGCCGTAGCATTTGGCGGTCACGTCTTTGCGCATGGCGCTGATGCTCTCGCGGGCAATGACCTTGCCACCAATGGCGGCCTGAATGGCGACGACGAAGAGCTGCTGAGGGATGACTTCCTTGAGCTTCGCGCAGAGCTGGCGTCCACGACTCTCAGCCTTGCTGCGGTGAACGATGCAGGAGAAAGCGTCCACGGGCTCGCTGGCGATGAGAATGTCCATCTTGACGAGCTCGGCGGCCTGGGTGCCGGCGTGTTCATACTCCATGCTGCCGTAACCACGGGTCATGGACTTGAGCTTGTCGTTGAAGTCCACGAGGATCTCGTTCAGTGGCAGGACGGTGTGAAGAAGCACGCGGCGGTCGTCGAGTGTTTCGGTGTTGTTCACCACGCCGCGCTTGTCCATGACGAGCTGCATGATGTCCCCAATGTTCTCGTTCGGGATCATGACGTTCACCTTCACGATCGGCTCACGAATCTCCTCGATCTCCGCCTGTGGCGGCAGGAAGGTGGGATTGTCCACCTTGAGCTCGGTGCCGTCGGTCTTCAGCACATCGTAAATGACGGACGGATAGGTGGAGATGACATCCATGTCGAACTCACGGCGCAGACGCTCCTGGACGATTTCCATGTGCAGCAGTCCAAGGAAGCCGCAGCGGAAGCCGAAGCCGAGAGCGGCGGAGCTTTCCGCCATGAAGGTGAAGGCGGCGTCATTGATCTGGAGCTTGCCGACGGCGAGCTTCAGCGCCTCGAAGTCGTCGGTGCTGACGGGATAGATGCCGCTGAAGACGAGGGGGTGGATCTCTTTGAAGCCGGGCAGTGCCTCAGGGGCAGGCTTGCGGCTCTCAGTGAGCGTGTCACCGATCTTCACGTCAGCGGTCGTTTTGACGTTGGCGATGATGTAGCCGACATCCCCAGCCTCCAGCTTTTCACAGGGGACCATCTTCGGGCGGAAGGTGCCGAGGTCCTTGATTTCGGAATCGTTGCCTGAGGCCATCAGGCGCACCTTTTGACCACGCGTGATGGTGCCGGACATGACGCGGATATAACTGACAACCCCGCGATAGGGATCGAAGATCGAATCGAAAACTGAAGCCCGCAGGTAGCCGTCTCCGGGATCTGTCGGAGGCGGGATGAAGGCGACGATGGCCTCCAAAATATCCTCAATGCCAATACCCATTTTTGCACTGGCAGGCACGGCCTCATCGGAAGAGAGCTGGAGGATGTCCTCAAGCTGGCGTTTCACCTTTTCGACGTCGGCGCTCGGGAGGTCAATCTTGTTGATGATGGGTACGACATGCAGGTTCTGCTGCAGGGCCAGGTTCAAATTCGCGACGGTCTGCGCCTCGACCCCCTGCGAAGCATCCACCAGCAGCAATGCGCCCTCACAAGCAGCCAGCGAGCGGCTGACCTCGTAGCTGAAATCGACGTGCCCGGGGGTGTCGAGCAGGTTCAGCTTGTACATCTGCCCATCCTTGGCCTTGTAGTTCATGCACACCGGGTGCGCCTTGATGGTGATGCCGCGTTCGCGCTCCAGATCCATCGAATCAAGCAGCTGGTCCTGCTGCTGCCGTACGGTGATGGTTTGCGTGAACTCCAGCAGACGGTCAGAGAGCGTGGTCTTCCCATGGTCGATATGGGCGATGATGGAGAAATTGCGAGTGCGGGAGATGGACATTCAGTTGGCTTGGCGGGGGGGGATGTATTTAGTCCAATGACACGAAGAAAGCAATTCCGATGCTTGATGCCATTGAGCTGCCGCCGGATGCTGGAGTCCATGAAACCGGAGCTTTTGAGCGAATCCGCCATCCTGCAGCAGCTGATCTCCCTTCCCGGCTGGCAGGTGGAAGGCAAGGAACTGGTGAAAGAGTTCCGTTTTACCAGTTACATGGCCGGCATCGAATTTGTGCGGCAAGTCGCGGTTTTGGCCGAGGAGAGGAATCACCATCCGGACCTGCTGGTTGGCTGGCGCAAAGTGATCGTGCGTCTGAGCACCCACAGCGCAGAGGGATTGACCTGGCTGGACTTCGCACTGGCCGGTCAGATCGCAGCGGCTGAAGCTGCCCCGTCAAACCTCTCCTGAGGCAGGTTCACTGCGCCACGGCAGCAGTGTCGCGATTGACCCTGCGGCCGGAAGGGTCCACCACCTCCACGGTGACGAAGATGATGACGTTCTTGGTGTCCGTCTGCTTGGTGGTGCTCTTGAAGAGCCTTCCCACAAAAGGAAGATCCCCCAGAATAGGAACCTTGTCTTCCACCAGGGTGCGGTTGTCTATCTTGACCCCGCCCAGCACCACCGTTGCTCCATCGTACACTTTCACCGCCGTCGTCACTTTCTGCACTTTGAAGACTGGCTGCAGGATTTTGTTGGGAGTGATCAATTCATCAGGCGAGCTCAGAGGCACGTAGCCGGTGGTGCCATTGGTTAATGTGATGGGCAGGACGCTGAGACTTGCAGGCACATAAATTGGCGAGCCGTAATTCACAAAGCCTTCAAAAACGGTCATTTGTGGCGCGATCGTGAGCTCCACGGTGCGGCCATCTTCTGAAATCACAGGTTCGACCTCCACCAACACCCCCGTTTTTCTCATTTCAAAGGCAGTGGGTGTTGTCGGCGTAGCGATCATCTGCTGACCACCTCCTGTTCGACGCCCACCACCCTGTGGCAGCCTTGGCGGATCAAACTCCGTCGGGTAAATGAACTCCTGCGTCACCTCTGCGATCGCTTTGAGACCACTCTTCGTTGTAACGCTGGGGGATGCATTGACATCAATTCCCTTTTTCTGTGAGAGTGCGCGCAGCACGGATTGAAACTGAGGATTGGTAAACACTCCAGCAACGGACAGGACACCAGGTGCCACGTTCTTGGTTCCAGTGGTAGAACCCGTCTGGAGCAGGTTATCAAGGGAATTAGCAGTCGTCGCATAGTCCCCCGACCGGAGACCTGAGGTGATTGGCCCGCCACCGTAGGGGAAAGGTGCATTGGTGCCTGTAGGAACCGGGCCGGCAAAAGCTCCGGAAACTGGAATCGCAGGAAACACTTCACCACCACCCACAACAAGAGGAGGAACGACGTAAGGCGTGTTGAATGCGAAATCGGCTGGATTGGTGGCCGCTCCATTTCCTGCACTGCCACCGCCAACGAAAACATTGTTGTTGAGCCCGGCACCGCCCATGAGCCAGTCAAAACCCAGCTCTTCCAAATTCTTTTGGTTCACTTCCAGCATGCGCACATGAATCACGGCCATCTTCGGCGTGGCCTTCGTCGACTGCTCGACGATCATTTCAACCGTCTCCATGTTGGAGAGTGTGTTGCGAACGGTCAGCGTGTTGTTTGCTGCGCTGTAGTTGGCGCTCGTTCCGTCCGGGAAAGTCACGCCGCGTGCTTCGAGGAACTCCTTGGCACCAAGGCGGCGGATGGTCAGCCCCCCGCCTCCACCTGCCGGAGCCTGCGCGGCAAAAGGATCCGCGGGTGGAGCGGCAGCCGCGTCACCCCCAGGAGAGTTCTGAATAAAATCAGGTGGCACCCGGAAGGAGCGCGTGACGATCGCATTGTTGCGCTCGCTGATGGATACAAAGGTCACTGCATGCTCATCCACCTTGTAGGCTACACCGCACATCTCGCTCACATAGCGCAGCAGTTCCTCCATGGGCACATTGAGAAGATTCAGGCTTACCTGCTTGTCGCGCGCTTCTGGCGGCACACTGAGGACAAAACTGATCCCTCTGCCCTCGGGATCCAAGTCGCGACTGCGAACTTTCAGCAGCTCCACCACCTCAGCCAGCGTGGCCCCGTCAAACTCCACCTTGGGAAAGGTGATGGTGCGAAGCTTTTGTGTGATTTTGTCACTTCCACTCAGTTGGTTGACGAGTGAGGCCGCACCGGCACCAAACAGTGAGCTGCGGTCGAGGTCGGTGAGTGGAACCGGGTCTTCCCATGACCGAGTGACCTCGCCCAGCATTTTGGCACGATGCTGGTCATAAGCGCTCTTATAATACTTCTGCTTTTCCCTCTCCACGCTTTCCATGCCACGCCGTGCGGCACTGTTGGTGGGATCAATCCTCAACACGTCCTGAAAAGTCGAGATGGCCTTGTCCAGATCACCGATCTGAAGGAACGAGTTGGCCTTGATGAGCAGCGTCTGCACCGCACCCACATTGTCCACGTGCTTGGCGGTCAGGGACGGAGGGAAACGATCTGGATCTGCGAGGCGTTTCTTGAGCGACAGCACCCGCTCGTCTTTCGGCGCCACATCGAGCGCCAGCAGTTGATCCAGCACTTTGCCCGCAGCGGCAAGATCACCTTTGGCCGCAAATTCCTGGGCCATAAGGCAGCCTGCCACCACGTAGCCGTTGCGTGCGGCCTGTCGTGACTCTTGAGCGAGAGGAATATTTGGCAGCGCCTTGTAGGTTTCCTGAAACAAGGTCAGCGCCTCAGCCGCCTTCTGCTGGTCGATCAACTGGTACCCACGCTCGATCTCAGAATTCAGCGAGTTGATTTGAGTGGCTCGGCGGCGTGCCTCGGCCTGGGCCATGGCCGAAACGGACTGCGCACTGGCGGTCATGACCGCATTTCCACCCAAAATGAGCATCAGGCACGCAGCAACGCCGCGAGCGATCAGGCGGCTTGGCAACACGGATTCAGGATGTTTCGGGAAAGGCTGCAGGAGCATCAAAGTTAGGGAAAATCGAATTTATAACAGGACTCGGTCTTCCGCCCAAGCATTTTCTGCCATGAATCTCAGCCCGCAGTT
>JAPLUN010000559.1 GCA_026397715.1 Verrucomicrobiota bacterium
CCCGCTCAACCAAACAACTGGGTGATCGGCTTGCCCTTGTCGGCCACCGTGAAGGGGCGCTTGCTGGGGCTGTAGAGGACCTGATCCAGCGGAATGCCGAGGCCGTAGGCGATGGTGGCGTTGAAATCGGGGATCGTCACCGGATTGACGGCGGCTTCCAGGCCGGAGTCATCCGTGGCTCCGTAGACCTGGCCGCCGCGAATGCCGCCGCCTGCCATGAGGCAGGAGAAGCCGCGCGCGTGGTGGTCGCGGCCATCGTTCGCATTGATCTCCGGTGTCCGGCCAAATTCGGTGGCCAGCACCACCATGGTATCTTGTAGCAGGCCGTGGGATTCCAAATCCTGCAGCAGGGTGCTCAGGGCCGAGTCGAGTTCATCGCACAATTCGGGGACGCGGGTGAAGTTGGCATTGTGGGTGTCCCAGCTGCCAAAGGAGACTTCGACAAAGCGCACGCCATGCTCCACCAGCCGGCGAGCGAGGAGGCAGCCCTGGCCAAAGCGGTCGGGGCCGTACTTGTTGCGCAGGGCCTCGGGCTCGGCGCTGAGGTCAAAGGCGGCGAGCTCCTCGCTCTTCATCATCTTGAGGGCGTCGTCGTACATGTCGGCATAGGCGCGCACGTTTTTGACGTTGTAGGTCTCGGCAAACTGGCGGTCGAGCTGCTTGGCGACGCTGAGGCGGCTGTTGAAGCGCTCTTCGGTGAACCACTGGTTGGTCTTCACGTTGTTGATGCCGCTTTCGGGGTCGTTGATCATCAGCGGCGCGAAGCGGCTCTCAAAGAATCCAGCGCCGGGATGGCGGCTGTCGTTGCCGATCATGACGCTGCCGGGGAGCGTGGGATTGCCACGATCCTGAAACTTCTGCAACCACGCACCCATGGAGGGATGGCGGATGCTGCTGCGCTGCGTGTAGCTGGTGTGCTGGTAGTAGTTGCCCTGCTCATGCGCGCCCTGTGTCGTCATCATGCTGCGGATCACGGCCAGCTTGTCCATCTGCCGGGCAATGAGAGGGATGTTTCCCGCGACGCGGATGCCGTCCACGTTGGTTTTGATAACCTTCGTCAGGCCCATGATGTCCTTCTTCTCCGGCTTCGGATCAAAGGTGTCCAGATGGCTCATGCCGCCGGTCATGTACAGATAGATGACATTGCGCGCCGTGGCCGCCTGCTTCAGCGGCGAAGCTCCCTGCCCGGGGGCTGCCAGAATGCGGGAGCCGAAGTGGGCTGCCGTGCTGACGCCAAGAAAGGTTTTGGCGGCACCGGAGACAAACGTGCGGCGGCTGAGGTCATTGCGGAAAGGATTCATGGACAGGGCAGGGGATGGGGGATGCGGCCCTTTAACGTGGGGTTTTCGAGGAGTTATCACAAGATTTGTGGTGTTCGTGGAGGAAGTGATATGGCAAGAGCCATACTCCTCTTCCCGGAAGGCTTGGCTCAGTTTGCAGTCTCTCGAAGCCATTGATTAATTAGCCATACCGAGGGGAGTAGGAGAGGAGGATTCCGAGCCCTGCGCCTCCGGCAGGAGGGGGACCATCCTGGTCCCTCAACGCTCCGCCACATCCAGCGCTCCGCAGCGCCCAACGCCAAGCGTCGCCTCACCCAGCGTTTCCAAGCTGGGACCAGGATGGTCCCACTCCTTACAAACCACCAGCGCCCACGCCCTACCCCGGCGCTCTTCTCCCAAACTTCCGCTCCAGCTCGCTGGTGGAAATCTGCACCAGGGTGGGCCGGCCATGCGGGCAGCAGTAGGGCATCTCGCAGGCGAAGAGGTCTTTGAGCAGCGCCTGCATCTCGGGGATGGAGAGCACGTCGTTGCTCTTCACCGAGGCGCGGCAGGCGATGGTGGCGATGGCATCTTCGCTCAGGCGCAAGCTAGACGATTTCGTGCTTAGGCTGCTGAGCTCCTCGATCACCTGATCCAGCCAGGCGGCGGGGTCATCCGTCTTCAAAAACGAGGGCAGGGTTTCCACCTTGAAAATGTTCGGGCCGAAGGGCTCGATCTCGATGCCCAGACGGTTGAGCGAGGGCAGATTCTGCCGCAGCAAATCGGCATCACGCGGCGTGGTTTGCAGAGTGACGGGCAGCAGCAGCCGCTGGCAGGGCACACCGCCGGATTCGATGGCACGGCGGAATTTTTCGAAGTTCACCCGCTCATGCGCGGCGTGCTGGTCCATGAGCACGAGGCCTTCCTTGCCTTCCATGAGGACGTAGAGTTTTTGCAGCACACCGATGATGCGGTACTCCGGTGGCTCAGCGGGTTCGGTTTTGGCTGGGGCAGGGGAAGGCTGAGGCGCTTCCTCTTCCGGTGCTTCTGCGGGTGCCGCTGCTTCCGGGGCCCGAGGCTCAATGACTGGAGCGCTGCGTGCGGCGGCGATTCTCTCCAGCACGTCTGCCACTCGATGAGAGACGGCTGGCTGCGGCTGTGGCGCGGTTGCCGACACAGGCGCGATGTTTCTTAGCGGTGCGGACGAAACCGCCACCGGCATGGCAAACTGCTCTTGGCGGCTGTCGGGCACCACTGGCACTCGCGCTGCCGCAGGGGCGGCGGGCATGGCGCGTGTGGGGGCATGACCCGTTGGCAACTTGGCGGCATTCTCCAGCGTGTGGCTTACACAGCGGGAGATGGCATCGCGCACGCTGTGACCATCGTGAAAGCGCACCTCTTTTTTGGCGGGATGCACGTTCACATCAAACGCATGCGGATCCATCTGGATGAACAGGAAGGTGACCGGATACTGCCCCTTCATCAGCGCGGTGTGGTAGCCTTCGCGCAGGCCGTAGGAAATGCTGGCGCTTTCGATCGGGCGACCGTTCAGATACGTCGTCTGCATCTGGCGGTTGGAGCGGCTCATGCCGGGCCCGCCGATGTAGCCTGAGACGGTCACGCCCTGCAAGGTGGTTTCCTCGACTTTGAGCAGGCGGGAGGCCAGCTCATCACCCACCAGGCCGCGAATGCGTTCCAGCATGTCGCGCGTGGCCGGCAGGTGCAGCACGAGTTCGCCATTGTGAGTCAGGGTGAAGGCCGTCTGCGGATTGGCGATGGCATGCAGCCGCAGCTGCTGCTCCACGTGGGCAAATTCCGTGTTCTCCGCGCGCAGGAATTTGCGGCGAGCAGGCACATTGAAAAACAACGAGCGTGCCTCGATGACCGTGCCCGGCGCGCCGCCGTGGTCCCGCACCGCCACCAGCTTGCCGCCATTCACTTCGATTTCCGTGCCCACCAGCGCCGATTTCTCACGCGTGGCAAGCCGGAAGCGCGATACGCTGGCGATGCTGGGCAGCGCCTCGCCACGAAACCCAAAGGTGTGAATCGCGCCGAGGTCCTCCTTGGTCCGTATCTTGCTGGTGGCATGGCGCTCCAGACACAACATGGCGTCCTCCCTGTCCATCCCGCTTCCATCATCGACAATGCGAATCATCGCGATGCCGCCGCGCTGGGCATGCACCTCGATGTGGGTGGCTCCGGCGTCCAGGCTGTTCTCCACCAGTTCACGCACCAAAGCGGCCGGGCGCTCCACGACTTCCCCTGCCGCCACCTGGCTGGCGAGTGCGTCTGGAAGAATGCGTATTTTTGCCATGTATTTCGATAAAGTGCGTGGTGGGGAGCGTAGCCTGTACCGCCACCCAGAAATGTTATCTTGGATGCCAGATGGGGATTTGCAATCTCCGTGCTTCTCGGGCATCAGACACATGCCCGCCATTGCCTGCTCACCCATGATTTCCCTCACCTCCAGCGCCATCGAACATCTCAAATCCCTCATCGCGGAAAAGAACGCCGAAGCGGGCACCGGGCTGCGCCTGCGTGTGGAGAAGGGCGGCTGCGCTGGCATGCAATACGTCATGGGCCTCGATCAGGCCAAAACCGACGACGAAGTGCAATCGCAGGATGGTGTCTCGATTATCATCGACAACGAGAGCCTCGGCTACCTGCGCGGCTGCCAGATCGATTACGTCGATTCCCTGGCAGATGCCGGATTCAAGCTCTCCAACCCCAATGCCGCACGCAGCTGTGGGTGCGGCACGTCCTTTGAACCTCAGACCACGTGAATCTAAGCCTCAGATTCATTGACTCCCTTGGCCAATATTGAAGCAATCTTGTTGCCAACTTATTCACAAAATTTCCTTTTCAAATTCCGTCGATATTGTAGAATTTGAACATTCCTGATTTATAAATACTAAAATTTTCGCAAAACTGTCATGCAAATCCGATTTTTGAGCGACGGCAATGAGTACCGTTCTTACGGTGGCGGGAGCTTTTCCAAGAAGAAAGACTCCGGCGGCATTTTTTGGTGGACCATTCTCATCACTTTGCTGATGGGCTTCGCCACCTTTTGCTGGTTCTTCAGCATCATGGTGTTCGCTCACCCTGAAAAACCATTCAATTACCGGGTGCTCGCCCGTTTCGACAAGCTCGATCCGCTGCGCAAGTTCACCAACTACACCGTGCCGCAGGGCAAGTTTCTTCCTGCGCGTGACGTGCTGGCCGAGTTCTATGCATTTAACAGCGAGCAGCTTGCTGTGAAGAATGATCTCCTCAAGCGTTCCTACATTCGCAACTACAAGCAGGAGCAGCCCCTCTATGTGAAGGGCACCTTCCAGGTGATCAATGCTCGTCCGCTCACCGCGAACGATGTCATCACTGAAGGCTGGGTGGTGCGTGCACGTTCCGCAGACATTGAAGATGTGGACATTGAAATCGTTCTCCCCGGCAACAAGGACAAGGCTGACCCTTATCAGGTGGGCGACTCCCTGGTTCTCGATCAGAAGAGCACCTTCGCCGCCGCGCTGCACGTGCAGAAGTTTGATCAGGAGCGCGTCTGCATCACGCTCATGCCGCTTGCCTATCAGGGTTTCGCAACCAAAGCCGGTGAGCAGTTCAAGATGGCCCCGCCCGTCAAGCTCAACATGGACGCCTACTGGCCCCTCACCCGTGATCCCGGCGCCGCCGTTCTTGAAAGCACCTCTGACAAGGTCGTGTCCAAGCAGGGCTGAGCCTCGTCTCATAGATTTCGAAAAAGCGGAGGGCATCGCCTTCCGCTTTTTTTGTGTTTAGTAAGGAGGAATGTCTTTTGATAATATAAGAAGATATATCGGAGTCGATAAGGGTAGAACGTGGCATGATGGCTGCGATTGCCTCTCTGATATGGAGTGCGGTCGCGCAGTGAGGCACGAACGCAGCTACCGCTTTCGACGTGCTGATCGTCTCTCATACCACGGGTCATCCGAAGGCGGGAGCCGGTGAACTCCCGCACGCCGTTCAGCCCACGTCCACCACAAGGACGTTCGAAAGCGGCGATTCCACCTGAAACTCCGTCCTGGGATCAAGGAAGAAAAAAATACCGAACAAAGAATGAAAATTTGACTGCCCCAAAGCCACTCAGCCCAGCCTTTCCATCCTTGAAATTTCAGACCTCTACCACCTTGCATCCGCCACGCTTCGCGCCAATAGCAAAGCATGCCCGATGACTACAATCCCGCCACCATCGCCGATGTCCGGCGACTGCGCGACACCCTGGATCAGCAGGGAAAAAAACTGGTGTTCACCAATGGCTGCTTCGATCTCCTGCACGCAGGCCATGTGCGTTACCTTGAGCAGGCCCGTGCGCTTGGAGATGCCATGGTGGTCGCCTTGAATTCAGATCAATCCGTGCGCCAGTTGAAAGGCCCGGATCGTCCGCTCAATCCCGAGCATGATCGTGCGGAGGTGATGTCCGCGCTCCGTGCCGTGGATGCCGTCGTCGTGTTTGATGACGAACGCGCCACCTCGCTCATCGAAGCCATCAAGCCGCATGTGTATGCCAAAGGCGGCGACTACACCGTGGAGTCGCTCAATCGTGAAGAGCGCAACGCGCTTGAAGCCGCAGGCACGCAGATTTCCATCCTGCCGCTGGTGCCCGGGCGCTCCACCACGAAGACCATCAACAAAATGCAGGCGGGTGATGCTGGCGCGAAAAACAGCGGCCTGCTGCGCATCGCCGTGCTGGGCTCCGGTGCAGGGTCCAATCTGCGAGCCATCCTCGCTGCCATCGCGGATCACAAGCTGAAGGCTGAGATCGCCATCGCCCTCACCGATCAGGCCGAGTCCGGCTTTCGTGAGATCGCCCGCGCCGCCGGCGTGCCCGCGCTGTTTGTGAATGGTGGTGACAATCTACGCCGCCTCAGCGACGCGGCGCAGAAGGAAATCTTTGAGCACTTGGAGCGCGCACGTATTGACGTCGTGGTGCTTGCGGGATTCATGCGCATTCTCAAGGAGCCGGTGATCAGTGCGTATGCCGGTCGCATTGTGAACGTGCATCCGTCGCTGCTGCCGAAGTTCAAAGGGGCCAATGCGCCGCAGCTTGCCATTGATGAGGGCGAGCTTGAAACCGGCTGCACCGTTCACCTCGTCACCGCAGAGATCGATGCCGGACGCATTCTGGCGCAGGCCAGGGTGCCGGTGAAAAATGGCGACACCGCCGAGACGCTGCATGCGCGGATCAAGGTCGAGGAACACAAGCTCCTGCCCCAGGTGCTGAATGAATGGCGTGAACGTGGTCTTCCCGTGCGAGGTGCGGGTGCGCCATGAGCCACGGATTTACAGGCACCCTCAATGCGCAGCAGCGCGAGGCCGCCACCACCATCAATGGTCCGCTGCTCATTCTCGCAGGTGCAGGCACCGGCAAGACGCGCGTGCTCACCGCACGCATCAGCTTCATGGTGAACGAGGGCATCAACCCGAAGAACATCCTTTCGGTCACCTTCACCAACAAAGCCGCCAACGAAATGCGCGAGCGTATCAAGGGCATGGTGCGCGACGGCCTCGGCAAGAAGGTCGTGGTCGGCACCTTCCACGCGTTCTGCGTGCGTCTGCTGCGCGAGTTTGCCGAGCACGTGGGCTACAAGAACAACTTTGCCATCTACAGCCAGGGCGAGCAGGAAACGCTGATCAAGCGCGTGCTGCAGACC
>JAPLUN010000535.1 GCA_026397715.1 Verrucomicrobiota bacterium
TGAGGAATGAGTCCTGTCTCACGTTGCAGCAGCGGAATGATTTCCTGCGGGTAGCTCGGGCGGTAGCGCACGTAATTTTCCACACGGTCGGAGAAGCGTTGTTCGGGTGCGGACATGGTGCTCACTTCATGACGTGGAACGTCGCCTTTTCGTTACCTTCTTCGCGGAAGCTGCTCCAGGTGAAGTCGAAAAAGTATACCGCTTTGCGGCCGTCAGCCCACGTGATGCGCATCTTGTTATTGGCCAGAGCCTCCCATTGCGGCAGACCTTCAAAGCCATAACCCGTGGCGGTGTGATCCGCGTGAAATTGCAGTTCGCCCTTCTCCGCGCGCCACCGAGTTTCAGGAAGCCACTTCGTGAGTTCCGGCGCGTCCTGCGGACCGTAAAAGCTTTCCGGCAGCACATGCTCGTTTTCATAGCGCCGCACCTCGCGCCTCACGCCATCCTTCACATAAGCGATCCACAGGCTCTTGTTCCAGTAGGGAATGGGATCAATACCGAGAGCAGCCGGCGTCACGGCAAACCATTCCTTTTTTGTCTCCACGTATTCCTTCAAGCGCAGCGTGACATCCGCGTTCTTGTCGCCGCTGCCATACATGCCATACAAGATCTGCACTGGCCAGCGCGTCTGCTTCAGAATGGCCTTCGGGACGGATTGGGTGACTTCTTTGACCGGGAGCGTTGCAGGCTTCGGATGGTTTTTACGCGCAACAAATTTAATCCACGTCGATGCACCACCGCCCCAGAGCGATTTGCCGGGAAATCCAACCCCAGCATTTTGGCGCATGTGCTCGTCACCTTCCTCCCAGGGCTTGGCGATGGGGCTGGCGCGGATTTCTGTGCCCTCATCCCGCCGGCGGATGAAATCACGCACGTCATCAGGATCATCGCACACCGACCACGCCTCACTTGCCGGATCCGACACAAAGCCGAAGTCATTTGTCCCCAGCATGCCAGCCACCGCGAAATACTTCGCCCCACCCCAGCGCAGATGATTGTTCACCACGTGAAACACCAGCCAGTCACCTGGACGCACATCCACCGCCATGCGCTCTACCGTGGCACCAAAGATTTCGTTCAACAGCGTGCGCTGGCTTTCCTGAATACGCACACCGTTTTTATAAGCTTCCACAACGAAGTCATCCGTCACGGTGACGAGATGCGTGGCCAGCAGTCCATTGCTCCGCTTCATCTCTTTCTCCACAATCTTTGGCTTCAAGCTGCCGTCATCCACATGCGACAACAGACGCGCCGGAATCGGGCTGAGTTCGGCCTGTCCCGGCGGCTTCCAGCGCACGTGGATGCCACTGGCTCCGCGCCCTCCGACAAAACCTGCCGAAATAATGCTCACACGCCCGCCCTTTTTAAGAGGGATCGTCACCACCGTGTCGTCACCATCCCGGAAAGCGCAGACGACTTCGCCCTGGATCATGAGCAGGTTGCGGTCGTAGAAGCTGTGCGTGGAAAAACTGTAGTCGCCATCGACCTCGATTTCCAGAAAGCCGCTGGCCACGGCATTGCGTTCAGTTTCCCATTTCCACGGGGTGAGGGACTCGGTTATGTATTTTTCTCCGATCGGCTGGCCGAGCTGGTCCAGCGGTACATAGAAGTTGTCTTTTTCATTGGCTTGCAAAGCATGGCGCGGATATTCCGTGACGATGAGCCCAGGAGCGAATGGCCCCGTGTCGGCGCTGAGCGGAGCGGCAGTTCTCAGGCACAGTGCGAGAGATAAAAGGATGAAGGTTTTCATCATGGCGATGGGGTTGGACCGATTTAAGTGGGTGAATTTACCACTTGGGGGTCGTCAATACACGCATTCATTTGCCGGGGTCTTGGGGTGCAAGGGAAGATTTCGGGCGGGGAAAACCAGTTGCCAGCACCTTCGCGACTGCTAACGCTGAACTTATCCAACTATGATCGTCGCCCCTAAAATTCGCGGATTCATCTGCACCACCGCACATCCGACCGGCTGTGCCAAACACATCGCTGACCAGATCGCCGTCGTTAAGTCGCGCGGCCCCATCGCCAATGGCCCGAAGAAGGTGCTGGTTGTGGGTTCCTCAACCGGTTACGGCCTGTCCTCCCGCATCGCGGCGGCCTTTGGCTCCGGCGCGGCCACCATGGGCGTGTTTTTTGAAAAACCCGGTGAGGCTGAGCGCTGTGGCACCGCAGGCTGGTACAATTCCGCCGCCTTTGAAAACGAAGCCAAGGCTGCTGGTCTGTATGCCCGCTCCTTCAACGGTGACGCCTTCTCCGATGCGATGAAGGCCACGGTGATCGAAGCCATCAAGGCAGATCTGGGGCAGGTGGACTGCGTCATTTACAGCCTTGCATCTCCACGCCGCACGCATCCAAAAACCGGCGAAGTTTTCAAATCCGTGCTCAAGCCGATCGGCTCAGCCTCCTACACCAACAAAAACCTCAACACCGGCAACGGCGTGGTCAATGAAGTGACCATCGATCCGGCGAATGAAGACGAGATCGCGCAGACCGTGGCCGTTATGGGCGGTGAAGACTGGGAAATGTGGATTGATGCGCTGCAAAGCGCCGGGGTTCTTGACGAAGGCGTGCAGACCGTGGCCTACAGCTACATCGGGCCTGAAGTGACCTGGCCGATCTACAAGAATGGCACCATCGGCCGTGCCAAGGAAGACCTTGAGCGCGTGCAGCGTGTGCTGGATGGCAAGCTGGCCCCTCTGAAGGGCAAGGCGTGGGTCTCTGTGAACAAAGCGCTCGTTACTCAAGCCAGCTCCGCGATCCCTGTGGTGCCGCTTTACATCTCGCTGCTCTATAAGGCGATGAAGGCCGAGGGTACACATGAGGATTGCATCGAGCAGATGGACCGCCTTTTCCGCGAGCGCCTCTACAACGGCAATCCGCAGCCAGATGAAGCCGGACGCATCCGCGTGGACGACTGGGAAATGAAGCCTGCTCTTCAGGAGCTTGTGGGCAAACGCTGGGCCGAGGTGAACACCGAAAACTTTGCTGAGCTGGGTGATTTCGAAGGCTACCAGACCAGCTTCCTGCGTCTCTTTGGCTTTGGTCTCGAAGGCGTGGACTACAATGCCGAGGTGGACGTCAGCATTGGCGTGCCATCACTGGCGTAAAACATTCCCATGGAATCGAACCGGCTTGAAGCTTTCAGTGATGGCGTGCTGGCCATCATCATCACCATCATGGTGCTGGAGTTGAAGGTGCCGCATGGCGCCGATCTGGAAGCGCTCAAGCCGCTGCTGCCGGTGTTTCTCAGCTACGTGCTGAGTTTCATCTACGTGGGCATTTATTGGAACAATCATCATCACCTGCTGAAGGCCTGCCGCAAGGTCACCGGCCCTATCATGTGGGCGAATCTGCATCTGCTCTTCTGGCTCTCCTTGTTTCCCTTTGCCACGGGCTGGATGGGGGAGAATCACATCGCTGCGCTGCCGACAGCGCTTTACGGAGGGGTGCTGCTCTGTGCTGCCATCGCTTACTATATTTTGCAAAACTGCATTCTGAAGAATGAAGGCAGCAACTCGAAACTCGCCGTGGCTTTGGGCAGCGATTACAAAGGCAAGCTGTCGCCATTGTTCTATCTCGCGGCCATTCCAGCCGCGTTTTACCACTCGTGGATTTCTGCCTGCTTTTACGTGTGCGTGGCTCTCATATGGCTGATCCCCGACCGCCGCATTGAACGTGCGATGGCCGAGGATGGTGCAGCGTGATTGTCTCAATCAGCCGCCTTTAGCCAGATCCAGGAAGACGATGCTCGAAGGGTTGCCAACGGCTGCGTAATGGCCGGTGAAGTTGAGGACGCCGGTTTTGCGATCGACGCGGAACACCGCGACGTTGTCGCCGCGCTGGTTGAGGCTGTAGAAGAACTCGCCGGTGGGGTCGAAGTTGAAGCTGCGCGGGTAGTCGCCGTGCGTCCACTCTTCGGTGACGAAGGTGAGGGTGCCGTCTTTGCCAACGGCAAAAATGCCGATGCTGTCGTGCAAACGATTGCCGGCATAGACGAAGCGGCCATCGGCAGAGACGAGGATTTCGGAGCAGAAGTTGCTGCCGGCGAATCCGGGTGGCAGGCTGGAGATCGTCTGGCGTGGAGTGAGGCGGCCTTTCTCAGGGGCGTAATCAAGCAGCACGATGTTGGAGCCCTCCTCCTGAAGGGAGTAGAGCCAGTGGTTGTTGGGATGAAAGGCAAAGTGGCGTGGGCCATCTCCCGGAGGAAAGGTGACGTGGGGAGGATCGTTCGGCGTCAGCGTGCCTTTTTGGTCATCAAATTTCCACACCAGGATCTGATCAAGGCCGAGATCCACAGACAGCACAAAGCGCCCTGAAGCATCGGCCGCGATCATGTGCGAATGCGTTCCATCATGGCCGCTAAAGGCGAAGCTGCCGGGAGGCGCATTCGTGGCTTTCTTGGGCCCGATGGTGCCAGCATCCTGCTTGAAGTCCGTGGCTTCTCCGAGGCTGCCATCAGGCTTGATTGGCAGCACAGACATTGAGCCGCCAAAGTAGTTGGCCACCAGCAGAAAACGGCCCGAGGGATGGAGGCTCACATAGGTTGGCCCCTTACCGCCAGAGCTGACGGTGTTCATCAGTGTCAACTGACCATCCTTGGGATTGATGGAATAAGCGCTGACGGATCCTGCTTCGTTATCGCCTTGGTGGTCGGTTTCATTCGTGGAATACAGGACCGTCCTGGCGGCATTGAAGGTGAGGCAGTTCGGACTCAGGCCAGACTGGTACAGGCCGCAGGGAGTCATGGCGCCAGTGCTGCGGTTCACTTCAAAGAGATGGATGCCCTGGCCGTTCCCCGGTGGCAGATCCACCTGAGTGGCCTTCATGTTTTGCAGCGGCGAGGTGAAGGTGCCGACGTAGGCGATCAGCGGTGCCTGATCTTTGGCCTGAACGGATAGAGCCGTACCGGCGGCGAGTGCGGTACTCAGAAAGGAACGGCGTGAAATGGAAGGAGTGTGTGATTGCATGAGAAATGGGGAGTTACTTGATGACGGGCAGAATCACACGCGAGGCATGGGTGGCATCATGCCAGATGGTGTTGATCGCGGGCACGCCGGGTTCGGTGATGAAGTGGCTGATGGGAGCGCCGGTCTGCGTGTTCGGCTCATAATAAGGCGCACCGGTACTGGCGATGGTGATGCGGATGCGGTGGCCTTTGTTGAAGATGATGCTGGTCCAGCCGATGTCCCACGAGAGCTTGGCGACCTCACCCGGCACGAGCAGCTTCTGATGATCAAAGCCTTCCCGGTAGCGTGCGCGCAAGGGGTAGTCCACGATCAGGATGGAGCGGCCATCGGGATACACATCGGTCACGCGCAGGAAGAAGTCTGTGTCCTTGGCAGTGGATGACACGAAGACTTCGGCCTTGATGCGTCCTGTAACTTCGAGCGGCTTGCTCAGCACCTCGCTGGTCCAGGTGCGTACTTCGGCCTGTTCTTCAAAAGCACGTGCATCCTTGGCGCCGGGGAACCCTGCGTAAGGCAGGCTCATGGGATGAGCAGGATCGCTGAGATAGGCCGTGCTCGCTTTATCGGCAGAGGGTTTCGCGGCGGCGAGTTTACCGTCGGGTTGCAGGAACCAGTCGGCGGCTTTGCTGGCGGGCGGGAAGTCTTTTTCCTCACGCCAGACATTGCCGGGAGCGCCTTCTTCACCGACGGCGCCCATCACGTAGTATTTCACGGTCGTGTCCTTTTCGACGCCGTTGTTTTCGCCTTTGAGGTAATGATTGAACCACTTCGTCATGTGCGGGTAGACATCAAACATGGCGTTCTCCGGGAAGAGGAGATCACCGATCTTGTTCGACTTCGGATAGCCGCCGTGCAGCCAGGGGCCGATGATGAGCTGCTGCTGGCCGCGTGAATTCGGGCCGCCATGATTGTTGCGGCCGATGAAGCTGGCCACGCTGCCCTGGCACATGAAATCAAACCAGCTGCCGATGGTGAAGCAGGGGTAGTTCATCTTGTCAAAATGCAGGGAGGCGTCTTCGTCCTTCCAGAAATCGTCATAGTCGGGGTGCTGGTCCCACTCGCGCAGCATGGCTTCGTTGTCCTTGATGTCGCGTGCCACAGAGCCGCCTTTTATGAAGCGCTGCGGCTTGGTGGCACCGCCAATGCGGTAGCCTTCTTGGTACAAGCTCAGGCCGGTGTCGGTCATGTACTGAGCCACGAGATGCGGCGGCTGAGTCACGGCGAGGTAGTTCTGCGCGTAACCCGCCTGGGAGCCGCCATAGGTGCCGATTTTGCCGGTGCACCAAGGTTGGTCGGCCAGCCATTCGCACACGTCATAGCCATCGCGCAGCGGCCCCCATTGCAGGCCGCGATAGCCACGGTAAACGCCTTCGCTCTCATGCGTGCCACGGTAGTTCACGAGAGCAATGACAAAGCCACCTTCAGCGAACTTGGCGGCAGCCTTGCGGGATCCGGCGCTGCTGATGTCCGCATAACGCTGCTCAAAGATGGCGGGAAACTTGCCTTCGCCCGGCGGGAAGAACACATAGGCGGAGAGGCGCTTGCCGTCGCGCATCGGGATCATGAGGTGCTCTTCACGGACGGTGCCGAAATCGAGCTTGGCTGGAGTGGCGGCGTGCAAAGACGCACAGGCGGCGAAGAATAAGAGAACGTGGCGCATCAACCCACTACGGGGGCCGTGGACGTCACGTTTCAATCACATGCGGTGCGAAAGGCACGTATCCTGATACTTAGCTCGCGCCGATGCCGCGAATCACGGCGGGCAGGGTCTGAGCCAGAATTTTCAGATCGAGCCAGAAGGACCAGTTGTCGATGTACTTGAGATCCAGCGCGACCCACTCCTCGAAGTTCTTGATGCCGTTACGGCCGGTGACCTGCCACAGGCAGGTCAGGCCGGGCTTCACGCTGAGGCGGCGGCGCTGCGCGTGCTTTTCGATGCGCTGAATTTCATAGACGGGCAGGGGACGCGGACCAACGAGGCTCATCTCTCCGCGCAGCACGTTGATGAGCTGGGGCAGTTCATCAATGCTGGTGCGGCGCAGCCAGCGGCCGAATGCGAAGATGCGCGGGTCATTGGTGATTTTAAAGACGGGGCCGTCCATCTCATTGTGCGCCTCCAGTTCCTGGCGCTGAGCTTCTGCTCCCTGGTGCATGGTGCGGAACTTCCACATGGTGAAGGGCTTGCCGTAGAGTCCGGCGCGTTCCTGCTTGAAGAAGACCGGGCCACGGGAGCCAAAGCGAATGCCAATGACGGCCACGAGCCAGATGGGCAGTGAGAACAGGAGCAGGATGAGCGCGCCGACTCGGTCCACGATGGCTTTGAACAGCAGCTCCCAGGAGGCCTGCGGCGTGGAGTGAAACACCAGCATCAGGCGCCCGCCGAGCACGTCGAAGGTCGGACGAGCGATGGCGGTCTGGAAGAAATCTGCGGCGATCCAGGCTTCCACGCCTTCGGTTTCGCAGGCCTGCACGGCCTCTTCGATCTTGCTGAAGTGCACATGCTGCGCGGCAAAGAGAACACGGCTGATGGAGTGCTCGTGCAGCGCTGCGACGAGATCTGAAATCGGGCGCTGCATGATGTCGATCTGGCCCACGACCTCGATCTCCGCACGCTGCTCGGAAGTCATGTTGGCCAGGAAGGCTGCCAGATCGTTTTGGGCACCGGCGATGATGACGCGTTCACGACCTTTGCCCGAGGCCATCTGCTTGCGCAGGATTTCACGTTGCCATGCTTCACGCAGCAGCAAGGAGAGCGCACCGAGAGCCACGGAGAAAACGACCACGGCACGGCTTTCGACCGACCATTTGAAGAACACGATGCAAAAGGCGATGCACATGCCGATGACAGCAAGCGCCTCTGCGAGCTGGCGGATCGAGCGCGCTGGTGTCTTGTTGTAGATGTTGGAGTAAAACCCACGTGCCTCCAGCACGATGGGTGTGAACGGTGCCACGACCGCAATCACCCAGTAAAACTTCTCCATGGGCGGAATCTCAACCGCATCGTGAAAAAAGACCGGCACTAAATCTGCGCGCAAGTAATGACCAAACCACAGGCAGAACGCCAGGAGCGCGCTGTCGAGCAGTTCGGTGAGCTGCAAATTGATTTCTTGCTTCCGGCCCAGCATAGTGACGAGTAAGATACTGAATCTTATTTACATTTATTAAAATTATACTCCGCCTAGCCAATGGCTCAACTTGTTTCCTCTAAAAACCTGCTTTTCTCCTCCCGACCTCTCGCGGTGGGTGTGGTGGCGGATTCTGCTGCCCTTGAGCACTTTATCTCCCTCGACTCGGCCTCCCGCGCGAACTTATGCGACGTGGCTGAGCTGCGGCTGGACCAGCTGCAGATACCTGCGGCGGATCTGCGTGCCAAACTGGCAGGAAACACCCTGCCTCTGCTGCTGACGGCCCGCCATCCGGCGGAAGGTGGGCAGGGGCCTGAGGATCCGGCGGCCCGTGCGGCAATGATCGAGCCGTTGCTGGACCTCGCCACGTTGATCGACATTGAACTGCGCAGCGCGGCGCAGATGCAGGGCACGGTCCAGAAAGCGCGTGCCGCGGGTGTGCCGGTGGTGGGTTCTTTCCATGACTTTCAGGCCACCCCGGCGGAGGAGGTGCTGCGCGGGGCGGTGAATTTCGGCCAGCAGGCGGGGCTGGATGCTGTGAAGATCGCCACCTACCTGAATACGCAGGAGGATCTGGCGAGCCTCATGAAGCTGGCGGGGGAGACGCACAGGCTGCGGCTTTCCGTCATGGGCATGGGCCCTTGGGGGCGTGTTTCGCGTCTGGTGCTGGCTAAATGTGGCAGCCTGCTGAATTACGGCTTTATTGGTGCTTCGAATGCTCCTGGCCAGTGGCCCGTCGCCCGCCTGAAAGAACTCCTCGCTGAACTCTGAAATGATCCCGCCCCGTCAGTCTCCCCCCTTCCGCCGTGCCCTGCTGGCCAGTCTTCTTTGCATTTCCATCTCCGGCTGTGGTGACCCCAAGCGCGAGCAGCAGCTGCAATGGAGGGAAGAGGAGATCGAAGCGAAGGCCGCGGCGATCGCCAAGCGTGAGCAGGACTTTGCTGGAGAGAAGCAGATGATCGTCCAGGCGAAGGCGGACATCGCCGCGCGTGAGGTGGCGGTGGCACAGCTGAAGAAGAAGCTGGAGACGCAGCTCGCCGAGGAGATCGAGAAAACGAAGAAGGTGCGCCGTGAGATTGAGATCAAAAATCTGCGGGGTGCCATTCCACAGATCACTGCGGGGCGCTGCATCGTCATTGATCCTGAGAATGATGATGTGCTCTTCGAAAAGAGCCCGGACCAGCGTGGGGCCATCGCCAGCACGACGAAAATTATGACCGGCCTGCTCGTGGTGGAAGCGGGAGACCTCGACAAAGTGGTCACGATTGAACTGGCGGACACACAGTGCGCTCCGGTGCGCATCGGCCTCAAGGTGGGGGAGCAATACACCCGCCGCATGCTGCTGACCGCCATGCTGGTGAAGAGTTCCAACGACATCGCGCAGGCGCTCGCGCGTGACAATGCCGGCAGCGTGGCCGCCTTTGCGGAAAAGATGGACGCACGTGCGCAGGCTCTCGGCCTCAAGAACACACACTTCGTCAATCCGCACGGCCTGCCTTCGCTCACGGATGAAGATCCCTACTCCACTGCGCGGGACCTGGCCATGATCGCCAAGGCGGCAGACAAGCTGCCGGACATCCGCGCGATCGTGAAGCTGCAGAGTTTCAAATTCACCAAGCCCGACGGTAAGTTCATCGAACTGGCCAACACCAACCGCGTGCTGCGCACCGCCAGCTACTGCGATGGCATGAAAACCGGCTACACCGAGGCTGCGGGCTACTGCCTCGTGGCCACCGGCGAGCGCAATGGACGCCGCCGCATTGTAGTCATCCTCAACGACAGCCACGAAGGCGTCTGGCGTGATGCGCAGGCGCTGCTCGACTGGGCGCTGAAGGCGTGAAATAACATTCGCGGCTTGCGAGTTTCATGGCTTCCCGGCATCATCGCCGCCTCTGACCATGAAATTCCGCACCCTTCTGCTCGCCTCCCTCTGTGTCGCCGCCACCAGCTTTGCTGAAACGGCCAAGAATCTCGCCATTGATCCCAAGCCGCGTGATAGCGGCTGGATGAAGCGCCACGAGAGCTTCAACGCCATTTCCAAGAAGGGAGAGGCGCAGCTGGTGTTTCTGGGCGACTCGATCACCCAAGGCTGGGAAGGCAACGGCAAGGGTGTCTGGGCCAAAACGTGGGCACCGCTCAAGGCGGCGAATTTTGGCATCGGTGGTGACCGCACCGAGCACGTGATCTGGCGTCTGCAGAACGGCAACTTTGACGGCATCAAGCCGAAGCTGGTGGTGCTGATGATCGGCACCAACAACACTGGCCATCAGGGCCGCCCTGCTGCCGAGCATGGCGGAGTGGCGTATGCCAGCAGTGCTGAACAGACCGCCGAGGGCGTGAAGATGATCCTCGACATCCTGGGCAAAAAACTCCCGGAGGCGAAGGTGCTGGTGCTGGGCATCTTTCCGCGAGGTGCCACCAAGGAGGATGCGATGCGCAAACAGAACGTCGCCACCAACAACCTCATTTCCGGCTTCGCAGACAACAAAAGCATCTTCTACATGGACATCGGCAACACCTTCCTGCAGCCCGATGGCACGCTGCCAAAGGAAATCATGCCCGACCTGCTGCACCTCAGCGCCCAGGGCTACCAGATGTGGTCCGACGCCATCGAAGGCAAGGTCAAGGAACTCATGAAGTAGTTCGGAGTAGAACATGCAGCATCGTCCTTTCCAACCATGAAAACCGCTCTCATTTCTCTACTGCTCATCGCGACTGCGTCGTTCGCTCAGCTGGCCGATCAAGCGACACCGGCTGACAAGGTGAAGATCGCCAAAGGCTTCAAAGTGGAGCTGCTGTATTCCGTGCCGAAGGCGCAGGAGGGCTCCTGGGTTTCCATGACGCAGGACGACAAAGGCCGCATGATATGCAGCGACCAGTATGGCGCGATGTATCGCATCACCCCACCGGCGCTGAATGGCAGCCCGGGTGAGACGAAGGTGGAAAAGCTCAGCATCGACTTTGGTCACTGCCAGGGGCTGCTGTATCATGCAGGCGCTCTCTATGGCGTGGTGAATGATGATGCTTATCAAGGCCGCGGCCTCTACCGCTGCAAAGACTCGAATGGAGATGATCAATTCGACACCGTGGAACTGCTGCGCTCCTTCCCCGGCAAGGCTGGTGAGCATGGGCCGCATGGCGTCATTGCCTCCCAGGATGGCAAGAGCTTGTATGTGATGTGCGGCAACCAGACGCCTGAGCCGAGCTGCGAGACCAGCCTGGTGCCGCGTCATTGGGCGGAAGACCAGCTTTATCCCATGCTGCTGGGCCGTGGCTTCATGCGCGATGTGCTGGCGCCCGGTGGCTGGCTGGCGCACACGGATCTGGATGGCAAGAAGTGGGAGCTGGTGAACACCGGCACGCGGAACACCTACGACATCGCCATGCACCGCAACGGCGACATCTTCGGCTTTGATGCTGACATGGAGTGGGACACCGGGATGCCCTGGTACCGCCCCACCCGCGTGTGCTTCATGCAGAGCGGCGGCGAGTTCGGCTGGCGCACCTGCAGCAAGAAATTTCCCGCGCGCTGGGAGGACAGCCTGCCTGCCGTGGTGGACATCGGTCCTGGCTCGCCCACCGGTGTGGCCTTTGGCTATGGCGCCAAGTTCCCGGCGAAGTATCAGGACGCGCTCTACATCTGTGACTGGAGCTACGGCAAAATGTATGCCGTTCATCTCTCGCCAAATGGCGGTGGTTATTCCGGTGTGACCGAGGAATTCATGAGCGCCTCGCCGCTGCCGCTGACGGACATTGAAGTCTCGAAGAAGGATGGCGCGATGTATGTGAGCGTGGGTGGGCGCAAGGTGCAGTCGGGGCTGTATCGGGTGACTTATGTGGGGGATGAAAAAGCCGCAGCGATCGTGCCCAAGTTCGTTGAGGTCGGACGCGGCACCCAAGAGCTGGATTTCAAATGGCTGCTGGAGGTGAACAAAAATGACGCCTCGGAATTACGCAGGGCTATTGAAGCCACCTATGGCATGCAGGACACCAAGGTCGCTGACGCTGTCTGGCCTGGCCTGGGCAGCACAGATCGCAATGTCCGCTTCGCCGCCCGTATCGCACTGGAGCATCAGCCTATCGCTTCATGGAAGGACAAGGCGCTGAACGAATCCAATTCACGCGCCGCTCTCACCGCGCTCATGGGCCTCATTCGCAGCAGCGGAGGTGACAAAGCACTTCAGCAGCCGGTGCTGGCCGCGCTGAACAAGATCGACTTCAAGGCGCTCAAAGGTCTCGACCGTGTCACGCTGGTCCGTGATTACATGCTCGCTTTCACACGCATGGGTGAGCCGGATGCGGCAACGAAGGAGACGCTGATCAAGCATCTTGCGCCGCTGTTCCCCACGAATGATCCGGCCTTGAACCGTGACCTTTGCGAGGTGCTGGTCTATCTGGGAGATGCCGGCGTTGTCGCCAAGGCTGAGCCGCTGGTCAATGGCTCTCCGACACAGGAGGAGCAGATCGACTACGCTCGTATCCTGCGCTTTGCGAAGACCGGCTGGACCAAGGAACTTCGAGCTGACTATTTCAGCTGGTTCCTGCGCGCTGCGAACTACAAGGGTGGGGCTTCGTTTGACCTGTTCATCGGCGAGATCAAGCAGAACGCACTCTCCACCATGACGGAGGAAGAAAAGCTGGCGATCAAGGACGTGCTGGATGCGAAGCCGGAAGCCAAGGCTCCGAGTTTCACGATGAAGCCGATGCAGTTCGTCAAAGCCTGGACGCTGGATGAACTCAGCAAGTCGCTTGGTGTTGGACTGGAGGGCAACCGTAACTTTGCCAATGGTCGCAACATGTTTGGTGCCGCCACCTGCTTTGCCTGCCACCGCTTCAACAACGAAGGTGGTGCCGTCGGTCCGGACCTGACCAGTGTGGCTGGCAAGTACAGCCCGCGTGATTTGCTGGAGCATATCTTGGAGCCCAGCAAGGAGATCAGCGATCAGTATGGCAGTACAGTCTTCACGCTGCAGGACGGTAGCACGGTCATCGGACGCATCGCCAACATGAAGGAGAACATCATGATGGTTTGCACCAACATGATGGACCCCAACAACTTCACCAATGTTGATGCCCGTAAAGTTGTGAAAACGGAGGAGAGCAAGATCAGCATGATGCCTCCCGGCCTGCTCTTCATGCTCAAGGAAGACGACATCCTTGACCTCATGGCCTATCTGCTGAGCAAGGGCAATCCGGACGATCCCATGTTTGTTAAGTAACTCTTTACTTGAGCAGCAGCTTCAAAAAACAAAGGCCCCAGTTCTTGCGAACTGGGGCCTTCTAGTTATCGCGGTGTTAACCGTGAATTAGAAACCTACTTGGCCTTCTTTTCAGCAGCAGGCGTTTCGCCTTTCTGCTTGGCCCAGCGCTTGCGCTGAGCGTCAGCGATCTTCTTGCGGGCAGCAGCGGACATGACGCGCTTCTTTTTGGCTGGCTTTTCACCTGCGGGTGTTGATGCCGCGGACGACTTGGAGGAACCGCCAAGAAGTTGCGCCAGCTCTTGCTGCAATCCTTCGATTTTTTCTTGAAGAGCAGCGGCGCGGCGCAGTTGGGAGGAGGATAGGGTCATTTGTTTTATTTATAGGGGTACAATGCCTTGTTTATTAAAAACTTAGGCTGAAGTCAAGCTTGGAACTCTGGGGTATTTACCCCAGTTTGCAGCTAAAGTGCTTGATCGTAGATGCTCTGGAATACTTCGGCGGCATTTGGGTCTATGATAGTTATGCCGTTTTGGTCAAAACGTGCTGTAACTGTCGCTCCTTTGCCTTCCTGCATGTATTTCCAGTTGAGATCGCGGACGCGCGCTGCGGCATCCACAATGGCGCAAGTAATGCGGGCATCTTCGGCGGTCGGATAGAGTCCGGCCACGTCGTCGCGAGACTCATTGGCAAACTTGACGCGGCAGACGGCCACCAATCCCACTGTCAGGCTATCGACTCCATACCCTATGTAGCCTTTGCTGCCATCCGGGCGGGTTACTTCGCGGGTAAAGTGGTTGTTGCTTGTGCGTGTGCCACCACCCTGATTCCACCAGCGGAAACCACGATACTGCTGGTCGCTTTCGACTTTGCCGTCAGCACCGACGATTTCATGCCCCTGGTTCACCGGCCCTTCAAAATCGGCGGGGGTCACCCAATTGTTGTTAAAGCTGATCGACATGCCGTTGTCGAAATCTACGCGCACCTGCACGGCGTCGAAGGCATTGATGCCATCGCGGATCAGGCGCTTCTTCTGGCCCACGGCGGTCAATGAGACCGGCTTGCTGTGGTAGTAGCTCCAGATCAGATCTGTCCAATGGGGGCCGACGTAGCTGAAAGGGTCGCTGCTTTCCACCCACTTGAAGGTGCTGGTGCTGACTTCGAGCGGTTCTTCGAGATAGGCGGTGCCATAGAGCGGTGCGCCGATGCGGTTTTGAATGTCATCGCGGATGCGCAGGTGGTCGGGGTCGTAGCGCTTGTGCATGTCCACAGCGACGATGAGGTTCTGGGCCTTGGCTGCTGCGATGATTTCATCCGACTCCTGAATCGAAAGGCACATGGGTTTCTCGGTCAGGACGTGCACCCCTTTTGCCAGTGCTGCGAGAATGGGCTGTGTGTGAAGATGATCCGGGGTTGCCACGGCCATAACATCGAGATCAGGAAATGCGGCCAGGATGTCGTCCCAGGGGGCATCACCGTGGAAGGCGCGCGGCTCATGGCCGGTAAGGTCTTTGAAGGCTGCTGCGGCTTTGAGCGCAGATTTTTCGCTGCGCGTGGCGACGGCGACGAGGTCAAACTTCACCCCAGCGAGTTCGCGTGAGTATTTGTCGAGGCCGACGCGGGCAAGCTGTCCGGCGATGCCGAAGCGCTGCAAGTCCGCGTAAGCACGCGCGTGAACATCTCCGCCGAACATGCCGGCGCCAACGAGGGCGATCTTGATGGTGGATTCCATGGTGGCTCATGGAACGCGAAGTCCGACGGCATGCAAGAGGTCAAGCTGATACCCGAATGCCGGGTTCTCATGTTTTGGTGAGCCTGCGCAAGAAGATGAAACGAAAGTCTGCAGCAGGCGGTCAATGAGGGCACAAAAAAACGCGGGAGTCTTGCGACTCCCGCGTTGGATGGTTTCTCGATGAGAGACGCCTGCTTATTCAGCAGCGGCGGCTTTCTTCTTCGGAGCGGCCTTCTTCTTGGCAGGAGCCTTTTTGGCTGGTGCTGCTTCTTCGGCCACAGGCTCGGCTGCGACTTCAGGTTCAGGGGCTGGTGCGGCTTTTGGCACGTAGGCGTCCACCCACTCGATGTAGGCCATCGGAGCGGAGTCGCTGCGGCGCTGGCCGAGCTTGGTGATGCGGGTGTAGCCACCGACGCGGTCCTTGGAGGCCACGGCGATCTCTTCGAAGAGTGTCTTCACCATGTCTTTATGACGGAGTGAGGAGAGGGCGGTACGGCGAGCATGCAGGGTGCCGCGCTTGCCGAGGGTGACGAGCTTCTCAGCGTAAGGGCGGAGGGCTTTGGCCTTGGCCAGTGTGGTGCGAATCCGGCGGTGCTCGATGAGGGAGCAGGTGAGATTCATGAGCAGCGCGTCGCGGTGATCCTGCTTGCGCTGAAGTTTGACGATTTTTCTTCCGTGTTTCATGTCCTAAAATGAGTCTAAAATTCTGTCTGTGATTGATTACTCGTCTTCGTCGTCTGCGTCAGGCAGATGGCTGTCCACGAGCTTGGTGAAGTCGAGGGAATCGGCTTCTTCATCGTCGTCGCCGATCATGCTGCTGCGGGCGAGGAGAGAGACACCGCCAGGGGTGGCCTCAAGCAGCGCTGGATCGAACTTCATGCCGAGAGACAGACCAAGCTCTGCGAGTTTTTCCTTGATCTCGGTGAGGGACTTCTTGCCGAAGTTGCGGTAACGAAGCATTTCGCCTTCGGTCTTCATGGCCAGCTGGCCGACGCTCGTGATGTTGGCGTTGTTGAGGCAGTTGGCGGCGCGGACGGAGAGTTCGATCTCGTTGACGCTCATGTTCAGGAGCTTGCGCAGCTCGCTGTTTTCTTCGCTCTGGGCTTCCGGTGCGGCTTCGAATTCGATGGCCTTGTCGTCATAGTTGACGAAGACGTCGAGGTGGTGGCGCAGGATGGCGGCAGACTGCAGGAGGGCGTCCTGCGGGGTGATGCGGCCATCGGTCCAGATGTCGAGCACCAGCTTGTCATAGTCAGTGTTCTGACCGACGCGGGTGCTTTCCACGCCGTACTTCACGCGAGTGACGGGGCTGTAGATTGAATCGATCGGGATGACGCCGATGGGGGTGTCAATGCGCTTGTTTTCTTCCCAGGTGGAGAAACCACGGCCGACGCGCACTTCGAATTCGCATTCGAACTTCGTTTTGCGGTCCAGCGTGCAGATCACGAGGTCCTTGTTGATGACTTCGTAGTGGTTGTCGTCCTTGATGTCACCGGCGGTGACGGCGCCTTCCTTGTCAGCAAGGATGGAAAGCAGGCGGGGCTCCTTGGCATCGCTGTGATGCTTGAAGCGGACCTTCTTGAGGTTCAGGATGATCTGAACGACGTCTTCGAGCACGCCCGGGAGGGTGGTGAATTCGTGTTCCGCACCGCGGATTTTCACGGAGGTGATGGACGCGCCTTCAAGGGAGGAGAGGAGGACGCGGCGGAGGGAGTTGCCAATCGTGTGACCGTAACCTTTGTCGAAGGGTTCGGCAGTGAACTGGGCGTATGTTTCGGTTGCCGTGGCCTCGTTTTTCACAAGGCGGGAAGGCATCTCGAATCGGGCAAGACGTACTGACATAGGATTTGTGTTAACACTAACGGCCGGGTTACCTCCGGGCGAGAACCCTGCACATCTCGAAGAGAGGCAGGCGCGGAGACCAACGGCGAATGGATGACGACTCGCAGGGGGCGGGGAGTATGGAAGCCGGTCTTTAGAATGCAACCGGGAATTTTCAGGGGGAAATGGGCCGGAAACGCCCGGGGGGAAGGGCTGGTTCCGGCTACTGCTGCGGCAGATTCAGTTCCATCCGCTCTTTGCCCCGCAGCACGACGGCGGTGATTTTCTCTCCTGGAAGGTGGTGGAGGAGCAGATCTCCAATAAGGGCGCTTTCGGTGAGGCGCTGTTTCTGGTCGCTGATCTGAACGATGATGTCGTCCTTTTTAAAGCCCGCCTTTTTGGCGGCGGCGTGCTGGCCGAACTCGCCCACATGGAAGATGCGCAGGGCCATCTGGGTCTTGTCCAGGCCCAGGCTGGCGCGCTCCTCATCGGGGATGTCGTCCATTTTCATGCCGCCAAAAGCCATCGCCCGCATGGGCCAGGTGCCGACGCGCTTGCCGATGTCTGATTTCAAGCGCCAGCCCGCGGGGAGATCGAGGGTGACGGCGGTTTCCTTTCCGCTGCGGAGGACCGTGGCGGGGAGGGGACCCGAGTCGGGCGAGCGATGCAGGACCCAGCTCACGTCGGCGATGGAAACGAGAGGCTGGCCGTTGAGGCGGGTGAAAATGTCCCCCGCCTGGATTCCGGCGGCATTGGCTGTGGAACCGTCTGCCACGGCCTCCACTTTGGCGACCTCGTCGGTGGCGAGTGTGATGCCGAGGGTCTCGATCGACGGCTGCGGGTAAATCCACTCCACCGGCACGGGCTTGTTCTGGCCACGGTAGTAGGCCCGGAAGGCATCTCCCACCATGTGGCAGTGGACGCAGCTGGCCACGACTTTGCCATTCCAGTCGAGCTTGCTCTGGTACTTGCCCGCGAGAGCGGGGAATTCGATGGGCGTCTGGTAAGGTGTGGGACCGCCCTGCTTGCCACTGAGCGCGGCTTTGTTGGCCGGATAGCCTTGGTGAATGGCCAGGGCGGCTTCGAGCGCCTTTTTGAAACCGGCGGTGGTTTTGTTCAGCGGGTCCTTTTGGTGGAGCCAGGAGCCGTAGCGGCCGTAGATGGTGCCGTCGCCATTGAAGAGGATTGCAGAGAAGGAGAGATCGTAGTCAAACTGGAAGCGGGAGAGGTCGAGTGCGTTGGCATTGATGATGCGCACGCAGACAAATTGATCGAGCAGGGGGACGAGCTCCTGTTCCTCC
>JAPLUN010000308.1 GCA_026397715.1 Verrucomicrobiota bacterium
GAATCTGGCGCAGGCGGCCGTCATCGCCAATGAGACGCAGGGGGACTTCCGGGCTGATGTGATGGAGGAAGACCAGCCGCTTTTGAAACGCACGGATGCCCATGGCCTGGGAGATTTCGGTGACGACCTCGTTCAGATCAAACTCGTGGGCGTCCAGCTCCATGCGGCCGGCCTCGATTTTGGAGAAGTCGAGGATGTCATTGAGTAGCTCCAGCAGGGAGTCGGCGGAAAGCTTGAGCATTTCCAGGTATTCGCGCTGGGTTTCGTTGAGATCCGTGCCGAGCAGCAGTTCGCTCATGCCAATGACGCCATTCATCGGGGTGCGGATTTCATGGCTCATGTTCGCCAGAAAGGCGCTTTTGGCGCTGTTGGCGGACTCGGCGGCCCGACGTGCCTGACGCAGCTCTTCCTCGTCACGCTTGCGCTCGGTCACATCCGTGTGTGATCCGGCCATGCGGTAAGGCGTGCCATTTTCATCACGCAAGGCGCGGCCGCGTGCGAGGATCCAGCGCCAGCTGCCGTCCTTGTGGCGGAAGCGGAACTCGACGGAGTAACGCGGAATGCGGCCTGCCAGATAGTCATTCAGGGTGGCCATCACGCGGTCGTGATCTTCGGGATGCAGCTGGTTTTCGAAGGTGGCGAAGACGTTTTCGAGCTCTTCGTCTTCATAGCCGATCATGCCTTTCCACGGCGGGGAGAAGAACACTTTGCCGCTGCGGATGTCCCAGTCCCAGATGCCGTCATTGGTGCCACGCACCGCCAGAGCAAAGCGTTCCTCGCTTTCCGCCATTTCGCGCACCGCCTCTGCGGGTGCGTTGGGCAGGCGCAGGCGGCAGGCATGCAGCATGCCTGCCAGTTCGCGAATACGCTGCTTCAACTCCGGCACGGAGTCGCCAGCGGCATGCTCAATTGTCTCTGACATGGGGGGTGGGAATGTCCTCTGCGGGGTTGGGGAGCGGACGCGGTGGGATGAATAGACACAATTTGCCACAAACAAACTCAAAAGGTGGCTTCAGAATCGCAAAGTATGACCCGGCGGGGCTGTGAAATGGTTCAAAATGGATCTGATTGCGTGTTTGGACATGCTGGTGACGTTCATGAATCCGCATGAACCGCCGCCATCTTCTCGCCTCCCTGCCTGCTGTTTTCGCTGCTTCCAGCTTTGCTGCAGCGGCTCACTCCAAACTTCGTGTTGCCGTCATCGGTCACACTGGACGTGGCAACTACGGTCACGGCCTCGACACCCTGTGGCTCAAAATTCCGGCCGTCGAAATCGTGGCCGTGGCGGATGCGGATGACAAGGGGCTCAATGGTGAGCTGAAGAAGCTGGCAGTTGAAAAGGGCTATGCCGACTACCGCGCCATGCTCGCCGAGGTGAAGCCGGACATCGTCGCCATCGGACCGCGTCACATCGACCAGCACCGCGACATGCTGCTGGCGGCGATCAAGGCGGGGGCGCGTGGCATCTACATTGAAAAACCTTTTTGCCGCAGCCTGGCGGAAGCGGACGAAATCATCGCCGCTGCTGAGAAGGCGGGTACGAAAATCGCCATCGCTCACCGCAACCGGTACCATCCGGTGCTGCCGGTGATTGCGAAGCTGATCCAGGACGGTGTGATCGGCCGTGTGCTGGAAATGCGGGGGCGGGGCAAGGAGGATGCGCGAGGTGGCTCGCTGGATCTCTGGGTGCTGGGCACGCATCTTTTCAACCTCGGCACCTACTTTGGCGGAGCACCGCTGGCTTGCAGCGCCGAGGTGCTGCAGGATGGCAAGCCGATCACGAAGGCGGATGTGAAGGAAGGGGATGAAGGCATCGGTGCGCTGGCGGGCAACGAGGTGCATGCGAGGTTTGAACTGGCGAATGGCATTCCCATGTTCTTTGACTCGGTGCAAAGTGCCGGCACGAAAGAGGCGGGTTTTGGCCTGCAGATCATCGGGACGAAGGGCATCATCGATTTCCGTATCGACAAGGAGCCGGTGGCCAACATTTGTCTCGGCAGTCCGTTCAATCCGGCCATCAAGGAGGCCCGGCAATGGCAGCCGATTACTACGGGTGGAGTGAACAAGCCGGAACCGATCGCCAATCTCGGGGCGCAGGTCGCCAGCCATGAAACCGCCGGGCTGGATCTGATCGCCGCGATCCGGGAAAATCGTGCGCCGCTGATCGATGCGGTGCAGGGTCGTGAGACGATTGAGATGGTGAGCGCCATCTTTGAATCCCACCGGCTGAATGGTCAGCGGGTGACGTTTCCGCTGAAGACACGCGTCAATCCGCTCACGCTGCTATGAAAACGGCGCCTGCACCGCCGCTGCTCATTCAAAACGGCACGCTCATCCTGCCAGACCAGTTGATCGAAGGAGGAGCGGTGCTGTGTGAGCGTGGGAAGATCAATGCCGTGGGCAAGGGCATCGTTGCGCCGAAGAACGCGGTGGTGATGGATGTCAAGGGGGGCTACATCAGTCCTGGGTTCATAGACATTCACGTGCATGGCGGTGCCGGGGCTGATTTCATGGACGGCACGGTGCCCGCAGTGCGCACGGCCCTGAAGGCGCATGCGCGGCATGGCACCACCTCGATCTTTCCCACCACCACGACGGGGGCGCCGGTGCAGATCATGGCGATGCTCATGGCCTGCCGTGAGGCCAAACGCAGCTGGGAGCCGGCGCATGGATCACGAATCGCCGGGGTGCATTTGTATGGTCCGTATTTTGCGCCAGACAAGGTGGGGTGCCACTCGCGTGAAGGGCGGCGTGCGCCAGATGCTGAGGAGTATGTGCGGTGGTTTGGGGATGATCTGGTGCGAATCGCCACGTGTGCGGCGGAGCTTCCGGGGGCCGAGGCGTTTTATCAGATGGCGCGCAAGAAGCGCTGCCTGATCACCTGCGGGCATTCGAATGCCAACTGGGCGGAAATGGCGAAGGCCTTCAAGGCGGGGATGCGGCATGTGGATCATTTTTGGTGCGCGATGAGCTCGGTGGCCTCCCTACGCACGCGATTTGGCACGCCGATGCAGGCGAGCATGGAGCAGTTTGTCCTCGCCACGGCGGAAATGAGCACGGAGGTCATTGCTGATGGCATGCACCTCGCGCCCGAGTTGCTGGATTTCGCCTTTCGAATGAAAGGCGCGCAGCG
>JAPLUN010000399.1 GCA_026397715.1 Verrucomicrobiota bacterium
AACTGCTTAGCCAGCTGCAGTCTCAGTGGGAGAAAAAAGCGATTTCATTCGAGCAGTTTCAGGATGTCTTCCTCAATGAATTGGGCTCACTGGATGAGTCTCTTCCTATGCACTACTATGTGCCCGGAGATCGTGTTTGGTTTCGCAATCCCGATTCCCATTCGTCGGATGTCCGCGGCTTTGAGGGCTCTTGGGTGTTCTATCTGGGCGGCGGAATGTTTGTCAATTTCTGGAAACGCGACCAGCCTTTCAATCTGCTCTCCAAGTGCATCGAGATTCATCACTGGAGCCACGCCACCTTTCGAGATGCGCAGGGTGAGTTGCAAATGGATGAAAACAAGGTGGACCAGCTCGTGGCCGAGACCCTGTCATCTCCCGAGAACACCGCACGTATCTTTGAGCGCATGCACCGCTTTCGCGACGGTCGCGGCATTTATGCCGAGGGGGGCTGCATGGATGCCACCCGGGAGACGCCTAAATTTGTGCTGGCGCCACACAGTGATCTGATCCGGGCGCTGCAGGCCTTATAGCCTGATGTAGATCTTGCGGCGGTGCATCCAGAGCGCCGCCAGCCAGAAAACAACGAAGGTGCAGAATCCGATGGTGACCGGCCTGAGTTCCTGGCCAAAGACATCGAAGACGCGGGTGCCGAAGTGTTTCTGAAGACTTTCAGAAAACCAGATGTCCAGTGTGTGGCGCATCACATAGAAGGCCAGCGAGTTCACGCCGACGACTAAGAAAGGAAAGGACCAGCGCCGCCATTGTCTGACATCAATAATTTGATACAGCGCCGCCAAAATCAGCAGGCAGCCGCCACCGCTGAAGAAGACCCAGGCTGGTGTCCACAAGCGCTTCACGATTGGGCAGATGCCGCCGAAGTGCAGCACAAAACTGAAAGCAAGACAGGCCACACTCGCGACCATGAGCTGCCTGGCCGGCTGGTCTCCTCGCTTGATCCAGGTTCCTGCCATCAGCCCAAGGATCATGGTGGCGATCGTGGGGATAAAGTTCAGCGTGGTGTAACCGCCCAGATACCCAAGATAGGGGCTCTCCCGCGGGAACTCGTTGAGCAGCCAGCGGTCAAAGCTCCAGCCCACATTGCGGTTGTGATTCCAGTGGGCAAAAAAGCCGGTGAAATCATGCTGCCAGCCTTCGGGAGTGTTGAAGTCCACAGGATTGGCATGCGGCGGCATGATGGGATAGCAGGCATACAAGAGCCACGAGGCGGTCAGGATGATGCCAAACCAGATCCATCGCGTGCGTGTGCTGCAGTAAGCCAAAGCATACACCGCCATGTAACCCAGACCGGTCTGGGTCAAAGTCTCATCAAAGGTCCAGTGCGTCATATCACGGTCCACACTGCGCAGGAAAATCCCGAGGAATATCAGCGCGACTGACCGCCACAGCGCATGCAATGTCATGTGCCACTGCGACTGGCCTTTTCTCGAACGTGCGGAAACTGAGAACACCAGTGACGCACCGGTCAGAAAGGCAAACGACGGGTGGATCAGGTCGTTCAGCGAACAGCCCACCCATGGAATGTGCGAGGAATGGTGGCCAAGAAACTGCCAGATCGCGCTGTCAGGAAAGTGCACGGCCACTTCATCCAGTTCCAGCAGACGCAGACCGAGCAGAAACATCACGATGCCTCGATAGACATCGAGCGAACCGATACGCGGAGCCGTGGCGGGCGGGGTGTTAACGGAGTTCAAGGTCAGTAGTAGTGCTCCAGCTTGCGTTTGCTGATGCGGTCTAGTTTCGCGACGTTGGGAATTAGATAGCGCGTGTTGCCCCGGTCCATAACGACCAGACGCCCGTGGCCGAGGGGCTGGATGCTTTCATCCGTCTCCACTTCAAAGCGGGTGTCGCCCCGATCCGTGGTGACATGCCATTCATGACCATTCGCCAGACGTACGATGCGGTGGATCACCAGAATGATGGGGACGAAATCGCGCCGGGCAAGCGCCTCTAGCAGAAGGGTGCGCGAAGGTTCGGGCAGGCTCTGCGGATCTTCGATGCACAGAATTTCACGCGCGCCCTCGGACTGGATGGAGACCCAATGGTCCTTCTCGGTCAGCGGGAAAAGTTTGGCTGGATGCACATTCGCATGCCGGATGCCGTTGGTGTCCACCAGTGCCAGCCGGCCCTGGTCATCCTTGGCAAATTCAATGTTGAGTGGCTGTGGCGTGCTCATGCGTGGTTCACCTCCAACAGCAGCGCACGCGCGATGCTGATGCGCTGCCGCTCACCACCAGAAAGCTGCTGGCCGCGCTCTCCCACCAGCGAATCGTAGGCGTCCGCCAGCCGCATGATGAAGTCATGCGCACGTGCCGCACGCGCCGCGGCGACGATCTCTGCACGCGTCGCATCCGGCTTCCCATAGGCGATGTTTTCCGCAATTGTGCCATAGAAGAGATACGGCTCCTGCAGCACGAGCCCGAGATTTCTGCGGTAGTCCATCACATCGACATCACTCAGATTGAAGCCGTCCACCAGCACGGCGCCTTCGCTCACCTCGAAGAAGCGGCATGCGAGGTTGACCAGCGTCGTTTTACCGGCGCCGCTCGGCCCCACGAATCCCACCATCTCGCCCGGCGCTATTTTCAAACTGATGCCACGAATGATTTCACGTGATCCGTAGCGGAATTTCACATCGCGGAACTCGATCTCGCCACGCAGGCGGCCCACCTTGATTGCATTGCGCTGCACCGGCACGTCAGGCTTCACATCCAGCACATCAAAAACGCGGTGCGCACTGGCGGCTGCCCGCTGCATGGAGGCGGTGAAGCGGCTCATCGAGTCCATGCGTTCGTAAAAGCTGCTGATGTAAAGCACGAAGCCGGTCAGCACCCCCACCGTGATACTGTCATGCGCCACACTCCAGGCACCGACCGCCCACACGATCAGCAGGCCCAGGTCCGTCAGCAGCTTGATCATCGGTGTAAAGAACGACCAGGTCTTGTTCACGCGGTCATTGGTGTCAAAGATGTGCTTGTCCGCCACGCGGAAGCGCTCGATCTCACGCTGCTCTTGCGCGAATGCCTTGACTACTCGCACGCCGGGGATCGTGTCCGCCAGCACGCTGGTGAGCTGGCTGCCCGCACGGCTGGCGGCGGCAAATCCGCCGCGCAGATGCTCACGCACGCGCTGCACCAGCCAAGCCACGATGGGCACAGGCCCCAGGGCGGCCACGGCCAGCAGCGGATTGATGCTGAACAAGATGACCGCCGTGAAAATGAACTGCAGCACGTCACAGAAAAAGTCGATGAAGTTCACCGAGATGAACAGCGAGAGATGCTCCGTGTCCGAACCAATGCGTGAAATGAGGTCGCCGGTGCGCTTGCGGTTGAAGTAGGTCAGGGAAAGCTTCTGCAGGTGCTCAAACGTCTCCCTCCGCATGCGGCTGGTCACATGCTCGGCAATGCGTGCCACCACAAAGGTTTTTCCCCAGTTCAGGGCCCAGGTCAGAAGCGCAGCCAGCGCCAGTTCGGTGATGAAAACATATACCTTGCGTACTTGCACCAGTTCAGTCTGACTTTGCAGCGGGATCAGCACGTCATCCACCAGTGACATGGTGAGCCACGGCGCGATCATTTGCGCCCCGGTGCTTGCCATCGTCAGCACCAGCCCGAGAAACAGCAGCCGGTACCATGGACGGGCAAAACTCAGCAGGCGCAGCAGCGGCTTTCCGGGCGGAATGGCATCATCGTCAATTTCAGCGGCAAAGATTTCCTCTTCATCGTCCTCTTTTTCATTGTCGCCATTTTCGGCGTCAGTCGCCTCACCGCTCGGGGTCCGGCATTGCTCACGAAACCGGGCCAGAAAGGCCTCTGCTTGACGCAGGCAGCCGGAAGTCACCCGCCACTGGCCGAGGAGCGTGCCATTTCCCATGAGGTGCAGCGCAATGGTCGCGCCCATTTCCTCCAGTTTGAACTCCTGCAGATCTGCCAGCTTCCAGGCGACGAAGCTCGGCTGACTCGTCCCCTCAGCCTCAAAATGCAGCAGGCGGTTGTTGGTCAGCACGATCAATCCATGCCGGAAATGCAGTCCTGCATCCAGATCCGTCATCAGACGTGCGATCGTACGCTCACCGGATGCCAGTTTGGACTCGGCATGTTGAAGCAGAAGTTCGGGAAGGTCTTGGAGAGGTGGACGCGGCAAAATGGAGGCGGATCGTGGAACCCGCCGAAAGTCCGATGTTACCGGAGCTTGTCAAACTGGGGCGGTTATTTCCCCAACGTGGGGCAGGAACGCCCATTTCATCTCATTTCATCCCGATGTTTCCCTTGACCTCCCGCAGCTATGTGGACAATTCCGCGCTTTCCTTTCCTTGCTTGCCTAACACTGCCCCATCTAGCGAACTCCGCTCCACCATTATTCGCAAAATCCTTGCGCTGCGCGGCCCGAATCTGTGGGCGCGTGAGACGGTTCTCGAATGCAAAGTGGAGTTTCCCGAACTGACCGACCACGTCACGAACTGGCGTTCATGGCTGCTCTCTTGGCTGCCGGCGCTTGAATCACAGCTCACCGAAACCAGCATGACACCGCAGGCGGAGGCCCTGGCCACACTGCTGCAGTCAATCACGCTGCATTTGCAAAGCCGCTCCGATCTTCAGGTGAGCTTTGGCAAGGTGATGCCCACCTCCCAGCCCCTGACGTATCGCATCATCACCCAGTTTGATGATGAATCCGTCGCTCGCGCTGCCTTCGAACTCGCTCGGCGTTTGATCGACGCGGCGCTCTTTGGCCAGACCATGGACGTCAATGCGGCCATCACGGAACTCAGCGAGCTCGCTCAGGAAGTATGCCTCGGGCCCAGCACTCGGGCCATGGTGGACGCCGCACGTCTGCGCGGCATCCCGGTGCTTCGGCTCACCGAAGGCAGCTTGGTTCAGCTTGGCTGGGGCTCGAAACAGAAGAAAATCCTCGCCGCCGCCACCAGTCAGACCAGTGCGATTTCTGAAGACATCGTGCAGGACAAGGACTTCACCCTGCGAATACTCAACGAAATCGGTCTGCCGGTTCCACAGGGCCGCCCTGTGAAAAATGCGGACGATGCCTGGGCTGCAGCCAATGAAATCGGCCTGCCTGTTGTCGTGAAACCCCTGGACGGGAACCAGGGCCGTGGCGTCGCTTTAAATTTATACACCCGCGAGCAGGTGGCTACCGCCTACGCTGCCGCCCGCGAGGAAAGCCGGTCGGTCATTGTGGAGCAGTTTGCCGAGGGGGAGGACTACCGTGTACTCGTCATCGGACGTGAACTCATCGCCGTTTCCCGCCGCTATCCCGCGCATGTCATCGGTGACGGTGAGCACACCATCCAGGAACTCGTTGCCGAAAAGAACCGCGATCCCCGCCGTGCTGCCGATCATGCCGCCGCCCTGAGCCGCATTCGCATTGATGCCGTCGCCATGGCCGTGCTCGCCGAGCAGGGCGTCACCCCAGAATCGATCCCCGAAAAAGACCGGATGATCCTCATCCGCCGCAATGCCAACCTCAGCACCGGCGGTACCGCCGTGGACTGCACCGCCGAGGTTCATCCCACGATCTGTGCTGCCGCTGTCGAAGCTGCACAGATGGTCGGCCTTGATATCTGCGGTCTCGACATGATCGCACCCGACATCACGCAGCCCCTGAGCGCGCGTAATGGCGTCATCATCGAGCTCAATGCGCGTCCGGGACTGCGCATGCACCTGTATCCTTCGGAAGGCGAGCCGCGTCCCGTGGGCAAGGCGGTGATCGATACCATGTTTGCACCCGGCTGCCGTGGTCGCATTCCCATCGTCGCTGTGACCGGCGTGAATGGCAAAACCACCACCACACGTTTCATTGCCCATCTGCTGACTCAAAACCAATGGCGCGTGGGCATGACTAGCACCGACGGTGTCTTCGTCGGTTCGCGAATGATCGACAGCGGCGACTGCAGCGGCCCTAAGAGCGCCCGCAGCGTACTTTCCTACCCGCTGTGTGATGCCGCTGTGCTGGAAACCGCTCGTGGTGGCATTTTGCGCGAAGGTCTGGCCTTTGATCACTGCGACGTTGCCGTCGTCACAAATATCGGTGCTGGTGACCACCTTGGCATCAATGACATCGACACTCCGGAGCAGCTGGCCGAGGTGAAGCAGTGCATCGTCGCCGCCGTGCCTGCAGACGGCACCGCCGTGCTGAACGCCGCAGATCCGCTCGTCGTGAAAATGGCAGAAACCTATCCCCGCAAGACCATCTTTTTTGCTCTGGATGCCGAAAATGCCATCATCGTCCGCCATCGCATCCAGGGAGAGCGCGCCATTTATGTGCGGGATGGGAACATCGTCCGCGCCACCGGTCCGAACGAGGATGTGTTCATGCCGCTGAGTGAAATTCCCCTCACCCATGGCGGGCGCATCGGCTTTCAGGTGGAAAACACCCTCGCCGCCGTGGCGGCTGCATGGGCGCTTGGCATGGAAGACAACCTCATTCGCCAAGGGGCGCGCAGCTTTGTCCCCAGCCTCGATCAAAATGCCGGTCGTTTCAACGTGCTCGATCTGAAGGGCATCACCGTCATCGTTGATTACGGTCACAATGTGGATGCCCTTCGCGCCTTGCTCGACGGTTTGCGCCAGTTTGACAATGCACGTCGCATTGTCGTTTACAGCTCCGCCGGAGATCGCCGGGACAGCGACATCATTGAACAAGGTCGCATGCTGAGCGCGGAATTCGATGAAGCCTGGCTGTACGAGGGCGACTATGTGCGTGGTCGGGAATCGGGCGAGATCATGAAGCTCCTTGCCACCGGCTTGGCAAACGCCCCGCGCACCCGCCGCGTTGAGTCCATTCTCGGCCATCTCAAGTCGGTTGATCTGGCCCTCGAATCCGCACAGGTGGGGGATTTGGTGATGATCCAGGCGGATACGGCGGATGAAACCGTGCAGTATCTCAAAGAAAAGTACGGCGCAAAATGACATCCGGCGGTTTCGGCCTGATGAAATGCTTGCCAGAGCACGCTGAATTCGGCTACTAGGAGCCTGATCAAGCCATGACCACAACCACCGCCACACTCCTCAGCATCGCCTGCGGCTATCTCTGCGGCTCAGTGCCCTTTGGTTATCTCGCCGGTCGCTTGAAAGGCATCGACATCCGCCAGCACGGCAGCGGCAACATCGGTGCCACCAATGCCATCCGCGTCCTGGGGAAGGGGATCGGCATTCCAGTGTTCCTCCTCGACATGCTCAAAGGCTGGCTGCCCGTCTGGCTGGCGGCAGGCTGGATCGCCCAAACTGGAGCTGCTCCTGAAATGATCTCTCTTGGCAAGGTGCTGGCCGGTTTCGCCGCCGTGATCGGCCACATGTTCACCTTCTGGCTCGGCTTCAAAGGCGGCAAAGGCATCGCCACCACGGGGGGCGTCCTGGCAGGCATCTCACCTGTGGGGATGCTCGGTGGCTGGATCGGCTTCCTCTCTTTCCTCTTCGCGTTTCGTTATGTCTCCCTGGGTTCAATCGCGGCTGCCGTCGGTGTGCCCACGGCGATGGCCCTTCAAATGTGGCGTGAAGGTCATTGGGACTTCGTACTGCTCGGCTTTGGCATCGTGGTGATGGTCCTCGCCATCGCTCGGCATCGCTCAAACATTCAGCGCCTGATTGCAGGCACGGAGAGCAAGGCCTTCACCAAAAAGAAGCCGCAGCCATGATTCAGTCCGCCACAGTCATCGGTGCCGGCAGTTGGGGCACCGCACTTGCTGCAGTGTTGTCTTGGCGCGGGCTGAACGTTCAGTTCTGGGGGCGCGATGCGGACTTGATGGCGCTGATCCGCGACACCCGCCGCAATGTTCGTTACCTGCCGGATCTGGAACTACCCTCCCAGGTCACCGTCACCGCTGATCTGGATGCTCTGCAACCTGCGGACATGCTCGTGTTTGTGATCCCTTCCAAGGCCATGCGTGGCACGGCGGAACTCGTCGCTCAAAGCCAGGCGGCCTCTAAGGCGCAGGTGCTGGTGTCCTGCTCCAAAGGCATCGAACTCGAAACCGGCCACCGCATGAGCCAGTTGATCGGTGAATCCATCTCTGGCGTTCCTCTGGCGGTGCTGACCGGCCCGAATCACGCTGAAGAAGTGGCGCGTCAGCTGGCCACCGCCGCCGTCGTGGCCTGTGCAGATGATGAAATCGCCAAAGCGGTGCAGGCCTGCTTCACGCTGCCATTCTTTCGCACCTACACCACCGACGACATCATCGGCGCCGAGTGGGCCGGTGCGATGAAGAACCCCTATGCCATCGCCTCGGGCATCGCCCATGGCTTGAAGCTCGGAGACAACACCCTCGCCGCACTCGTCACGCGTGCGCTGGCTGAGATGGTGCGTCTAGGCGTGGCCGAAGGCGGAAAAGTGGAAACTTTTTATGGCCTCAGCGGTGTGGGAGATCTCGTGGGCACCTGCTACTCGACACACAGCCGCAATCACCGCGTCGGCGTCATGCTCGGCCAGGGCCGACCGCTGGATGAAATCATCGCCAGCACCCGCATGGTCGCCGAAGGCGTCCCGAATACCGCCAGCATGCACCGTGCCGCTCAGGCCCGTGGCGTGCGCATGCCACTGCTCGACGAGATCAACGCCGTCCTTCATCAGGGCAAATCCCCCAAGGAGGGAATGAAGGCTCTGCTTTCACGCGATCCACGGCCCGAGGCCGACTAAATTTCCCATGGCTGATTCAAACGGTTACGAACTTCTCGACAGCGGCTCATTTCAAAAGCTGGAGCGCTTTGGCAGCGTCGTGCTCTCACGGCCCTGCGCGCAGGCCGTCTGGCAGCAGACACTAGCCAAGGCCGACTGGCAGAAAGTGACCGCCACTTTCTTCCGCGACGGCGGCAATCAATGGCGCGGTCGCGACAATCTCCCCGAGACATGGGCCATTGAGGTCGATAGTACCAAGTTCCAGCTCAGCTCCACCGATTTCGGCCACCTCGGCATCTTTCCTGAGCAGCGTGACCAATGGCGGCGCATCCGCGAAGTCTGCACGGAGTACGCCAAGCGCCACAACCGCCCGGCACGGGTGCTGAATCTCTTCGCCTACTCCGGTGGTAGCACGCTGGCAGCGGCACTCGCTGGAGCAGAAGTATGCCATGTGGACGCTTCCAAAGGCATGGTTGATTGGGCGCGCAAGAATGCCGCCATCAATGGCCTCGAAGAAAAACCGATCCGCTGGATCGTGGATGATGTGACCAAATTTCTGGAGCGCGAACTCCGGCGTGACCGGCAGTACGATCTGCTCATTCTCGATCCGCCAAGCTATGGCCGTGGTGCCAAGGGAGAGGTCTTCAAAATCGAAAACGATCTGCCGCCTCTGCTCTCCCTGCTTGGCAAGCTGATGTCTCCGGAGCCGCTCGGCGTGCTGCTGTCCTGCCACACGCCAGAACTGACGCCCATCTCGCTGCATCACCTCCTCAAGCAGCAGTTTGGCCGCATTGGCGGCAAAGTGGAGCATGGTGAGATGCAGCTCCGTGGTGCGCCCGGCGTCCTGCCCCTGCCCAGCGGCAGCTTTGCTTGGTGGCTGGGTGATTGAGCATTCGACATTCCGCCTTCGTCGTTCGACGTTTCAGCGATGCTTCCGTTCCTTCTCCGCCGCGCCTTCAGCAGCGTGATCGTGATCTTCTGCGTGATCTCGATCACGTTCGTGCTCGCACGGATCACCAAAGGCGGGCCCTTTGACAAGGAAAAGGAACCGCCGCCCCATATCAAGGAAGCGCTGCTCACGCGCTACAAGCTCAACGGCACCGTGTGGGACCAATACACCGCCTACGTCAGCTCGCTTGTGCGTTTTGACCTTGGCCTCTCCACCCGCTATCGCGACTGGCGCGTCTCGGAACTGCTGCAGCAGAAGATGCCAAATTCGTTCGCCCTCGGGACGCTTTCCTTCCTGATCGCGAGTTGTGCAGGGGTGTTCCTTGGCAGCCTGGCCGCAATGAAAAAAGACACCTGGATCGACCGCTCTGCCATGTTTGGTGCGCTGCTCTCCATTTCCATCCCTTCCTTCATCAGCGGACCGTTCTTGATTGCGGTCTTCGCGCTGTGGCTCGGCTGGCTGCCGGTCGGCGGCTGGGGCACGGTATCGCAGATGATCCTGCCCGCGATCTGCCTCGCAGCGCCCTACATCGCCTACGTCGCACGCTTGATGCGCAACAGTCTGCTGGATGTGCTGAAAAGCGACTTCCTGCGCACCACCCGGGCCAAAGGACTCACCGAAACGCAGGCCGTGGCCCGGCATGCCATCAAAGTGGCTATCCTGCCCGTTATCACCTTCCTCGGTCCTCTCGCGGCGCATCTGCTTACCGGCTCGATGATCGTCGAAAGCGTCTTCAACATCTCCGGTGCCGGCATGATTTTCGTAAACTCGATCCAGAACCGCGATGTCTTCCTCCTCGGCGGTGCCGTCATCGTTTACTGCGTGCTGCTTGTGCTCTTCAACCTGTTCGTGGACGTGATCTACACGCTGCTGGACAAACGCATCAAACTCTATGCCTGAAGCCGTCGCTCCAGCATCCATCGCACGGCCGGACGGCTGGCAGGTATTGAAGCGCAATCGCGCGGCACTCATTGCGCTCGGTTTTCTCGTGGGCCTGTCGCTCATCGCCATCGTCGTACCGCTGTTGCTGCCGGATGAACTGAAAGTCACCAGCAGCGCCTCGTTTGTGCCGCCCATGCATCACGCTGCGGAAACCCATGCCACACATGTTCTCGGCACGGATGTGAACGGACTGGACATGCTCTACCGCCTGCTCTCCGGTGCCCGAGTGTCACTCGGCGTTGGATTGGTCGGTGCACTGATCAGTCTCTGCATCGGAACGCTCTACGGCATGATCAGCGGCTATGCAGGTGGTCGGATCGATGGCGTGATGATGCGTACGGTCGAGGTCCTGCAGTCCGTGCCACGTATCCTCTTCATCATGATCCTCATCGCCGCACTCGATGACTATGTGAAGGAATGGATCGACGGCTGGCGTCTCGCCGCCCAGGCGCGCAATTGGACCGATCTGGCTGCAAACATCAGCGAGGTAAAGGCCTACTCCAAGGTGCTGGTGATGATCGTATCGCTTGGTCTCGTCGAATGGCTCACCATGGCGCGCATCGTTCGCGGTCAGGTGCTCGTGCTGCGGGAGATGACCTTCGTCACCGCCTCGCGCGCCATGGGCCAGAGCCCCGTGGGCGTGTTGCGACGGCATCTGCTGCCGAACCTCAGCACCATCATCCTCACCTATCTCACGCTCACCATTCCCGCCGTCATCCTCGATGAATCCTTCCTCAGCTTCCTCGGCCTCGGCATCGAAGATCCCGCTGCCAGCTGGGGCTCCCTGCTCAAAGACGGCGCGCAGGTCATCAACCCGCTCGAAAGCAAATGGTGGCTCCTCGTTTTCCCCGCCCTCCTCATGTCCGCCAGCCTCCTCGCCCTCAACTTCCTCGGCGACGGCCTGCGCGACGCCTTTGATCCCAAGAGCGGGGATTAGGAAAGGATCATCGTCAAGATCCACCAGACGACAAGGCCGGCAGAGAGCCATAGGCATGTATAGGCGATCTTGGCACTTGGGGTGCGCTTTGAGAAGCGGTGGCCGCAGGCCTGGCATTCAAAGTCATAGGGCGTCGACTCGTAATGCACCCAGGCGAGTGGAAAGGCAAAGATGGCGAGGCAACCGGACGGATAGAGCGCATATCGTTTTCCATGCGACATGATCTTGTCGCTATGACACTTTGGGCAGGCGATTGAGTGAGAGGATGCCTTTTTCACGGCGTGAAAAATCCTTGGAGTTAGTGCGCCTGCAGCCAGTTTAGCCCCGTTCCCGCTTCGACTTCCACAGGCACACCTTCGAGGAGCAGCGCATTCTTCATCGCATCGAGAATAATCGTCCCCGCCTGCTCGACTTCGCTCTCCGGCATTTCAAACAGCAATTCATCGTGAACCTGCAGCAACATGCGGGTTTGCAAACCTGCTTTCGTCAGTGCGGCATCGACGTTGATCATAGCGAGCTTGATCATGTCGGCTGCCGTGCCCTGGATCGGAGTATTCATGGCAACACGCTCAGCAGCACCGCGCACCGTGGCGTTGCCGCTGGTGATGTCTCGGATGGTGCGACGGCGGCCTGTGAGTGTCTCGACATATCCGCACTGTTTGGCATCCTCGACGACCTTTTCCATGAAATGCTTCACGCCGGGGAACTGCTTGAAATAGTTCTCAATGATGGTGGCAGCCTCACCGCGTGGAATGCCAAGGCGCTGGCTCAGGCCGAAGGCGGAGATGCCGTAGATGATGCCGAAGTTGACCATCTTGGCCGTGCGGCGCATCTCCGGCAGCACGCCATCGAGTTCCACGCCATAGACGCGGGCGGCGGTGGCCTGATGAATATCGAGTTCGTTGGCAAAGGCTTCCATCATCGCCTTGTCACCGCTGAGGGCCGCCATAACGCGGAGTTCGATCTGCGAGTAGTCGGCACTCATCAGTACCCAGCCTTCCTCGCCGGGGACGAAGGCCTTGCGGATCTCACGACCAAGGTCGGAGCGAATGGGGATGTTTTGCAGGTTCGGATTGCTCGATGCCATGCGGCCGGTGGCGGCCATGAGCTGATGAAAAGTCGTGTGAATGCGGCCGGTCACGCGTGAAACGGCATGCGGCAATGCTTCGACATAGGTGTTGTTCAGCTTGGTCACCTCACGGTAGTCGAGGATGTCCTGAATGATGGGGTGCAGTCCCATGAGCGACTGCAGGACCTGCTCGTTCGTCTGATACTGGCCGGTGGCGGTTTTCTTCGGTTTCTCGATGAGCTTGAGGCGGTCAAACAGCACTTCGCCGAGCTGTTTGGGGCTGTTGAGGTTGAAGGGGCCCCCTGCGTTTTCCTGAATGTGTTTTTGCAACTCGGCGGCTTTCCGGTCGAGTTCGACGCCGTATTCGCGCAGCGCCTGCACGTCGATCTTCACACCATAATTTTCCATCTTGGTGAGCACAGGCAGCAGCGGGCACTCCACCTTTTCGAAGACATACTGCTGCTCCTTCAATTCCGTGCGCATCTTCGCAGCGAGCTGCCACGTCACATCGGCGTCTTCAGCGGCATAATCGGCCACCTTGCGGGCATCTTCTGCCGCGACATCGGCCATGGTGGACTGGCTGAAGAGATCATTCTTCTCCGTGCCAATGAGCGCTGTAATCGGCACGGGCGTGTAGTGCAGATACGATTCAGCTAGGTAATCCATGCCGTGGCGTTGATCCGGATCGATCAGCGAATGCGCCAGCATGGAATCAAAATACGGTCCGCGAACTTCGACCCCATGTGCGAGCAGCACGCTAAGGTCGAACTTGAGATTGTGGCCAACCTTCTCGACGCCTTCTTGCATGAGCAGGGCACGGAATTCCTCCAGCACAGCCTTCGCGGCCGCCTTCTCGCGCGGGAAGAGCACAAACCAGCCTTCATGCATCTGCCATGAAAAAGCGATGCCAACGATCTGCGTATCGCGTGGATCGAGTCCGGTGGTTTCGAGATCGAAGCAAAAGGACTTTAGCTCAGCGAGCTGTGTTATGATCTTGTGCCGCTCCTCCGCCGTCTCCACGAGATGATAAACGTGCGGAGTGTCTTCGATGGTGCTGAGCTTGACGGGGGCAGGAAGAGCAGGGGGGGCAAAGTGGTCCGCCGGGGCAGACGATGTTTCAGATGACTGGCTGGCAGCCTGTTCCATTTTCCGACCACGACCTGCTTTGAATTCATCACCGTAAAGCCGACGGCCAAGTGCATTGAATTCGAACTCCGTGAAGAAGGCTTTCAGCGCATCATCATTGTGCGGCTTGAGAACCAAATCAGCCACCTGCGCGTCGTAAGGCGCGTTCACGAAGATGGTGGCGAGCTGCTTGGAGAGCAGCGCGTCCTCTTTGCTGGTTTCGAGTTTCTCCTTCTGCTTGCCCTTGAGCTGGGCTATGTTTGCGAGCAGGTTTTCGACGCTGCCGAACTGCTGGATGAGTGCTGTGGCGGTTTTTTCGCCAAATCCCTTCACGCCTGGGATGTTATCCACGGCGTCGCCCATGAGCGCGAGGATGTCGATGACCTGCTCCGGACGTTCGATGCCCCAGCGCTCGCAGACTTCCTTCACTCCAAGAATCTCCACGTCAGCCCCGGAGCGGCCCGGTTTGTAGATTTTGACATGCTCGGAGACGAGCTGGCCGAAGTCTTTGTCCGGCGTGACCATGAAGGTCTCGATGCCCTCCTTTTCGGCACGTTTGGCCATGATGCCGATGATGTCATCCGCCTCGTAGCCATCACGCACGAGGATCGGCACGTTCATCGCCTCCATGAGGCGTTTGATCTGCGGGATGGCCATGCTGATGTCCTCAGGCATTTCTTCGCGCTGCGCCTTGTAAGCCGGGAACATCTCATGGCGCGGCGTGGGCGCGGAGGTGTCCAATGCCACGGCGAGATGCGTGGGTTGCTGGTTCTTCAGGATGTCGAGCAGCGTGTTGGCAAAGCCGTAGAGCGCTGACGTATTCAATCCATCACTGGTACGGATGGGGGCTTTGATAAAAGCAAAGTGCGCGCGGTAAAGCAGCGCCATGCCGTCGAGAAGGAAGAGGCGTTGGGACATTTGCCCTCAGACTAGGCGGCATGGGGGCCTGCGCAAATGATGCTCAAGCTCCCTGCAAAGTGATCGCCGCATCTTCCATGGCCCTGCTGGCCTCGGTTTCATCGTTGACGACCTGCGTGGCACCCAGGCGCTTCAGGCGCTCCACATCGGAGCTGAAACGTGCGCGGGCCAGCACCGAAATGTCCGGACGATGCTCGCGGATCATGGCCAGCGCCTGGGCGTTGACCGTGGCATCGGGGAATGTCAACGCGACCATGCGGGCATGTTTCAGCTGGGTAAGCTCCCATGTTTCCTCGTGGCTGGCATCCGCAAACAGCACGGCCTGGCCCTGGCGCTTGAGTTTTTGCACGGTTTCGGCATTCAGTTCCACCACGAGCGTGCGCACGCCCGAGTCGAGCAGAGCCCTGTTGAGCTTTTCGCCCACAGGGCCATGTCCGCAGATGATGGCGTGGTCGGTCAGGCCGCTGATGCGCTGGCGCATGTTGCCAGCATCGGCCTTGACCGGTTTGCCCCGGCCCCAGCCGCGTTTCACCAGCCATTCGCCGAGAGGAATCCCAAACTTCAATAGGGCAGGGAGGAGGCCCATGGAGAGCGCGCTCGCGGCCAGGAGTGTCTGCTGGGTGTGATTGCTCCAAAGATGGGCGCTGCTGGCGTTCTGCAGCAGCACGAGGGAAAATTCCCCCGCACTGCACAGGCCTATGCCTGCCATCAGCGCCTGCTTGTGGGCGAGCCCGAGGCGACGCGCGATGATGGTGATGAGGCCTGCTTTGGCGAGCATGAGCGCCGCTGTAAGCACGCAAATCGGTATCCACAAAGCCATGGCGGCCTTCACATCAATCATGAGGCCAACGGACACAAAGAACAGCGTGAGGAAGAGGTCCTTCAGCGGCATCACATCGGCCAGAATGCGGTGCTTGAAGATGGATTCGCTGACAGCCAGTCCGGCGACAAACGCGCCCAGTGCCAGCCCCAGCCCAAGCAGACCACCGACAAAGGCCAGGCCGACACAACTACCGATGACCGAAAGTGTGAAAAGTTCACGGCTGCGCGTGCGCGTTACCGCGTTCAGCAACCAAGGGATGACCCACCTCGCTGCCACGCCAGCTAGAATCACAAAAGCACCCCCACGCAAGGCCAGCGAGCCAAGTCGTGGCATCAGCGCCGTGGCTACACCTTTATGAGGCAGGAGCAAGGGTAGGAACAAGAAAAAGACGATGATGAAGAGGTCCTGAAAAATCGCCACGGCCAGCGCCATGCGCGCACCAGGGCTGGCTTCGAGGCCGAGATCTTGAAAGCTTTTCAAACTGACCGCCGTGGAGCTCATGGCAAGCGCGACAGAGACAAGCACGGCTCCCTGCCACGATGTGGCAATCAACCCTGCCGAAACCGCAGCGGCCACCGCCATGCAAAGCCCCATCTGCCAGCCGCCGCCTGCAAACGCGAGCCGGCGCAGAAAGCGCAGTTCACCAAGAGAGAACTCCAGCCCCAGCGTGAACATGAGCAGCACCACGCCGAACTCCGCCATCTGGGAGACCTGCTCGTGCGATTCACCGCCGCCGAGCAGCGCCAGCACACCGGAATTGGCGATCAGAACGCCGCAGATGAAATACCCCGCCAGCATCGACTGTCGCAAACGCAGCAGCAGCAGCGAAACCAAGACAACGCCGGCAAGCATTAGCGCCAGCAGCGCAAACAGTGGCGGGATGGATGCTGACGCGATGTTGTAGCCTTGAATCATGCGAGAATTCTCCTTCGCAGGTCATATGCAGCAGATCAAGTTCTGATGCAGGCATTGCTCCCAAACTCGATGAAATTTCGGTAAAGAAATCACTTACCTCGCCGCGCAAATTTTGGAGCAATTCAGGGTGTGTTACTACCTCAATTGCCAAACTCCTAGAATGTTATGCTGGAGTCGTGACTGATAGGAATGTTCAAGTTTCCCGCCTTTCATCAGGGCTGAACTGGAGATTGTACAGGTTTTGATACACCGGATTGCGGCCCAGCAGTTCCGCATGCGTGCCTCGGTCGAGGATTCGGCCTTGGTCCATGACGATGATCTGATCTGCCTCTAGAATGGTCGAAAGCCGATGTGCGATGGCGACAACCGTTTTACCGGCAGACAGATTGTGGATGGCTTCCTGAATGATTTTTTCGCTCTCGGTGTCGAGTGCGGAGGTTGCTTCATCAAGCAGCAGGACCGGTGCATCGCGCAAAATCGCGCGGGCGATGGAGATTCGCTGCTTCTGGCCACCGGAGAGATTGCACCCGCCTTCACCGACGATGGCATCGTAGCCATTGCTTATCTGCTCGATGAATTCATGCGCATGCGCTTTTTTCGCAGCCGCGATGATTTCCGATTCACTGGCATCAAGACGGCCATAGCGGATGTTTTCACGGATGGTGTCGTGAAACAAAAAGGTGTCCTGATTGACGATGCCAATATTGGCGCGCAAAGAATTTTGCGTGATGGATCGGATATCGCGTCCGTCCAGCATGACCGAACCTTCGTCGGGGTCGTAAAAGCGCAGCAGAAGAGAGAATAGCGAGCTTTTGCCGGCGCCACTGCGACCGACAAGGGCGTAAAATTTGCCAGGGTCGAGCTTGAGGCTGATGTTGGTTACAGCCGGAACCTCTTTTTTCTCACCATTGGTTTCACGATAGTAAAGAGCTGTGTTTTGGAAGCCGACTTCACCGCGCGAACGTCCGATATCCACCGCATCAGCTGCGTCTA
>JAPLUN010000664.1 GCA_026397715.1 Verrucomicrobiota bacterium
CACTTCGCCCTGGCCGGGGCCGCGGAGGTTGGGGTCGTTGGTGTGGAAGTGGACGGTCCACTCCTTGCTGTCGCGGATGATGTCCGGGATGGGCTTCGTTTCATCGCTCATGGCCTTCACGTCGAGGTGCAGCTTGCAGGAGGGATGGTCCACGAGCTTGCAGAGGCGGATGGTCTCTTCGGCGGTATTGAGGAAGTTGGTTTCCTTGCGGCCCAGGGGTTCCATGGCGATGACGACGCCGTATTTGCCGCATTCCTCGGCCACTTCGCGCACGCAGTCGGCGGCGCGTTTGAAGGCGTCTTCATAGTTCCATTCCGGCAGGATGTTGCGGGCCTTGGGGCTGCCCCAGACCATGATGCGGCCGCCGGTGGCCCCGCAGAATTGAGCGAGGTGACGGCCAAACTTGACGGTTTCCTTGCGCTGGAGGGCGTCGGGCGTGGTGATGTGAAACCACGTGGGCTTTGTCAGGAGCCAGTGCAGGCCGAGGATTTCCAGACCGAAGGACTTGGCCTTGGCGCAGAGGGTGAGGGCTTCCTCCACGGTCAGTTCGCGGGGGTCTTCCTTCAGGGTGAAGGGGGCCAGTTCGATGGCGTGATACCCCGCCGCTGCGGCGTCTTCACACATTTTTTCAAAGGTCCAGTTCTGGTAGGTCTCGTTGCAAATCGCGAATCGCATAGGCGGGCAGGGTGCGCGGCTGCCCGGGCGCGTCAAGATGCCTTGCAATCGGGGGGGCGGGATGTGCTATATTTCCTCATGTCAGCCAGCCGCCTTACCTTTCTTGTGTTCGCGTTCGCCGCCTCGGTGCATGCCGAGCTGTCTCTCGACGTGCCTGCGATCGAACTGAAGCCGAAGCCGGAGGACGAGGAGGTGGAGACCACTTTCAAATTCCGCAACAAGGGCGACAAGACGGTCAAAATCCTCGGCCTTGAAAGCGCCTGCAGCTGCCTGAGTGCGGAACTCGACAAGGCTGAGTACAAGCCGGGTGAAGTCGGCACTGACCACGCGTCGTTCAAGGTGTCCACGTTTGTCGGGAGGCATGAAAAATTTGTCACGGTCAATACCGACGACCCCAAGCAGCCTGACTGGCAGATCAACTTCATCCTTGATGTGCCCGCGGTCGTTGACATCAAGCCCAAGAATCTCCAGTGGTCGATTGGTGATGCTCCGGCGCCCAAGGTCTGCCAGGTCAAATTCGTGGGCAATGAGCCGATGAAGATCATCAAGATCACGTCGACCCGTGAAAATGTGGAGTTCGACTGGAAGGAGATCAAGGAAGGTCGGGAGTATCTTATTACGGTGAAGCCCAAAACCACGGAGGAGGTCACGATGGGGGCGCTCAAAATCGAGACCAACAGCACCATCGCCAAATACCGCTACCAGCTCGCCTTTTTCACGATCACCCGGAAGCCGGAGGCGCAGCCTGCTGCCGCCACGGCAGAGACCAAGCCCTGAGCTGCTGCTGTATGTTTTCCATGCTTCGTCAGGCCACGTTTCTCATCCTGCTCGCCGCCACGGCGGCCTGGGCCACCCGTGAGTGGCATCCGCGTGCCCCGGCGCTGTATCTGGTGGAGGAGCCGCTGCGAAATGACGAGGTCTCCATGCAGGTCATTCAAGAGCGCTGGCAGGGCAAGGTGCTGTGGATTGACGCCCGTATCCAGGAACAGTATGACGCCGAGCACATTCCGGGTGCGGTGCTGCTGAACGAGCAGCATTTTGAAGAGCAGCTCTTTGGTTTGCTGGACACGCTTCAGACCAACACGAAGCCCATCATTATCTACTGCAATGCAGTGAAGTGCGATGCCAGCCGCAAGATTCTCGAACGTCTCAAGCAGACACTGCCCATAGAGAACGCCTTTGTGCTGAAGGGCGGCTGGAATGCATGGCAGCAGATTGCAAAGAAGCAGTAGGAATGGAATTGACGGTACGGGGGCGGACTCCGTAGCATGGTGGCCTTATGTCACTCCAAGGACTTCTTATCTGGTCGGCGCTCGGACTGGTCGCGGGCATTCTGGCGAAACTCATCATGCCCGGCAGGCAGGGAATGAACCCCATCACCACGGTGCTGCTGGGAATTATTGGCAGCATTATCGGTGGCAAGGTCGGCAGTCTCTTCCACTGGGGTGTCGTGGGCGAATTCAGCATCAAAGGCATCGCCACGGCCGTGGGCGGGGCCTTGATTCTGATGTTTGTCTGGCGGCTGCTGTTTGGCAAAAAAGGCTGACGCAGTGCCGGTTGCGGTGCGGACGACACCCTCGTAGTCTTGAGCATGCAAATCTTACGTCTTCTTCTGCTGGCCTGCCTGACGGCGCTTTCAGCCACAGGCTTCGCGGCGCCACTGACCGGCCAGATGGCCCGGGTGGGTGTCACCGATTCTGACATCGAGGACATACGGCGCTGGCGCGAGCTGCGGCAGTGGATGGATGAGGCCATCAAACAGGGGGCGGCGGGGCTGATTTTCGACATCAACGTCACACAGAGTCACGCCCAAGCTGCGCTGTCTCTGGCGGAGGAGGTCGCCCGGTTGAAAATCAAAACGAAGGCCTACGTTAACACTTCGGCCATCGGTGGTGGTGCTTTGCTGGCGCTGGCCTGTGATGAGATCTGGATGGCTCCCGGTTCCCGCATCGGTGCGGCTCCGCCGAAGGTGCAGACGGGTGAAGAGCTCTCGCAAAAAGCGCAGGACACCCTGCTCGCGGAGTCGCTGGCCGTCCTGAAAGCCGGGGCTCGCAGCCTGTGTAAGCTCAAGGGGCACCGCCCTGAAATCGCCGATGCCTTTGTGGATCGCGACAAGGGCTTGGTGCTTGGCACCCTGACGCTGGCGGACAAAGGGGAACTGCTCCTGCTGGACGCCGATACCGCTGTGCAGGCCTTGGATGGCAAGCCGCTGCTGGCACGTGCGATCATTTCTGACGTGGAGGCCTTGGCCAAAGCTGCCGAGCCGAAGGGGAAACTGGTCATCCTCAACGCGGTCTGGTATGACCAAACTCTTAAAAAAGCGGTGGCAGCCAAGCCTGCGCCTGAGGTGGAGTCCAAGCCGAAGCAGAATGAAGCCCCTGCTTTTACTAGCAGCCAAAGCTATGCAGGCAAAGTCGTCGTCATTCCCGTGGGGCAGGACGATCTGATCCTGCCTGCGCGCTTTGAGTTCATGAAGCGCACGCTCACCCGCTGCAACAACGATGGCGCAGAGGCGGTGATCTTTGAGCTCGATACGCCGGGCGGACTGGCTTGGGACACGATCAGCCTGATGATGCAGGACCTGCAAAATTTGAAGGCACGCAGCTTTGCCTTTGTGAACACGCGGGCCATCTCCGCCGGTGCCATGATCGCGATGGCGACGAACACCATCTACATGGCACCCGCCAGCGCCATCGGTGCCTCCACGCCTGTATCAGGCGACGGCACACCGCTGGCTCAGGCCGAGCGTGCGAAGAACAATTCCGCCTTCATGGGCATGGCCCGCACGGTGGTGCGTGAGAAGGGGCACGATGTCCGCATCATCGAAGGGATGATCGACATGGACCGTGGTCTGAGCATCAACGGGCAGGTGATCATTCCGAAAGGGGAGATTGTGACGCTGGATTCCGCGCAGGCGACGATGCAGATCGATGGCAAGCCGCTGCTGGCCAAGGGGATCGTCAAATCGATCGAAGAGATCAAGCAACTCGAATCCCTGAAGGGGGAAGTCATCACCGCCGAGCCCACGGGCTTTGAAATGATCGCCATTTGGGTCACCCGCTATGCGGCGATTTTGATCCTGATCGGTCTCGCAGGGGGGTATCTCGAAATGCAGACACCCGGCTTTGGTCTGCCTGGGTTCGTTTCCGTCGCGGCTTTTGCGCTGTTTTTCTTTGGGCACTACGTGGCCGGGAGTCTGGCCGGGCAGGAAACGATGGTCGTGGCGGCTATTTTTGTGGCGGGCATCGTTTTGATCGGTGTGGAGCTGCTGGCGGCACCCGGGACGATTCTGCCGGGGATCGCGGGCTTTATCTGTGTGATGGTGGCGCTGGTGTATGCGATGTCCGGCTGGGAGGTGCTGCCGCCGAGCGGTGCCAGCGCGGACAGCTTTAACCTTGCTGCGTATGCCACCGGTTTCCGCAATTTTGCGCTCGGAGTGACGGGGGCGGCGGTGATCATCACGCTGGTGTGCCTCTGGCTGCCGGACCTGCGCCCCTTCCGTTCGCTGATCCTGCAAACTTCAGCCGGTGGGACCTTGAATGATGCCCCGGCGATGAGGGATGCCATCCGGGCTCAAGTGGGAGACGGCGGCACGGCCCGGAGCGCTCTGCGCCCTTATGGAACCATCGATATCGGCGGACGGCTGATCGAGGCGATGGTGGAAGGGGGCTATGTACAAAGCGGTACCCCCGTGCGAGTGCGGGAAATCAGGGGCGAAAAGATCATCGTGGAAGCGGTTTAATCTCAATTTTTGAGCATGCATTCGCAGGTTTTGATCGTTAATCTTCCCCAACCAACGCATGTCCAAAAATCTCAGTGCCCTCTCTTTCCGCAAAGGTGTCGAAAAAAACGTCTTTGAACGCATGGTCGATGCCGCCGACAAAGCGGGAACGGCTGAGAAGAATGATGTGGTGCACCAGATGGGGCAGGATCACCTGTTTGGGGATGCCATCACGCTCGGTGCTGTGTCGTTCTATGACTTTCTGAAAAAGGAGAATGAGGGCAAGAAGGTGTTTGTCTGCAACGGCAGCGCCTGTCTTTGTGCCGGGACGCAGGACAAGCTGCACCACACGCTGGAGACGCATTTCAAAAAAGAGGAAATCGGCCACATCTGCTGCCTGGGCCGCTGCCATGAGGGCGGGGCTTTGCAGTATCAGGGCAAGAATTACTCTGGGCAGAGTGATGAGGCGCTGGCCGAACTCGTGAAGACAGGGAAGGGGGACGCGGAAGACCGGTATGCGGTGGTGTCGCATCTTCAACCTGCGCAACTCACAGCTGAGTTTCCCGGCATTGACGCGTACTATGCGCCGTTCAAAACGCTCATCGCGGGCGGTGATCGTGACGCGCTGGGCGCGGAACTGAAGGAGAGCGGATTGCGTGGCCGAGGCGGTGCGGGTTTCCCGCTGCATTTCAAATGGTCCTCCTGCCGCGCTGCTGAGGGCAAGGACAAATACATCGTCTGCAATGCGGACGAAGGAGATCCGGGGGCCTACATCGATAAATACCTCATGGAGAAGCAGCCGCACAGCGTGCTGCTGGGCATGATGGTGGCGGGTTGGTTTGCGGGTGCGGAGAACGGCATCCTTTACATTCGCGCTGAGTATCCAGATTCGGTCACGATCATCAACGAGGCCATCGAAGATCTGCGTGCTGCGGGCTTGCTGGGGAAGGACATTTTGGGCAGCGGCTTCAACTTCATGCTGAAGTCCATTAAAGGTGCGGGAGCCTACATCTGCGGTGAGGAAACCGCGCTGCTTGCCAGCCTCGAAGGCCAGCGCCCGGAAGTGCGAACGCGTCCGCCATTTCCCACCATCGAAGGGCTTTTCCGCAAGCCGACTATCGTCAACAACGTGGAGACCCTGGCGAACATCCACGCGATCCTCACACTGGGCGGAAAAGGTTACGCGCAAATCGGCACACCGAAGTCCACCGGTCCGAAGCTGCTTTCGCTTGATTCCCATTTCGTGAGACCCGGGATCTACGAGGTGGCGATGGGCACGCCGTTGCAGACGGTGATCGACCTGGCCGGCGGCTTTAAAACGAAGATCAAGGCTCTTCAAATTGGTGGCCCGCTCGGCGGCATCGTGCCGATGAGTCACGTCGGCAAACTCACGATCGATTTCGAGTCATTCAAGTATGAGGGGTTTATGAAAGGCCATGCCGGCGTCGTCAGCATTCCGGATTCGATGCCGATGATCGAATACATCCAGCATCTCTTCCAGTTCACCGCTGACGAGAGCTGCGGCAAATGCTTCCCCTGCCGCCTGGGCAGCACGCGTGGCAAGGAACTCATCGCCAAAGCGCGTGGCGACAGCAGCTACAAGATCGACCGCGAGCTGATCACCGATTTGCTCGATACGATGGAGCAGACTTCTTTGTGTGCTCTGGGTGGCGGTGTTCCGCTGCCCATCAAGAATGCGCTGGAGCATTTTGGTGCCGAACTTAATCAATATTTCAAAGCCTAGTCTTCATCCCAAACCACCTCTTTTATGGTCAAGGATCTTTCCACCCTCACCGCTTTCATTGATGGCGATGCCTGTCAGTTCAATGAAGGCGACACGCTCTTAAACTTCATCGACCGCCATCGCGGGCGCGGGCATGTGCCGACGCTCTGTGATGCGCCGCAGCTGGAGCCTTATGGCGCGTGCCGCGTGTGTTCGGTGGAAGTCGCGCTGCAGGCTGATGGGCCGCGCCGCGTGGTGGCCTCATGCCACACGCCTTTGACGGCAGGCATGCATGTCTTCACCGAATCGCCCAAAGTGCGGAAGCTGCGCAAGAACATCGTTGAGCTGGTGTTGACGGACCATCCGCTGGACTGTCTGACCTGCGAGGTGAGCGGGAACTGCGAACTGCAAACCGTGGCGGCAAAGGTTGGCATCCGTGGGGTGCGCTATCCGGCGGGGGCGAACCATTTGGACCGCAAGAAGGATCATTCGCACGCCTACATGACGTCCGAGCTTTCCAAGTGCATCAACTGCTCGCGCTGCGTGCGGGCGTGTGATGAAATCCAGGGGCAGCATGTGCTTTCCATGCATGGCCGTGGCTTCAATGCGAAGATTATCAAGGGGCTGGATGAATCGTTCGCGGACTCCGAGTGCGTTTCGTGCGGGGCGTGCTCCCAGGCTTGTCCGACTTCGGCGATCAGCGATGTGTTTTTCTCCAAGTCCATCGAGGCGACGAAGAAGACGCGCACTATCTGCACCTATTGTGGTGTGGGATGCAATCTCAATGTGGCGACGAAGGGTGATCAGGTGCTGAGCATTCAGGCTCCGGTGGATGCTGAGGTGAACCATGCGCACACCTGCCTGAAGGGCCGCTTTGCCTTCAAATTCTACAATCACAAGGACCGCCTGCGCACGCCGCTGATCAAGCAGCCGGACGGTCAGTTCAAGGAGTCGACCTGGGAGGAAGCTTACGATCACATCTTTGCCCATCTGACGCGCATCAAGAACGATCACGGCGGGCAGGCGGTGGCGGGGATTTCTTCCGCACGCTGCACGAATGAGGAGAACTACCTGATGCAGAAGTTCATCCGTGGAGTCATGGGCACGAACAACATCGACTGCTGCGCCCGCGTCTGCCATTCGCCGACCGCGTGGGGCATGCAGAAGAGCTTTGGCACGGGGGCGGCCACGAACTCGTATGAGGACATCGAGCACACGCGCTGCGTGATGGTCATCGGTGCGAATCCGACGGAAGGACACCCTGTGACGGGTGCGCGCTTGAAGCAGCACATCATGAAGGGCACGCCGCTGATCGTGATCGATCCGCGCAAGATCGAACTGGTGCCGTATGCGAAGCATCACCTGCAACTGCGTCCTGGAACCAATGTGGCGCTGCTGAACATGTTTGCCCGCTGCATTCTCGATGCCGGTCTGGTGAAGACCGAGTTCGTGAAGAAGCGCTGTGAAAACTGGGATGAGTTTGAAAACGGGCTGCGTGCGCTGGACCTCCCGGCGCTGGAAAAAATCACCGGCGTGAGTTTGGAACTCGTGCGCGCCGCCGCCATTGAATACGCCTCCGCTGAAGCTGCGATGAGCTTCCATGGACTCGGTGTCACCGAGCATGAACAGGGAGCAAAGACCGTCATGCTCATTTCGAACCTCGCGATGATGACCGGTAATATTGGTCGTCCCGGTGTGGGTGTGAATCCGCTGCGCGGCCAGAACAACGTGCAGGGTGCTGCGGACATGGGCTGCCAGCCGCATCAAGGCGCGGGTTATTTCGAAATGGCCGACGTGGAAGTGCAGAAGCGTTATGCTGACTTCTACGGAGTGCCGAGCCCGAGCGAGCCCGGCTGGAAAATTCCGCAGATGTTTGACGCTGCCGTCGAAGGCAAGCTGAAGGCGCTTTGGCTCATGGGCGAGGATGTGGTGCAGACCGATCCGGATGCGCATCATGTGCGCCATGCGATGGAGAGCCTCGAATTCCTGGTGGTGCAGGAAATTTTCATGACCGAAACGGCGAAGTATGCAGATGTCATTTTGCCTGCGTCCTCCTTCTTGGAAAAGAGCGGCACCTTTACCAATGCCGAACGCCGCATGCAACGGGTGAATGCTGCTGTGAAGCCGCTCGCGGGCACCAAGCCTGACGGCCAGATCATGTGCGAAATCCTGCAGCGCTTCGGCTTCCCTCAGGCTGACTACACGCCGGATGGTGTGCTGGCGGAGATCGCGCAGATTGTGCCATTCTTCAAAGGCGCCACCTGGGAAAACCTGGGCATCAACGGCAAGCAGTGGCCGGTGAAAGAAGGCGGTGTGGACACGCAGATCATGCATCAGGAGCAGTTCACCCGTGGCAAAGGCCACTTCCATTTCTTCCCATGGGTGGAGTCCAACGAGTTGAAGACGAAC
>JAPLUN010000382.1 GCA_026397715.1 Verrucomicrobiota bacterium
CCAATGGCACCCTCATCACCCTCGATGGCGTTGTGCGCGTCACCACCGGCGCGGGCTTCACCGCAGGCACCTACAAGCTCATCGGCTACACCGGCGACCTCACCAACAACGGCCTCGTGGCCCAGATGCTCGCCGGATACAACACTAGCATCGTCGTCGATACCGTGAACAAAGCGGTCAACCTCGTCGCCACTGCCATCAGCGCTCAGTACTGGGACGGCACCGACACCGTGGCAGACAACGTGGTGGACGGTGGCAATGGCACCTGGACCATTGCCGGCACCAACTGGACGCTGGTAGATGGCAGCAACAACACAAGCTGGTCTGCCTCCGTGGAAAAGATCGCCGTATTCGCCGGTGCCACGGGCGGCACCGTGCAGGTGCAGGACACCGTGGCCGTGAACGGCCTCCAGTTTGCCCGGAACTACACACTGGCAAACTCGGGCGGTCAGATTCAGATCACCAATGCAGCGACTGAATTCCGCGTGGACACCGGAGTCACCGCCACACTGGCAGCCCCCGTCATCGGCACTGGTGGCATCAACAAAACCGGAGACGGCACCCTCGTTTTCACCGCAGCCACCGGCTCGAACACCTACAACGGCACGACCCTCATCACCTCCGGCACACTTAAGATCGGCGCCACCGACACCCTGCCCACCGGAACCGCAGTCGTTGTCGGTTCGGGAGCATTCACCGGCACCCTCGATCTCAGCAGCGCCAGCCAGCGCATCGCCAGCCTGCAGATCGCATCAAACAACGCCAATCTCAGCAGCACCGTCACCATCGGCGCCGGGCAGACCCTCACCGTCAATGGCGGCATGAGCATTGGCATTGCTGGCACTATTAAGGCCTACACCAAAGCCGCCATCTCAGGCGCTGGTTCCCTCGTCGTCAACAGCACCACGGCCAACTTCGAAGCCGGGCTGCAGACCGTCACCTCCCAGACCGCCGCCGATGCCATCCCCGGCGCTGCCACCCCGTTTGACAATCAGAACAACGCCAACACCACCCTCGCCGATTTCAAAACGCTGGCCTCCTTCACTGCAAACGTGAACGAGTTCCGCGTGGCCTATGGCATCAACAACGCTGCCTCACTCTATCTCTCGGACACGAGCAACAGCATCACTGCCAACACAGTGCAGATCGCCAATAGCACTGACTTCAATGCAGGCACCAATGCCCTCGTCACTGTCGGCCTATACCTCGGCGCAGGCACCAACATCATCTCCACCAACACCCTCAACATAGGTGTTTCCAAAGGCGTGGGCGTCCTCCAGTTCGTCTCCCAGACCGCAGGCAGCGCAGGCACCGTCGTCATCGGCGGCAAGACCGGCGCGACCACCAACATAACCGTGGGCAGCTCCCTCGCCACAGTCACCGGCGCATTCCCCACAGGCACGCTCGATCTACGCGGACACACCGCCACCATCACCGCCGGTGCGCTCATTATCGGCAAACGCAGCAGCAGCGGCGGGGGAGGAGTCTCCGGCACGGTGAACTTTGACGGCGGCACCTTCACAGCGAACACCGTCGAACTCGGCACCATGAGCGGCAACGCGACTGGCGCGGCCACCGGCGCGCTGAACATCAGCAACGGCACCTTTACGGTTAACAGCGGTGGCAGTTTCGTCATGGCCACCTACGCCAATACCAACAGCCTGGGCTCGATTACCTCCACGCTCACCATCAGCGGCGGCACCCTCATCTCCAACGTCAACATCACCGAAGGCGGCGGCACTGGAGCCACCACCGCCAACACCGTCAGCATCATCAATCTCACCGGCGGCACGCTCGACATGACCGGCCACAGCATTGGAGACGCCACCAACACCATCAACACCCTTCAGCTCGCCTCCGGCACGCTCAAAGACGTAGGCGAGATCAACGGCGGCGGCGGCGTGTCCAAGACCACGAGCGGCACCCTCACGCTCCTCGGTACCAACACCTACACCGGAGCCACCACCATCAGCGCAGGCACCTTGCAGGTGGGCAATGGCGGCACCTCTGGAACACTGGGCTCCGGGAATGTCATCAACAACGCCACGCTGGCCTTCAACCGCAGTGATCTCCTGACGGTGGCCAACAATGTGAGTGGCTCAGGAGTGGTGAATCAAACTGGCACCGGCACAACCGTGCTGAAAGGTGCCAGCACCTACACCGGCCAGACCACGGTCAGCGCCGGAAGCCTGCTGGTGAACAATGCGTATGCCGGCGCTGATTCCGCCACTGGCACCAATACGGTGCAGGTCAATGCGAACGCGACGCTCGGCGGCACGGGGAAAATTGCCGGCTCCGTCAATCTCGCTGCGAATGCGACGCTGGCACCGGGTGGCAATGCCGCCAGCATCGCCGCTGGCACCACCGGGCTGAGCACGGAAATCGGCACCGTTCTGATCGGAGGCAATCTCACCGTCGGAGCCTCAGCCACGCTGGCACTGCAATTGAAGAGCGGCGACACCGGCCTGAATGCCACCTTTGACTCCATCACGAACCGCCTGACAAGTGTCAGCGGCACCGCCACGGATGGCGGCAACGACCGCATCATCGTGAATGGCACCCTGTCCCTCGATGCGGCCTCCACCATCAGTGTGACTCTGGGATCGAATTTTACGGGCGGCTATCAATCCGTGTTTGATCTGGTGGACTGGCCCGGCTCAAACATTGCGCTGGCCTACTATGATTCAGGCACTGGTATGCGCGTGGGTGGCACTGCTGACAACGCGGGCTTTGCGCTCGACCTGCCAGATCTCACGATTTACAACAGCAGCTGGTACTGGGATGTGAGCCAGTTCGGCAGCACCGGAGTCATCGCCATCGTGCCAGAGCCAAGCCGCACCCTGCTGCTGCTCGGCGGCTTGCTGGGCTTGGGTCTGCGGAGAAGAAGGCTGCCAGCCCTCTAGGAATGGAGCTGTGCAGGCTGCCTGCTTTCAATCACTTCAACTGCGGGTCAGGCGTTTGGGCTTGAACCGCAGCACGGCTGCTTTGAATTGATCCAGGACCTCATGCGAGGAACCGTAGCGACCGGACACATACATGGCGACCAAGGGATCAAACTGAGCTGAGAGATCGGGACGTGCTTCTGAGACGCGCCGGGCAAAGGTCAGCGGACCTTCATTGGGCATCCAGGTCTTCACACCGGCTTTGCCCACACGGCTGCAGGCACGCTGCCACAGCCGCATCCATGGGTCGGCATGACGGGCGGGACGCCGCAGCCATAAGGCGACAAGCAGGACACCCACCACCACGAAGGCAGCACTGGGGATGAGCAGGACCAGCTTGCTCTGGCGCAGGCCGACACTTTCCAGCAGTCCGCGCTGGGACTCCTGATTGTAGTCGATGACCTGGTTTTGCCAGTCGTAGTTGACGCTGTCCCACCACAGCCGCAGGCGCTGGAAGGAACGCCCCCAGAGTGAGCGTCGCTGGCGTTCCGCCTCCTCGGCACCGCCGGCCAGGAAGGCACGCAGATCGATGTTCACGCGGTCAGGGGCGAGTGCGCCAGTGGGATCGACGCGATACCAGCCGTATTTCTCCAGCCACACCTCCGTCCACGCATGCACATCACTTTGTTTCACGATGAGGTAGCCGCCGTTGTGATCAGAGTATTCGCCACCGAGGTAGCCGACGACGATGCGCGACGGCACTCCCGCCATGCGCATGAGTGTGGCAAAGCTGGCGCTGAAGTGCTCGCAGAATCCGACGCGGCGTTTCAGAAAGAAGTCTTCCAAAGCCTGCGGCCCTTTGTACTCACCCGGCTCCAGCGTGTAACTGAAACCCTGGGTCCTGACGTAGTTGAGCGCGATCTGCACAAGCTGCTCATCCGTTTGCGTCACCGATTCCCAGTAGTCGGTGAGCTGCCTGAGTTTGGGCGAGATGTTTGGCGGCAGTTGCAGCGCGGCTTCGCGGTGATCCTCCGGCAGCTCACGAAATGGCGGCAGTTCGAAGCGCGAGACAACTTCGAAACGCTCTGAACTCTGCACCATGAAAGGAGAGCTGAGCGATTGATCGAATTCGGGAGACAGCCGCTCACCACGCAGCTTGGCCATGATGGGCAGATCCAGCGCGGGCAGCCAGCGTTTGCCGTGCGCCTCCAGGTCGATGATCTGCCGCAGATCCATGCCGCTTTTCGGACGTGGCAGCTGGGGTGCAAAGCTGAGACGGTCACCACGCGTCCAGCGCATGCCTTCACAGTCCCAAAGCGTGAGACAGCGCCAGTAGCGGGTTTCGTTTGAAGGCAGTGTGCCATCAGGAAACCGCACGCGAAAGGCCACGTCCGAACTCTGGGCCACCCGGGCGATGTTGCCGGGATCGAGCACATTATCGAGGCCGGTTTCACCAAAACGGCTGCGCCCTAGCGCAGACCCCAGATCCAGCAGCCCGCGCGGAAACACAAAGAACAGCAGCAAGGCCAATGGCAGCGCCTGCGCAAACAGCATGCCGGTCACGCGCAGCGGTTCACGCGCCCCCGGAATGCTGCGCCGAAAGCGTACCATGCACGCGGTGATGAACAGGACGACCACCACAGTCCACACAGACCGGGCGAGGTGGTTTTCCAGCAGCACTGCGCAGAAGGCGAGAAACCACCCAATGAGCGCCAGCACCTGAAACTCACGCGGGGTGCGGCTTTCCAGCATCTTGGCCCCGGCGAGCACCAGCAGCAGCGCGATGCCGGGCTCCATGCCGCCCAGTTCGCCATAACTAAAATACACCGCAGTGGCACCCGCGATGATGACACCAATGCGTACAAGCAAATGCGGCACCGCCATGCGCAGCACCCCACGCCAGATGAGGCACAACGCACACACCACCAAACCCGGCGTGGCGATGTAACCGCGCAGCGGCAGGATGGCGAGAAACAGCGCAAGACTCAGAAACAGCAGCGGTCGTTTGGGCAGAAAGGTGGACTGCTCAAGACTCAGCACGTTGTCCACCTTGCCTGACTGCAATTCATCCGACAGGGCAGATCCGGCGTCCGTGCCTGACTGCAGGGAGAGTGCATCAAGGCAGCGCCGCAAATGGGCGGGGCCATGGCCTGCGCGAATGATGAGCCCGGGCATGCGGAGTTCGTAGGGCTTTCCTTCGACTTCACAGGTTTCCATCCAGCGTGCGATTTGCGCCGCACGAGCAGGTTCATCGATTTGCAGTGAGTTCCAGTCGAGCACCACGACACCTTGAACGCCACTGCTCCATGATTTGACCATCAGAGGGCCGCCGCGCGCCGCTGAACGCCAGTCGATGTGGCGAGGTGAATCCCCCGCACGCCACTCACGCAGACCAGCAAAATCATCACCTCCGCTCGTATTCCCACGGGATGAGGATACAGCGATGGCATCTCCCTGCCGTGAGGATTCTGGCGCAGGCAGCGGCAGATCACCGGCAGCCTCGGGATGCACGCGGCGCACCCATTTTGTCTCAACCAGGCACTCCGCCGAAAAAAGGCCCAAAGGGTAAACACTGCGCACCACCAGCTGCAATGCGCCGCTGGCATGGTGCAGGGGCGGAGGCAGATCGACAACAACCGCGCCACCTGCCGGAACACGCTCGACAAACACGGGTGTGGCGGCGCCGACGACGTACACTTCCAGTCCGCATGGTGAGACCGCGCCTGTGGCACGCAACTCCACAGGTATGCACTTTTCAGCATCCTGTGCCGCAGGCCTGGCACCGATCAGCCGGACCCTCATCCCACGCAAATTCGCCCGTGCATGCAGCCATGACAGCAGGCCCATCGTTGCAGTGAGCAACGCGATCAAATGTGCCGCTCCATTGGACTGCGCCTCTGCCGCATACCACATGCCCGCAACGATGGCGAGCAGCGCCAGCGTGTGTCGGTTCCAGCGCACGCGCACTTTCATGGCATCAAGGCACCGGGGTTTCAGCGATCAACTGCCGCGCGAGTTCCACCCCGGTCATGCCATCGGCGGCATGCTCGAGGCGATGTCCCATGACGACGACGGCGACGGCCTGAATGTCTTCCGGCAGCACCATCGCACGCCCGCTCAGCAAGGCCCAGGCACGAGCGGCGGCAAGCACTGAAAGCCCGGCACGCGGAGAGAGCCCGTGCCCCTGCACACGGCTGGCGGCCAGCAGGTCCTGCAGGTAATCGAGCAATGCAGGCGAGGCGTACACCGCACGCGTCCAGGTTTGCAACTGCTGCAATTCGAGGAAGGTCATCGCCGGCTGCATCGCACGCAGCATCTCACGGCGCTCCTGTCCTTCCAGAAGTGCACGTTCAGCGGTGCGGTCAGGAACTCCGAGCGCGAGACGCATAAGAAAGCGGTCCATCTGCGATTCCGGCAGCATGAATGTGCCGATTTGCGAAGAGGGATTCTGCGTGGCGATGACAAAGAACGGTTCCGGCAACGGATGTGTGGAGCCATCAGCGGTGATCTTGCCTTCCTCCATGGCTTCCAGCAAAGCCGACTGAGTCTTGGGTGTGGCGCGGTTGATTTCATCCGCCAGCAGCACCTGCGTGAAAACTGGACCGCGATGGAAATGAAACGCCGCCGTGTCACGGTCATACACTGAGGCACCAAGGATGTCTGCAGGCAGAAGGTCACTGGTGAACTGCACGCGGCGGAACCCCAGCCCCAGTGCCTGCGCGAGAGCCTGAGAGAGCATCGTTTTGCCGACGCCGGGCTGATCTTCAAACAGCAGGTGGCCACGTGCCAGCAGGCAGGTCACCGCAAGGCGCACGACATTCTCTTTGCCAAGAATGATCTGTGACACACTCGCGATGATGGTTTCGATTTGTTGGGACGCTTGCAGAGCAGTGGCGGCGGGCAGCATGGCGTCGGTGGGGGAATGGGATGTGCGTGAGGACACGAGTGGAGGGATTATGCCATCAAATGTCGCCGATATGCCTGCTGGAAAGCAAGCCTCCATTCGCCTGCGCGGACAAATTGATGCTTAGACCAACTCTCAAAAATCTTGTCACATTGCCCGGACGGCGGAGCGGCCCCATTGGCTGCGTCGTGCGCTTGCCTGTTATTTCCAAATAGCAGGCGGCACACTCTCCTTGCCACTAGGGCCGCTGCGCTCGCCGGATCAATAGGACAATATTTTCGAGAACTGGTCTAGATCTGCTGCAGCTTGTTCCGCTCGTTCGGCGTGTGGCAGACGGGGCAGATGGTGACGTCGATCTTGCGTTTGGCCTCGCATGCATAGGCGGTGCCACAAATGCGACACTGGATTGCGATGCGCCGCCGATAAACTTCGCGTTTGCGATCGCGCCAGAAGCTGTGAAACCACAGCACGCAGACCGTCGTGACTCCGACCGCCATGAACAGAATGATCAAACCACCGAGGGGAATGGGAATCATGGCGTGGCAGCCACCTCCCAGCGGAAGGAGATTTCGCCCCACTCGACACGCTTGACCTCAGAAGGGGTGAAGCGAAGCGTGCGAATCGCCGATTGCAGCTGCTGCATGATTTCAACGTCATCGACACTGCTCAGCGGCAGCGCAGTGACAATCTGTCCGGCACTGCCAACGGCGACACGAAACTGAACCCGCGTGGGCTGGGTGAGCTTGATGCCGCTGAGTTCCACATTGGCCGGGCCGCGCTTTGCCAGGGAAGAACTCATGATGGCATGCAACTTAGCGGCAGAAGGCACTGCTACAGAATCGACGGCACGGCGTGGCACCGGCGGCAGTACATCCGCAGCAGCGGTGAACAGACGCGGCTGATGGATGGCGGCAGTCGAGGGCTCGAGTTCACGCAGCTTGATCTCATGCCCGGCAATGGAGGGGGTGAAGGCCAGCAGCGGACTTTCAACCGGTGCCACAGAGTCGGAGTCGCTCAACAGCGCAAAGCTGCGGTCCTGCGCGCGATGAATGAGAGCCAGCTCCGCGGGATTGTTGGGATCCAGCGAGATCACGTGCTGCGGCGTGACCGGCAACCGCTGCGATACTGGATGCACAATGCGGAAGATGAAGAAGAAACCGGACATCGCGGCCATCAGCACCACCAGCGCCCCGACCAGACGCCACATCGAGTGATCGCGCACGCCCCAGGCGAAGATCAGCCCGGGGGTGTTCGGATGCGATTTCATGGACATCGTGATCTGCGGCGTTTTACGCCTTGGGTGGAACGGTGGAATACGCGACTTCGTAACCGAGCTCGAGGGCGATGTTGCCGATCTCGATCACACGGCCGTGCTGTGCCTGTTTGGCGGCGTGAATGATGGCGCGGCGTTCGCCTTCGCGGTTCGCCTTGAGCTTTTCCCGCAGCTCCCCCGTTGTAATGCGCACCCCGTCAAAATACAGTGCATTCTCCATTCCGGCAGGAACGGTGATGATGTGGGCGCGATCAAACCCCGTCAGCCGCGAGTTCGACTGGGGCTGCTCCACCTTGATACCGGACTGCACCACAAAGTTGCTGGTGAGGAGGAAATACACCAGCAGCAGCAGGATCGTGTTTAGCAACGGGACCGTGTACAGCCAGGGGCTTTGCTTGGGCAGATAACTCTCGAGCTTCATGGTTGATACGGCGGTAGGCGCAGTATCGGAGGCGCGAAGTGGTTGGGCCAGCCGAAAATGCGCTGAGGGCGCTTATCCTTTCATCCCGCGGCCTCGCGCTTTCGTCATCGGCGGCGCGGCTTCCGCCGGGCGGAATTCCACGATGTTGTCTGTGCTGTTGGCGTCTTCGATGAGATTTACGATTTCGATGCCGGCGCGCTCCAGATCATGCATCAGGGAGCGGGCGCGGGCGCTGAGAAAGGCAAAGGAGAGATAGGCAGGGATCGCCACCACCAGACCGAGCGCCGAGGTGATGAGGCTCTGATACACACCGCGAGCCACGTCCGCCTGTGTCGCGACACCATTGGCGGAGGAGAGACTGGTAAAGCTGTCCAGCAGGCCGATCACGGTGCCCAGCAGGCCGATCAGCGGTGCCGCATGCGCGATGGCGTTCAAGATGCCGAGGAAGCGCTCCAGCCGTGGGACCTCAAGCTGACCCGCCTCCTGCACGATTTCTTTAAGCTGCTCACGCGGTGCATGATGCCGCAGCAGCGCTGCATGAATCACACGCCCGGCAGGAACCCGTGTCGCCACGCATTCCTGCAGGGCTTCAGCAAAGTTTTTGCGACGGATCAGGCTGGCCAGTCCGGCCAGGAACTCACCGACGTTCATGCTCGCCCGGTGAAAGTAGGCCAGACGCTCGATGAAAATAGCTCCGGCGAAGCACAGGCACCCTATCAGGAGCCATACGAGCGGTCCGCCTTTGGAGATAAGATCTATCATGTGCCGAAAATCAGAAAGAGAGAATTGGTAAAGACTGGCACCACACGCCAGTTCGGGAGAGACGTGAAATACCTAGCATGTTTTATGCCGAGACTGATAGCTTGTAAACACTGGAAATAAACTGGATGGAGGGACGGAGGTCAAGTGAGGAAGATTCCAGGGCATTCAAAAGAGGGGAAAGGCTCGGTAAAATGACCAAAAAGCCCCTTCCGCCGGGGCGGCATTCCCCCCTTTGACTTCCCGACGTGACATTCATACCAAAACCCATCACCTCCCAGCCTTGATTCCCCTTCCCGAACCCGCTCCAATACCTGCATGAATCCTTTCGATCTTCAGGTCAATGGCTACGCTGGCACCGACTTCAACGGCGACAATCTCACCGCCGAATCCCTCCACCACTCCTGTGAGGCCCTGGCGGAGGACGGGTGCGATGCCATCCTGGCCACCTTCATCACGGATGAAATCCCCACCTTGGAGCGCCGCATCGGCAAACTGGTCGAATTGCGCGAAAAGGACGAACTCGCTCGCCGCATCATCACCGGCATCCATATCGAGGGGCCGTTCATCAATCCCATCAAAGGCTACGTCGGAGCCCACCCGCCGCAGGCCGTGAAGCCTGCCAATGTGGACGACGCCAAGCGCCTCCTGGACGCTGCCGGGGGACTGGCCAAACTCGTGACCCTCGCCCCGGAGCACGACGAAGGCAGCAAGACCACCGCCTTCCTGGCCTCCCAAGGCGTTACTATTTCTGCCGGACATTGCGATCCCTCGCTCGACCAACTCAACGCCGCCTGCGATGCCGGTCTAACGATGTTCACCCACCTCGGCAACGGCTGCCCCATCCAGATGCACCGCCATGACAACATCATCCAGCGCGCGCTCAGCCTGCATGACCGCCTCTGGCTGTGCTTCATTCCGGATGGTGTGCATGTGCCATTCTTTGTGCTGAAAAACTGGCTCTCCGGCATCGGCCTGGAACGCACCATTTTTGTCACCGACGCCATCTCCGCCGCCCGCCTTGGCCCCGGCCGCTACACCCTCGCCGGATGGGACATCCTCATCGGCGAAGACCTCGTCGCCCGCTCGCCGGATGGCACACATTTTGTCGGTAGCACCGTCACGGTGCCAAGGATCAAAGCGAATGCGTTCGCAGAGCTGGGGATGAGTGATGCAGATTTGAAGCAGGTGCTGGATGTGAATCCCAGATTGGCGATCCGCCATCTCTGCGCGTAAATTTATTGCGATAAAGTATCGCACATGAAATGAGCACGTTCGGCAACACACTTTTTGGAGGATCACGGTTTATACGCTGGACCCTGACGCCCTTCCTTATACTGACAGCTTTGTTAATGCCCCTTGCGGGTCAGAAAGCGGAAATCTCCGGCGTTTTGATTTTGATCGGGCTGGAGGTCGTGCTGGTGGCGCTACTCGCAGGATTATGGCTGCCCGCGGCGTTCGGTCGCTGGTGCTTCCGCCTGGTCACCGCCGCTGTCTTTTCAGCCTGCCTCGCCTTCATGATCTCAGGCTTCTACGTCTCCAAGCAATCCTCCACCGCCGCCCGTCGAGTGAACAAACAATCGCCCTACGAGGGCTTGCCCGCCTTTCTGTTCATCGGACTTCCCTGCCTTTGGTACACCTTGACCGGAAGGTTTTCACTTCGACCCGAAGCATCTCAGGAACAATCTGCCGCGGAGCATGCCGCTCAACGCCAGGCTTTGAATGCAAGCCTCCTGCAACCCGACTGGAGTTTCTATGAACATTACCTTCAACGCCAGGCCCCAGCAGAGCTGCGAGCTATGTATGCGGATGAAGAACTTATCACGTCCACGCTCTTGGAATACTCCAACGAATGCTCAATCAACACCTTTGAGCCTTTGAATGAAAGCAGCCTCTACGAAGGCGCTGAAGACACTGAACCGCCGGTTGTGGTCTTTGCTACCACTGACTTCGGGGATCCCATTTACCTAAAACCTGGACCCACGGAATCTGACGCGGTCTATGTGACATATCACGATGACGGCGACACAGAAGTTCTGGCAGATTCTGTGTCAGACTTTGTGAATCGATTGAAACAAGCCAAGAGGGCCATTGCCTAGCGTCTCGGATGAATGCAATTTGCTGGCTCGAATCCCATCGCGGACGCTACACCGTCGTGCGCTGGCTCTTTCCACGCCTACTCGCAGCCATCTACCTCATCGCCTTCATTTCATGGGGCGTACAATATGACGGTCTGGTTGGTGAAAACGGCATCCTGCCAGCGAAGACCTTGCTCGAAAACCTCCACGCTTTTGAAGAGCGCGAGCAGCAGACGCTGTTCTGGCAGTTGCCCAGCGTGTTTCACTGGCACTACAGCGATGCCTTTGCGCATGGCTGCCTAATCGCCTGTAGCGTCCTGGCCGTGCTCGTGATGGCCGGAGTGGCGGAGGGGCCGCTGCTAGCGCTGCTCTGGTTTGGCTACCTCTCCTTCGCCACCACGGGCGGCATCTTCATGGGCTACCAATGGGATGCACTGCTGCTGGAGACTGGCTTTCTCGCGCTATTCCTCGCGCCATGGCGCTTGTGGTCATGGCGCGGACCGACGGAACCACCACGCGGCTCCATCTTTCTCCTGCACTGGCTGCTCTTCCGCCTGATGTTTCTCTCCGGCTTTGTGAAAATCGGCGGTGGTGATCTGCCTTGGCAGGACATGACGGCGCTGCTCTACCACTACGAAACGCAGCCGCTGCCGAATGGATTGTCGTGGTTCGCGCACCATGCCCCACGCTGGATTCATGTGGCAAGTTGCTGGATCATGTATGGCATCGAGCTGGGTCTGCCCTTTGCGATTTTCCTTGGCCGCTGGGGGCGTCTGACGGCGGCGCTGGGTTTTCTCATCCTGATGGCCATGATTTCCGCTACGGGGAACTACAATTTCTTCGACCTTCTGACCGCCGCACTCGCCATCACGCTCTTGGATGACCGCTGGTTTCCCAAGCGCCTGCGTAACTGGCTACGCATCGATTCCGAAGCCCCGCGCCCGTCCTTTGCCCGCTGGACGCAATGGCCAGCGCTGGCTGCGGTTTTACCGGTGATGCTTGTCACCCTGCTCGCCGCCGATTCCTTCCTCGCCGGACGCATCCCCCACTTCAAGCAAGCGCTCCCAGCCGTGCTCCACGAAAAACTCGACGCCCTCATCGCTCACACGCGCTCCTTCAATGCCTACGGCCTCTTTCAAGACATGACCGAGGAGCGGCCCGAGATCATCCTCGAAGTCAGCGACGACGGCGCGCTCTTCCTGCCGCTGGAGTTCAAGTACAAGCCCGGTGACACCAAGCGCAGCCCGCCTTTCATCGCCCCGCATCAGCCGCGGCTGGACTGGCAGATGTGGTTCGCCGCGCTCTATCCCGGCTACAACCCGCAGCGCGATGCGAACCCAAACTCCCCCATGCACTGGTTTGGCCAGTTCTGCACGGCCCTGCTCCAGCACAAGCAGCCGGTGTGGGACCTGCTGGAGCCGCCACCCTTCCCCATCGAAAAAATCACCCACATCCGCGCCAAACTTTACCGCTACCATTTCACCAGCCCGGAGGTGCGGAACGTCTCCGGGGAATGGTGGGAGCGCGAACTTAGAGGCAATTTCAGCGGAACCATGTCGCTAAAGGCCTCCGAAAGATGATTCATTCGACATTCCTCTTGCGTCTGTTCCATCCTGCGGCACTATCGCGACCCCTCGTTCGTTTTCGAATAAGGGAATCAACCTTCGGGGCGTAGCTCAGCCTGGTAGAGCGCTTGCTTTGGGAGCAAGAAGTCGTCAGTTCGAATCTGGCCGCCCCGACCATCTAAGATTTAAAATCTCAGATTTTTATCCCGACTCATGTCCGCACTTTACGCCACCGCCCTGAACACCTTCAAGGAAATGGGCTGGCTCTACCGAGAAGTGCCCGAGCATTCCGTCATCGAGGCTGACTTTGAAGCGCATCACACCAAAATTCCTCTGCATGTGCAGGTTTTTGGCGAGACGCACATCATCACCGTCGTCTCCAACTCCACTCTCCAGGTGCCAAACTCCCACCGCCTGCCGGTGTGCGAGCTGCTGATGCGCACGAACAAGGACCTGAACCTGGGCAACTTCGAGCTCGAATGGGAAAGCGGCCAGGTGATGTTCCGCGTCACCAATGTCTTCCCGCCGAACCGACACGATGCGCGCATCATTGCCAGCCTCGTGCATTCCGCAGTCGCGGAGATGGACCGCCTCACGCCCTTTCTCGGCGAAATCACCCAGACTCCCAAAGGTGAGCTGCTGCTGCTCAAGGTGGCCGATCTGATGAAACGCGAAGATTTGCTTCCCCCGGTACCGGATGCCGAGTGATTGGACGTGACACGGGCAGTCCGCCTGTGCTTTTGTGGCGGCGAACAGGCTTTCCCAATGTCCGCCCGCTACACACTCCCGCAGCACCCGGCTTTCAGCGACCCGCTGTCCAAGGAGGATCTCTACACGCTGGTGGCCCGTGGCTCCCTAGCCCGCGGAGAAATGTGCATGGATGAGGCCACCGGCCATATGCACACCGTCGGGGAGCTGGTCAGTGGCATGCGCCGCCCCAGTGCCAGCAGCGGCCAGGCGCGGATCGCCCGCCCCATGTATCGTGAGATCAGTCCTGACACTGAACTTCCCGAAGAACCGGAAGCAGAGGCTGAAGAAGAAGTGGAGGAGGAAGCCGACGAAGCAGCATCAGAGGAAGATAAGGATGACGATTTCGACTACTCCCCCAGCGGTGAAATCATTCTGCATCATGCGCATCCATCCTGGCTGGGCTACACCAAGGCGCTGATCCTCTGCCTGCTGCTCACCGTTGCCGGCGGACTGTTGTGCGTGATCCAGCTCGAGTACGGCATCATCGCCCTGCTGTGTGCCTCATCCACGCTCATTGCCGTCGGCATCGCGCGTTACTCGCACGACTACATCGTCACGCGCGAACGTGTGGAGCTGATTTGGGGCATCATTGGCCGTAGTTCCAAAGAGGCCCGCATCTGCGACATCCGCAGCATCGACGTCTATGAATCCGGCCTCAAAGGCTTGCTCGGTCTCGGCACCATCGACTTCTCCACCGCAGCCAATGCCGGCATCGAAGTGCAGTTCAAGGACATGCGCAGAGCCCATGTCGTGAAGGATCTCGTGCGCAAACTGCAGCGGGGAGTGGATCCCACAGATGACTGAAATGAGGAATGACGAATGCAAAATGACGAATGACGGACCTCGCGGCCCCGCATCTCTCATTTGGCGCGTCATGCTGCTGTCTGCATTCGTCATGCTGCATTCTTCATTCGCCGCAGGCGCGCCTCTCTCCCGCGCCATCGACATCCGCATGCTGCCGTATGAGCTCAGCTTGGAAAAGCTGCCGGTCGATCTCACTGCCACGATCGGTTTCGTGGAAAGCGGCGGCACCGCTTTTGTACAAGACGACACCGCAGGCACGCATCTGCACTTCAAACCCACGCGCAATGATCTGCGCGTGGGTGACCATGTGCGCATTCAGGGCACCACCACCGCCGGCCTTTATTTTCCCGGGGTCGATGTGGCTGAGTTGCAAATCCTCGGTCATGGGGCACCGCCCTCTGCGGCCCCCGCCAGCTATGATGATCTGGCCACAGGCCGTTTCCATTACCAGCGTGTGATCGTTGAAGGGCTTGGCCGCACTTTGACGCCACTGGATGAAAAACGCTCACTGCTGCGCCTTGCCATCGGCAGCCGGGTACTGGAGGTGCGCGTGGATGCGCCGATGGAAACCGCTCCTTCACTCATCGACGCCCGCCTCCGCATCACCGCCCTCGCGGCAGGCGGCATCAATGACCGCCGCCAGCTCGTTTTTCCCTACATCCGCGTCACGGATTGGAATGATGTGGTGATCACCAAAGCCGCGCTGCCTCTCGACGCGTTGCCCATCACCTCCGTGGTCACCTTGCTGCAGTTCGGTGCTGCCGACGAGCCCCACCATCGCGCCCGCATTCGTGGCACCGTGCTGGCTGCCTTTTCCGATGGCCGTGTTTTTTTGCGCGATGCCACTCCTCCGCCACCTCCCCGAGAAACACCAAAGGATGCGCAACCCAAGCCGCCGCAATCGCCCTCCATCGCGATTCGACTTATGTCCGCAGTCAATCTGACGCCCGGGCATCGTGCTGAGATCATTGGCTTTCCCATCATGGCCGGGTTCAGCGCCTCGCTGGCAGATGCACTCGTGCTTGCCACGGAGCCGGATGCTTCACCTGCACCGGCGGTTGTTTCGCTCAAAGAATTCCAAGATGGCTCGCATGACGCTGATCTCGTTCACCTGGCCACACCAGCAGTGCTCAATGATTTCTTTCGCAGTGCAGACGGCTTCGAGCTCCGCCTCACCTCCAACGGCACGCCCCTGCGCGCCTTTCTGCTGCAATCAAACGCACCCGAGCTAGAAATCGGCACGTCCGTTGAACTTACCGGCATCTGCCTCGTCGAGTCATCGACGGACAAAGGGTTTCGCTCTCAGGCCGAGCGCGCATCACTCCTGCTGCGTTCGGCAGATGACATTCAAGTGGTCCATTCAGCCCCGTTTTGGACAGCGGGCCGCCTTGTCATTGCCAGCAGCATTCTCGCGGGCCTCGTGTTACTGGCCTTCATTTGGATCGCCGCACAACGGCGGCAGATCGGAGTCCTGAGCAATCGCATCGTGCAGCAGGCCACGCTGGATGAACGCCAGCGCATCGCGCGAGAGTTTCATGACACGCTGGAGCAGGAGCTCACGGGTCTCAGCCTACGGCTGGATGCCGCCACAACGCGACCGCTTGAAGACAAAGCCCGCACGCTCATCGAAACCTCCCGCAGCCTTGTCTCCCGCATTCAAA
>JAPLUN010000311.1 GCA_026397715.1 Verrucomicrobiota bacterium
GGAAAACCCTGGAGATCGATCTCTCCAAATTCGCCGGCCAGGAAGTCACCCTCCGCCTCGAAGCCCACGCCAACGGCTGGAGCATGGAGTTCGCCTACTGGTCCGGAATCACGCTGGAGTAGTAAAGCCCCGCTGACCAGCCTCCGTGCCTGCGCCCGTGTGTTCGAGCCACCTATCTTTCCCCACGCATAAAAACAGACCGCGACAGCCACATGCCGGTCACGAAAAGCACCAGCCCCGCCCCCCCGGAGCCAGGTGGTACCAGTCCACATATCCTATGGGGTAATGGACTCCGATGGCACAGCCGAACCCTGCAAGCCCTGCCACCAGCAAAGCCTCCCACATCGAACAAACTGGCTTGGCCTGCCATAAAATACCCAGCACCAGCAATCCTGTTGTCAGCAGTCCTCCGCCGAATCCCGCCCGGTCATGCGCGATCAAGGGGATGAGACGTGGATTGATCGCATCAAGCTGAGCAGCCGTAAGCCCGATGAACCGAATGTCCTCGGGTACAAACACACACGTCATTCCCACCAGGGAAATGACCATGCCCGCTCCGATCATCCCCATACCAGTCCCCAGCAGGCACAGCCGGGAGATGCCCTCGGAAGTCTTCCATGTCGTCGTCCGCCAGGTGGAGTTCAGCATGCTGCCCCATGCAGGCCAGAACGTCACCTTCCTCCGCGTCAGAACCATCCCCACGACAAAGGTCGGCAACAGCAGCAGCGTGGCCGTGCCATGCCAGCTGTCCAGATAGCCGTAGCCGATGTAAGCCAGGAAGCTGCCGAAACCGATCACGCCACTGAGCGCCAGCAGCCGCCAGGCCCAGGCCTCCCCTTGTCGCAAAGGAAACAAAGCCAGCCATGCGTACAGCACCGCGATCGCGATCAGCACGCCGCCAAAGGAGAAGCGGTCGTGAATCATGAAATGCACGATTCGACACTCATTGATGCGGCAGAGATCCGCCGGCTGCATGCGTAGAAAGGCAATGTCGTGCGGCAGAAACGCGCCTGTGACAGAAAGGAATAAGGCAAAGCCGCCCGAGGCCGCCAGGGCCAGCGCCGTCAACAAAATCAGCGGTGTGCCGTCGCCGGTCAACGCGCCCACGAAAGAACCGGAGGAGCTTGGCTCTGAGGACTGTCGGGAAACCGGATTCATGCAGACGCCCAGTGTGGAACTGAATCAGCGTTGATCAACCGTCCGCAGCCCAGCGCCAGCCAGATGAATTTTCCCCTGTCGCACACGGCGAATTCGTTCACTGTGCCGCCATGCGTTGCGTCCCCGCACTCCTTTCCCTTCTGGCCGTCAGCGTGAGTCTTCACGCGGCCCCTCCGTCCCCAGCCCCGCCCGCGGCTGCACCAGCGCCCTCTCTGGCGCCCACACCCGTGGCAAAACCGGCAGAGACAAAGCCTGCGCCCAAAGCAGAGCCGAAAACAGAGCCGAAAACAGATCCCAAAGCACCCGCTTCCCCACCCGTGAAGCCACCGCCGGAGGACGCCTACGCGCAGATGGAAATGCTCACGCGCGCCATGGAAATGGTGCGGCAAAACTACGTGGATGACTCCAAGATCACCTACGCCGAGCTCGTGGAGGGCGCGCTGGAAGGCATGCTTCACAAGCTGGACCCTCATTGCGAGTACATGGGCAAGTCCCTCTTCGAAGACATGCAGCGTGAGCAGAGCGATACCTCCGAAGGCATCGGCATCACCATCGCCCTTCGCCAGAACATCCTCACCATCATCACCGTCCGCGAAGACGGCCCCGCCTCCGCAGCAGGCGTCCTTTCAGGCGATCAACTCGTGCGCATCAACGAAGTGCTGACCGACTCAGTTGGCATCGCCGAGGCCATGCAGCTTCTCAAAGGCAAGGCCGGCGATGAAGTCAGCCTCACCGTCCGCCGCCCCGGCACCAAGCAGTTCTTGGAATTCAAAGTGAAGCACGAAACACTCACCGAGACCTCCTTGCATGATCCCATGCTGCTCTCGTCAAAGATGGCAGGCGCTTATAAAATCGGCTACGCACGCATCTCACAGTACAATCAGCCCACGGCGCGCGAGCTCAGCAAGGCGCTCGATGAACTCGAAAAGCAGGGCATGAAGGCCTTCGTTCTCGATCTGCGCAACAACCCCGGCGGCCTCGTGGACAGCGCCGTCGCCGTTTGCGGTGAGTTCCTGCCCGAAGGCACCGTGGTGGTCACCACTGAGGGCCGCGTCGCCTCGCAAAACCCGCCCCCCTTCCGCACCCCATCACGCAATGGCAAGGAGCCGCGCAAGTATCCCATCGCCGTGCTGATCAATCAGTGCAGCGCCAGCGCCTCTGAAATCACCGCAGGGGCTCTGCAGGATTTGAAGCGCGCCATCATCGTCGGCACCACGAGCTTCGGCAAAGGCAGCGTGCAGACCATTCTCCCCATGAAAAACGGCGCCGCCATGCGCCTCACCACCGCCAAGTATTACACGCCAAGCCACCGCACCATCCACGAGGCCGGCGTCGAACCCAACATCGTCTCCGCCCTCACCTCGGAAGAAGAAATGCGCATCTCCAAATGGCGCGCCTCCCATGGCACCGGTGAAGCAGCAGCCTTGGAACTCGCCAACCTCGGCGACAAACAGCTCGAACGCGCCGTCGATTCCCTCAAAGGCGTCCTCGTCTTCGACGCCTTCGTCGCCCCCTCTCTCGCCCCCGCCGCCAAACCCCTGGAAAGGTAGTCATCGCTTCCATCAACATGAGCACTCCGTCCGTAGGATGGGTGTGGCGACAGCCCGCCCGTCCATCAGCGTGCGGAAAACACACCAGTGCCCGTCCTCAGCTCAGAGCCCGCTGGCGAGACATCCAGCCTACTCCAGCAAACCCCGCGCAATGATCGCATCCACCGGATTGTGATCATCAGTAAAAACATACGTGGACCGCGGCACCGTGCCCGCAGGCACATGCGTGCGAATCAACAACTCCTGCCAGGAGCCCTGCTTCACATAGCGATCCACAATCAGCGGCTTCAAATCTTCGCGTGACGCCATCAGGATCACATTCTGCGTCTCATCCCGGCGGTAACCCACGGCAAAAACTTCTACATAAGGAAAGGCTTTCCGCACCGTGGCGATCATCCCAGACGTCAGCTCCGCCTTAGGTCCAGAGATGGCCGCGATCAGGTTCATAATAAAGACCCCCTTCGGTTCCAGATGATCCGCGATCTGCTGATAAAACTCCTGCGTCGCCAGATGCGGCGGGATCTGCCGGATGCCGTTGTACGCATCCCCAAAAATCAGGTCCCACTTCTTGCCACCATTGTGCAGCAGGTACCGGCGCGCATCACCCGCATGCGCCTTCACATGGGGATGCTCGTCCAGCTTGAAAAATTTGCGCCCGACTTCGATCACCTGAGGGTCAATCTCCACCACATCGACAGCAGCCTCAGGAAATTCACGCGACACATTCTCCGGCATGCCAAAAGCCCCCGCTCCGATGAACAACGCGCTGCTCACCTTTGCCGGCTCGCGCAGCATCGCCAGCTTCCAGTATTGCTGATACGGCAGAATCAGATCGCCGGTGTTCGCGTCCATGCCGCCTTCCATCGTCGAATCCAGCTGAAGAATCCGCCGCTTAACATTGCCCTCGCTTCGCTCACTGACTTCGATGTGATGATAAAACGACTCGTGCTCATAGATCACGCCCGGCTTGGGTTTCGGCGCCGTCATCCAGCTCATGCCAAAGGCAAACAGGCCGCTCAAAATCACCGGGGCTTGCTGCTTCAGGGTGTTTTTGGCCAGCACGAATGCCGCAATGGCCAGCAGCATCAGCAACGTCGCCGTGCCGAAAAAGATGCTCCGCACCCCGAAGGTGGAGAGCAGGAAAAAGCCGGAGAGAAAGGTGCCCACAAAACTGCCCAGCGATCCCAGCATGCTGATCGTGCCCGCTGCCGCCCCCACGTGCGTGTCCTTCAGCGTCAGACTGTAAAAGCGCACTGCAGCCGGTGACACAGCCCCCAGCAAAATCCCAGGAATCGCAAACAGCAGCAGCGAAATCATCACAGGCCCCGCAATGAGCCCCTGCGCGCTCATCCCCACCGCAAAGACCGTGTGCAGCGCCGGGATGAAAAAAGTCAGTACCGCAGATCCCGCCAGCAGCCAGCCGAGAAGATCCAGCGCCATCTTGCGGTCGGCCAGATGCCCCCCGAGATACCCCCCCGCACTGAACGCGATCAAAATCACCCCGATCAAAGCCGTCCAGGTATACACGCTGTTGCCAAAGAACGGCGCCAACAGGCGATACGCGCAGATTTCAATGACCATCATCGCTGCTCCGGCCAGGAAGCAGGAAATCCCCAGAAAGAAGCGCGTATTGCGTGTCGCGGCTGCATTTTCTGCCGAAGGGGCGGAAGATTTGGAAGGTGTGTGGGACATGCGTTTTTCGCGGTCAGTCGTTGTAAAAGACAAGGCTCATGATCTTCCACCCGGTGGAGGTCTTGATGAGAGTGAAACAATCGGTGCCGAGCGTGATGTCGGCTCCCTTCGTGAGCTTCCACCGCACACTGGCCTGGGCGGTGCGCTCATCGCTGAAGATTTTCATGTCCGTCGGCACCTCGGTCATCGGCACCGTGGTGGTGGCGTGGCTGAGCTTCTGGCCGTGCAGAAAGTCCGTCAGCCCCTGGCTCTGCGGCACGCCCTGATGCACAAAGACAATGCGCGCCTGCTCGTGAAAGCAGCCCCCATAGCCGTCCATGTCCTTGGCAGACCAGGTGGAAAAGTAATGCGTGAGAAACTCGCGCACGTCAGCAGAGTCAGTCTTGGACTCCGCCTGACAGCCCACGCACATAAAGGCCAGCACAAGAAAAGACACATGCCGCATGACAAACACCATCGGCTTCAAACGCATGCTTGTTTCGTCATTCGTCATACGGATTTCGTCATTGGCGCTCAGCGCGCGTTATTCCTCCGCAAAGGCCTCTTCTTTGACTCCGATCACACTCAGGATGCGGTTCAAATCTTCCACGCCGTAGTAGTCGATCTCGATGCGGCCCTTCTTCTCGGCGTGATGAATGCTGACATTGGTCGTCAGATGCTGAATCAGCTTCTGCTCCACAGCCTCAATCGCACGGATCAGATCCGTCTCCGTGGGCTTCGGCTGGGGCGGCGGCGGCGGATGCAGAATCGCATCAATCGCTTTTTCCGTGGCGCGAACCGTCAGGCTCTTTGCGATGATCTGCTGCGCCAGACGCTCCTGCGCGTCATGCTGCTTCAGCATCAGCAGCACCTTCGCATGCCCGGTGGAAATCTTCGTCGCGATCAGCATGTCGCGGATGCTCTCCGGCAGTTCCAGCAGTCGCATCGTGTTGGCCACCGTCGCACGGTTCTTGCCCACGCGCTGCGCGATGTCCTCCTGGCGCATCTGGAAATCCTTCGCCAGGCGCGAGTAGGCCTGCGCCTCCTCGATCGGGTTCAACCCTTCGCGCTGCAGGTTTTCGATCAGCGCCATCTCCAGCACATCCTTGTCGCTGGCTTCACGGACAATGACGGGAACTTCCTTGAGACCCAGCTCACGTGAGGCACGGAAGCGTCGCTCACCGGCGATCAGTTCCAGCTTGCCGTTCACCCGGCGCACGATCAGCGGCTGGATGATGCCGTGCTCGCGGATGGACTCCATCAGCTCCGTCAGCATCTCCGGCTGGAATTCTTTGCGCGGCTGCAGCGGGCTGGGGACGATCTGGTCCAGCGTCACGCGATTCACCACGTCTCCAGGAGCTGGCTGTGCGAGCGCAGGCAGACGCGACACTCCCGACACCGAAGAGGATGCCGAAATGAGTGCGCCGAGTCCTTTGCCGAGAGCCGCTTTTGCCATATGGGAGGGCGAGACTAGGGAGTACCCGGGGCGATGCAAATTGGAATCGCGGCGAATGTGCAGCCGCCTCATCCAAAGCTTTACCAATGTCAAATATCGTTCCATCTGATGGCTATGAAAAGCATGACAGGATTTGGCCGGGGCGAAGCACAGCGCTCAGGAGTGACGTGGAGCGTGGAATGCAGCTCCGTGAACCGCAAGCAGCTCGAAGTCGCCGTCAATCTCCCCCGTGAACTCTCCGAGCTGGAAAACGCCGTCCGCACCGAAGTCTCCGCAGCCGTCTCCCGTGGCCGGGTCAACGTCGCCGTTCGCCGGGAAACAGGCTCCGCAGGGACCGAGGCCGTCCGTGTCGATCAGGAGCTCGCGGCTCATTATTACCACGCCATGCACGCCCTGGCGTTGAAACTGGACGTCCCTCCGAACATCACCCTGACCGACATCACCCGCCTGCCCGGCGTGATCACCCAGGCGCAGATAGAAATCGCCACCGAAGACGCCTGGCCCTCCGTGCAGGAAGCCTTGGCTGCCGCCCTGAAGCAATTGAACACCATGCGCAGCACCGAAGGCGCCAGCCTCCGCAGCGACATCGAAGCACGCCTGGCCCTCATCGAATCCCTGCTCGACTCCATTCGCGCCAAAGCCGCCACCGTACCCGAGCACCAGCGCAAAGTCCTCCGCCAGCGTCTTGAGGACGCCGGCCTGCCCCTCCCGCTGGATGACGAGCGCCTCGTCAAAGAAATCGCCCTCTTCGCGGATCGCACAGACATCTCCGAAGAGCTCACCCGTGCCGCCAGCCACGTTCAGCAGTTCCGCTCCTACCTGGCCAGCGACACCCCAGCCGGACGCAGCCTCGATTTCCTCCTTCAGGAGTTCTTCCGCGAGTTCAACACCATGGGCTCCAAGTGCAACAACGCCGAGATCGCCCACCACGTCGTCACCGCCAAGACCGAGCTCGAAAAAATCCGCGAGCAGGTCCAGAACGCCGAATAGGTCTGGTTCTTCAAAGCATCCTTCCCAGCCTCCCACGCTCGTGAAGGATCGCACATCAGCCTCCGCCCAGCACCAGTCCCAATAATTCATGGATATTCGCGGTCATTCGCGTTGG
>JAPLUN010000024.1 GCA_026397715.1 Verrucomicrobiota bacterium
CGCAGCGGCAAAGTTGTTCACAATCGACGGCGGCTGGGCCTTGGAAGACCGGGCCCTTCCCGCCGACCGATGAACAACTTTGGAACTGGTATCAGCAAACCCAGCACTCCGCCACACTTTCACCCAGCCAGCAGCGTCTGCAATAAGCCCCGCAGCAAGTTTGCCGCATTCAGGCACCGAGTCCACTTCCACCAGGAGCGCTCTTCTTGTCAGTCCATTGAACAAGGTTCAATAGACTGGCTCTCGAAAAGATTGTCCTATTGATCCGGCGAGCGCAGCGGCCCCAGTGGCAAGGAGAGTGCGCTGCCTGCTATTTGGGAATAACAGGCAAAGCGCAGGACGCAGCCGATGGGGCCGCTGCGCCGTCCGTGCAATGTGACAAGGTTTTTGAGAACCAGTCTACTTCTGCTTCAGCAGACGCACCCGGTGCGTTTCGCTGTCGCCGATATACACTGTGCCGTCTGCATCGCAGAAGATGCCATGCAGGCGTGCCATTTTGCACTGAAGCGGATTGCCGTCCGGGCCGTCGCCTTTTTCACCGGTGCCAGCGATGAGTTCGAGGTTGCCGGTTTTCGCATCGATCATGCGCACGCTGTGGCTCTCCGTGTCGGCCAGCCAGGCATTGCCTGCCGCGTCTATCGCAACTCCTTTCGGCCCGCTTAGCGTCGCCAGTTTGGCAGGGCCACCGTTGCCAGTGAAGCCTTTGGCCCCTGTGCCCGCCACGTGATGAATTTTGCCTGCCTTGAGGTCAAACTTGAAGACTTGGTTCCCCTCACGGGTGACGAGCCAGAGATTGCCCGCCTTGTCGAAGTCCAGTGATCGCGGCCCTTTGAGCGGCGTGCCTGCGATCGGCGCACCATCAGGTGTCGCACCCGGTTTCCCCGTGCCGGCAAAGGTGCTGATCTCACCGGTCTTCATGTCGACCTTGCGAATGACATTGTTGCCGATGTCACACACATAAAGACTGCCATCGGGGCCAAACTGAATGCTGTGGGGTTGTTTGAACTGCGCCTTGGCCGCCGGGCCGCCATCGCCGCTGTAGCCTGCCACGCCGGTGCCTGCGAAGGTGGTGATGATCTTCGTTTTCATGTCGATCTTGCGCACGACGTGGTTCGTCATATCGACGACATACAGATCCCCCTTCGCATCAAAGCGCAGCTCATGCGGCAGATTGAAGGTGGCCTGCAAGGCGGGACCGCCATCGCCGCTGTAACCTTTTTTCCCAGTGCCTGCGATGGTGCTGATGGTGCCGTCCGCAGCCACTCGGCGGATGCGCTGGCCGGTGTATTCGCAGAACCAGATCGCACCATCCGGCCCGCGTGTGACCCCGAAGGGGTTGTCGATCTGCGCCGCAGTGGCAGGACCTCCATCACCGCTGCCACCTTGGGTGCCATTCCCGGCAAAGGTGGAGATGGTCCATTCGGCGGCGGTGGCGGATTGAACGAGAAAAGCGAGGGTGAGGAGGAGGCGCATGATTGGAAATTGGGACGATGAAGGACTGCGTGGTGAATGCCAAGCAGGAAATGAGTACGCAATTCATCGCACCGTTTTGCTGGCGCAATTTGCCAAGCCTGCCAGAATCCGCGAACAACCATGAAACCACTGCTTCTCTGCGCCTGTCTTGCTGTTTTGACCACCACGCATGCGGCAGTGCAAATGCCGTCCATCTTCACCGATCACATGGTGCTGCAGCGCGACCTGCCGGTGCCTGTTTGGGGCCAGGCATCCCCGGGCGAGGACGTCACAGTCGAGTTTGCCGGGCAGAAAAAAACAACGAAGGCCGATGCAGCCGGCAAGTGGATGGTGAAACTGGACCCGCTTGCCGCCAATGCCGAACCACAGGTGCTCAAAGCAGGAAACGTGACCATTCAGGATGTGCTCGTCGGTGAGGTGTGGCTGGCCTCCGGCCAGTCCAACATGGAGTGGGAGATGCAGATGAAGCCGGACAGCGCCGCAGACATTCCCAAAGCCACTCACCCCAATCTGCGCCTTATCGAAGTACCGAAGACCGTGGCTCTGAGTCCGCAGGATGACGTGAAGACTGCCTGGGCTCGCAGTTCACCAGAAAGCGCCGCCTCGTTCTCCGCCATCGGTTATTACTTCGGTCTGCGGCTGCAGGAGGAGCTGAAAGTCCCCGTCGGCATCATTCTCAGCGCCTGGGGCGGCACACGGATCGAACCTTGGACAAGCCTGGAAGGCTTTGAAGCCGTGCCCGCCTTGAAGGATTTCACCGCTGACGTCCGCTCCAAGCTTCCCGGCAGCGATTCCTACCGTGCGGTGAATGAGAAGTACCTGGCCTCCATCGAAAGCTGGACGCAGGCCGCACGTGCGGCCCTGGGCCAGAAGCTGGCCGTACCTGCCATGCCCGCGCAGCCAGCAGTGCTGCCGCTGAACCAAGTCACACCGACCTCGCTTTACAATGCCATGATTCATCCGCTGGTGCCCTACGCCTTTCGTGGTGCCATCTGGTATCAGGGAGAGTCAAACCACGCGGAAGGCTTTGCCTACACCGAGAAGACGAAGGCCCTGCTCGCCTCCTGGCGCAGCGTCTTTCAGCAGCCAAATCTGCCCTTCTACTTTGTGCAGATCGCCCCATGGCAATATGGCGCGGAGGACGTGGAAATCCTGCCGCAGTTCTGGCAGGCACAGCGCGAGTGCCTGAACATCCCGAATACCGGCATGACCACCATCTCGGACATCGGCGAGGTGTCAGACATCCACCCCTCACATAAAAAGGAAGTGGCCCGCCGCCTGTCTCTCTGGGCGCTGGCAAAAAACTACGGCCACAGTGAGATCGACCCCAACGGCCCGCTCTATGCCAGCCACGCCACCGAAGGCAGTTCCATCCGCGTGAAGTTTGACCACGCAGCCAGCGGGCTCGCTTCTCGCGATGGCAAGCCCCTCACGCATTTCGAAATCGCCGGCAAGGACGGCATCTTCCATCCCGCCGAAGCCAAGATCGAAGGCAGCAGCGTCCTCATCAGCGCCGCCGCTGTGCCAGAGCCACGCCGTGCACGCTTTGCCTGGAGCAAGCTCGCCATCGCCAATCTCATGAACAAGGACGGCTTGCCAGCCACCTCCTTCCACACGCACTGGCCGGTGGATCCTGATATGGGAGACAACCTCGCCCGTGGCTGCACCTGGGAAAGCAGCGACAAGAACAGCTTCGGCTGGGACACCGGCCTCACCGACGGCTCCTATGCAGAGTTTCCGCCAAACTGCTACGCCACCAGCAACACCGACACGTTTCCTAAGCACGTCACGATTGATCTCAAAAAAGCCCAACCGCTCAATCTCGTGCGCGTCGATGTTCCCACGGTCGGCTCGACCAAGACCATCGCTGTCTCCGTCAGCACAGATGGCAAGACCTTCCGAGAAGTCGGCAAGCATGAGTTTCCGCTCGGCAAGGCAGAACGCGCCGACCTGAATTTCCCTGATGCGGAAGCTCGCTACATCCGCCTGACCTACCTTGATCATCACGAAAAGCTCTCTGCCGAGTATCCGAACACATTTGCCTTCACCACGGAAGTGGAGGCGTATAGGATGAAGTAAAGTTGCCCGGTTGCGCCGCAACCGGTCCAGACAGACAGTCAGTTGCGGCGCAACTGGCCACCTTTTCTCCAACCATGAAACTGACCTTCTGCGGTGCCGCGGGCACCACCACCGGATCCAAGCATCTCATCACCGTCACCGGCCAGCGCATCCTGCTGGACTGTGGCCTCTACCAAGGCAGGCGCAGTGAAGCCTTTGAGCGCAATCGCGACTTCCCCTTTGACCCGCAGCAGATTGATGTGGTCGTGCTCTCACATGCGCACATCGACCACAGCGGCAATCTGCCACACCTGTGCAAACGCGGCTTCAGCGGCAACATCTTCGCCACGCCCGCCACGCGCGATCTGTGCAGCATCATGCTGCCGGACGCGGCGCACATTCATGAGAGCGACATCAACTGGCTCAACCGTCACCGCAAGGAGGACAACCTCCCGCTGCTGGAAGCCAGCTACACCCTGATCGATGCGGAGAAGTGCATGCGCCAGTTTGTGTCCGTGGGCTATCACCGCCCCATGATCATCGCCGACGGTGTCACCATGACCTTCATCGACGCCGGCCACGTCCTCGGTTCCGCTCAGGTCATCCTCGACATCGACGACCGCCAGACCGGCAAAAAGTCCCGCCTGCTGTTCTCCGGCGACATCGGACGTCCCAACAACGACCTGCTGGCAGATCCCGAGGCCTGCGAGAAGGTGGACCACATCATCATGGAGAGCACCTATGGTGGACGGCACCACGAGCTGGCCACGGATTCCAACGAGCACATCTGCCGCATCATCCGCCGCATTCTGCAGCAAAAGGGCAAGCTCATCATCCCCGCCTTCGCGGTCGAGCGCACGCAGCAGCTCCTCTTCACGCTGGATCAACTGCGCCACGAAGGCTGCTTCCCTCTCATCCCCACCTTTGTGGACAGCCCGCTGGCAGTGAAGGCCACCGAGATCTTCCGCCTCCATGTCGATGAACTCAAACCCACGGTTCATGAGGCGGCCTTCATGCGCAATGATCCTTTCGGCTTTGAGGGGCTGCAGCTCGTGCGTGACGTCAATGAGTCGAAAAACCTCAACAAGCTCAAAGGCGCGGCGATCATCATCTCCGCCTCCGGCATGGCCGAGTCAGGTCGCATTCTGCACCATCTCCGCAACAACGTCGGCAACGATCACAACATCATCCTCTTCGTCGGCTACTGCGCACAAAACACCCTCGGCTGGAAGCTGCGTGAAGGCCACCAGCACGTGAACATCCTCGGCGACGAATTTGAAGTCCATGCCGGCATTGAAATCCTCGACTCCTTCTCAGGTCACGCCGACCACGACGAACTGCTCGGCTGGTTCAATCGTGTCCAGGGTCCAAAGAAAAACGTCTTCCTCGTCCACGGCGAACCCGACCGCTCCAGCGCCCTCAAAGCCGCCCTGGATGCAAAGCACGGAGAAAGCAGCGTGAAAATCGCCGTGATGAATCAGGCAGTGGAGCTTTAATGTCGTGTCATGAACAAGCTCGGCCTCATCGTTTTATTGCTCATGGTAGTGGCAGGCATACAAGCCGCCGATTCTAAAGTCGTCGCCAAAAAGCAGACAGTTTACGCTGTTCATTCTGATCTGATCAACCGAACCTATGTTTGTGCCGAAGGCGTTGAAGCGGGCGAGATCAAGGATGGAATCGTTCATGCCAGTCTACTTCGTGGAGACAGCCGCTATCTGTTGATTGCATACTCCTACCTGTCTCGTCCGAACCATCCAAACGGACGATGTGGTGGAGGTGTGGAGTCCTATCTCGTCTGGCTGCGGGTGCGTGGTTCAACCCTTGTCGCAGCGCAGTCGGTGCAGTTTGAATCTTGCTGGAGTGATATTGACTGTGACATTTCTGAAGGCAGACCCTCATGGCACGGTTCGCTCTTCACCGTTGAATATGCACAGTTTCATCACAATCGTGACGCCCAGACAAGCACCTTCACGAACCATCGGGCTTCATTCGATTCCACGACACCCCACAAAGGAATCCAGGTGACTGATGTCAAAACTGGAACCCTAAAGGACTGCGATGCAGATCGGACGGAGGAGCAGTGAATTGAGGCATGGATTGCTGCGGGCACTCTTGCCCGCACGAATCATGGTGGCATTTGAACTGCGAGTAGCAGTGCTCGCAGTCACTATCAGCATCAGTTCCCGCTCTTGAACAGCCGCTTGAAGAAGTGCCCGACTTCGAGCCCCGTGTCGCCAGTCCATTCCCAGGCGTTTCGCGCGGCACGTCTCACATTGTCTGCGGCTCGCTCGCCTTTGCCACCAGGTTCAGGTGAGGAAACAGGCGCGCCGGGCACATTGCTGGCCAGACCGTTGTCCCACTGCTGATGAATGACCGCGCCAGTCTCGGCGGAGATGACGATGAAGCCCACTTCATTGCCATCCGTGCCATTGAGCGCGAGCCCCCATTGAGGTGCTCCAGTGGTGGCATCGGCGGCCAGCTGGTATGCAGCGGTGACGAAGTTCGTCTTGGCCAGCATCGCATTCTGCTGCGCGATTTTGAGTGCGTCAGACGAACGATACTTGATTCGGTTGAACGCGATGACCTGCGGCGGCACACGCGTGAGCAGCTTGGTGCCGCCACCAGCAGCCTTGGGCGCCCAGCCGCTTTTTTCAGCGGTGAGAATGGCACGCACGAGTTCGCCCTGACGGAATGGATCACGCGCATAGACGGACCACTGCGTCGGATCAGCGGCACTGGCAGGTGATTGCAGCAGCACCACGCCTTCGGAAGTCGAAGCCCCGTATTCCTGATCGATGATCGTGGCGATTTCGGGATTTGCTTGGCTCAGTGTAGCGCTGGCCAGCAGGAGGCTGAAGAAGAGGGATGTTTTCATGGCAGGAAGCAGGTTGGAGTTCACCATTATGAAGGATGTTCAATCGCGGCTGCGCAGTTTGCTCAGCAGGCGCAGAATTTCAAGATAGAGCCAGATGAGGGTGACGAGCAGGCCAAACGCGGCATACCATTCCATGTGCTTCGGCGCACCCGCGGCACAGCCGTTTTCAATGAAATCGAAGTCCAGCACCAGATTGAGCGCGGCGAGAATGACCACGAAGGCAGAGAAGGCGATTCCCACCCAGCCGTTGCCAAACAGGCCGGGAATCTGGATGCCAAACATGCCGAGCACCCAGGTGGCCAGATAAAAGATCGCGATGCCACCTGTGGCGGCAAAAACACCCAGCTTGAAATTCTCCGTCGGCTTGATCATCCCAGTCGAGTAAGCGGCGAGCAGGGCAAACAGGATGCCACAGGTCAGCATGACAGCCGTGAGGACGATTCCACCAAAGGCCTTCTCATACAGTGCGGAGATTATGCCAACGATGACGCCGTTGCTCAGCGCATACACAGGTGCGAGTGCCGGCGCCGTCGTGGGTTTGAAGGAAATGATCAATGCAAGCACCAGAGGAACGATCCAGCCGTAGGTGAGTGCGGAGCCAAACCAGGCAGGAGCACTACCCCCCATGAGGATCTTCCAGCTCCAGCTGGCCGAAGTGACCAGCAGCAGCGTGAGAATGGCGGTTTTGAGCACAGTGCCGTTGAGCGTCATCACTCCATCTGCCGGATTCCCGGAGCGTGATTTCTCAAAGACATGATCACTAAGTGTGGGATTCGAGGAGCGCATGATGGGTAGGTCTGATTCACCAGGAGACTACAAGACAACCCCGGGTTGCGTCAATGAGAGGCTTTGAGGCTATTCGTCACTGGGACAAGCGATGTTCTGCCATCTAGGCACATGGGGTCATCGGGACCGTGGGAGCGGGTTCGAAGAGGGATTTTGGTGGGATTTCCGCGCGTGAGTAGAAACCTGATTTGCTAGCTCCGCTCCCAGTAATTCAGGGAATTCCAAGCTGCTTCTGGTGGAAACTCACTCTAACTTCAATAATATTCACAATATACTCAAACACCTTCTTAATTAGAACATGTGACAACCATCTCGAAACCACACTGATCTTTTCCAGGCTCCAGCACGAGCCTCTTCCTGCCCCTGATGCCCCCCTCCTTGCACCGGAAATGACTTTCTTTGACGCCTTGCGCATTCTTGAGCTTGCCGCCCCCATCACTCCTGAAGGCGTGGACACGGCTGCACGTGCTGTAATGCACCGGCTGGAGGATCTCGTGCGCCGCTCGCCTGCGGATGCAGACCTCGCCGCTCGTGCCTATGCTTATGCGGGTGAGGTCCGCGCAGCCCATGCTTTTCTGCTGGAGCGCCCCGAGCACCTGCACCCCAACCGCCTAGTGGCACCTTCGGTGGAAGAGCAGATGCCTCCAGCTCCAGACGCGAGCATGCCGCCCATGGCCGTCCAAGCTCCAGCCATGGAGCCTGCGGCGTTGCCCGCTTTGGAGACTGGAACTCAAGCACTCAGCACACCGCCGCTGTCACCACAGTATCCAACATCCATCGCATCCCGTTCGGCTGAGTCCTCGCGGCTTTTTCCCGCCTTGCTGGGGGGCATGGTTTGGGTGGTACTCATCATCGCCTGTGGCTTCAGCGTATGGTATGGTGCCGAGTATTTTTTCCCCTCGAGCAGACCTACAACTGTTGAGGGGTGCAGTCTTTCCTCCAATCAGTCGGTGGCCTCCAGCAGCACCTCGGCTACAAAGCCTGTCAGCACCTCAGCGGCTGCAGCCCTCAGGGGAGTCTCCGCAGGTGGCGATCTTCCCGAAAATGCGTACGATGGCGGCTCTTCACGCCGTCTCGTCGTGACAACAGCTTCTGACGGCACCGTTGTCGCCAACATGCCTGATGGTTCCACCCTCCGCCAAAGACCAGGTGGTAACCGCTATGGCACCTATGGGCCAAAAGGCAGCCCCTTTGGGAATGGCCGCACTCGGCGCCCGCTCACTGCAGGCACTTCCCAGTTCCATGAGGCCACAGAGCAGCAGGGCGATGCCGAAGCCACATATCTCCGGGCCAAGATGCTCCTCTTCCCCCCTAGCCCTCCATCAGCTGCACCCGAGGGCCTCCGTTTGCTGGAAAAAGCCGCCTCGCAAAATCACCTCATGGCCAGTTACATGCTCGCCTGCACCTATCTCGACGGCATTGGTCGCCCTGCCGACATCAAGAAAGGGGTGAGCCTGTTACGAAGCCTGACAAATGGCCGCAACTTTCCCGTGGCTTCCCTCCGGCTGGCGGACTGCCACCGCGACGGACTTGGCGTGGCGTACGACTACCAGTACGCCCTCTCCGTTTACCGGCACTGGGAGACCCTGCCCGCCGCGCAATATCGTCTCAGCCTCATGTACCAGCATGGCTGTGGCGTAGACAAGGACGATGCCGAAGCCGTGAAGTGGCTGCAGATAGCCGTGGCCGCCAGCTACTCGCCCGCCTTTTATCAAATGGGCCTTCGCCATGCGAAAGGCCTGGGCGTGCCGCAGGACGATTTGAAAGCCGCCCAAGCCTACGAAATGGCCGCCAAGCTCGGCTACGCTCCCGCCCAGGCAGCGCTGGGCCGCTGCTATCTGAACTCCCGCGGTGTGACGTTCGATTCCGGCCTGGTCATCCACTACTTTCAGCAGGCAGCCATACAGGGTTTTCCCCATGCACAGGACTACCTGGGCAGTGCCTACGCCAAAGGCGAATGCATCTGGAAAGACCCCAAGCAGGCCACCGGCTGGTATGCCAAAGCTGCAGCCCAGGGGCACGGCCCCGCGCAGATGCATCTGGGCCGGTTCCTGCTGGAGGATCACCCCGAGCTGCCGGCAGATCCCGTACGTGCCCTGGCATGGTTCATCCGCGCTGAATCCGAGAATGTGGAAGGTGCCGCCGAAATGGTGCGTGACACCCGCAAGCAGCTCTCCCCAAAGGCCATCGCCGCCGCCGTCCTTGCCGCCACCAACCTGCCCCGTACATCCGCCTGGAATCAGTGGCAGCCTTTGTCACAGTAGGCTGTCTTTGTTACCGGCAGCAAGCAAGGTTGATAGCCAACCAAGGAGCGCGGAATTGATGACGCAACAGCCCCCTAATGGCGGTTTGCTAAACTCATTGCCGTTAAGCGCGCTGCTTTTGGTGCTACAATCCTGTCCGCCCTCAGCAAACCGGTTCCAGCACCGCATGGTGCTGCATCGCGGCTTTGACGAAGCCGAAGAAAAGCGGATGCGGATTGTTCGGCTTGGAGAGGAACTCAGGATGGAACTGGCAGCCCACATAGTAGGGGTGCGATGGCAGTTCAATGATTTCTGCCAGATCACCCTTCGGTGATGTACCCGAGATGAGCATGCCCTTCTGCTCCATGAGCTCCTTGTAGTCGGAATTGAACTCGAAGCGATGGCGGTGACGCTCGGTGATGGTGGCGCTTCGATAAAGATCATAGGCCTTGCTGCCCGGAACCAGATCAGTGACCCAGGATCCCAGACGCATGGTGCCGCCAAGCTGCTTCACCTTCTTTTGCTCCTCCATCAGGCTGATCACTGGATGCGGAGTGGTCTTGTCAAATTCGGTGCTGGTCGCGCCCTTCAAGCCACAGACATTGCGCGCAAACTCAATGACGGCGATTTGCATGCCGAGGCAGATGCCAAAGTAAGGAATGCCCTTTTCACGGGCATAGCGGGCAGCAGTCACCTTCCCCTCTGTGCCACGGTCACCGAAGCCACCGGGGATGAGGATGCCCTGCAATCCCGTGAGATAGAGTTCAGGACCGGCCTTTTCAATGCTC
>JAPLUN010000416.1 GCA_026397715.1 Verrucomicrobiota bacterium
CGTTTCCTGACCGTCCAGGAACTCCCGAAAGCCAAAATACTTCTGCAACGCCATCTTGGCGTCGTGAATGGGAGTGGAGGCTGCAGTTGGAAGAAGTTCGGACACGGACGCTCGATCATGCACGCAGGGAGGATGAGCCGCAAGAACCCTCAAAAATTAACCGCCGCGCAAATCACCGGCTTGTTCAGTTTTTCGCCTCCTTTTGCGCCTCTTTGCGGCCACTCAATGCTCATCCTTCTTCCCGGCCGCTTTCGGCTTCAGCGAAGGCGTAAAGCCATACTTGTCCCCCGCCTGACGCAGGCATTTCACAATGTTGGTCTCCTCGAACTCCAATGCCACCTCAAGATTGAGCCCGCTGGTCTTGGGCAGTTTCTCCGCCTTGCGCTCACGCACCATCGCAAGGGTGCGCGCCAGTTCCGTGCCGGGCTTGTCGGGGAAAGTGGCCCAGTAGGTCGGCTTGAGGCAGGGAATGTCGAGCGGATCACGCGTGATCATCTCCAGGTGGTAGTCGATCTGCGGGTTGTACTTCTCAAACAAGGCAAGCATGCGCGGAAGATCCAGAATGCCCTCTCCCAGCGGCACTTCGGCCAGCAAAAAACCCGTCGGCGTCTCCTGCACCGCCATGTCCTTGATGTGCGTCGTCACCGCAAAAGGCGCGAGCGTCTCCACCACCACCATCGGATCCTCCAGCAAAGCGATGCTGTTGCCCGTATCGACACATGCACCCATGTGCGGGCTGCTCAGTCGCCCCAGCACCTCCGCGAGCTCCGCCGCATGGAAATCCTTGTGATTCTCAATGCCAATCTTCACCTTCTGCCGCCGCGCCACCGGCTCCGCAAGCTGCATGGACTTAAACGCCCCGTCCTTCCAGTGCTTGAAGTCCTCCAGGCTGGTAAACAGCTCATACCGCCGGCCGCCCGTGGCCGAACGAAAAATCGTCGCTCCCGCCTCCTTGGCGATGCGCACCTCCTGCTCGAAGCGCCCCACATCATTCTCATTCTTCGGCAGGGTGATGCTGCCCTCCAGCTTCATTCCATAGGACTCACACGTGGCGCGCACCTTCCCCGCAAATTCACTCGTCCACCCACCCACCAGCGTCTGCACCGCCCCCACGCCAAGGTCACGCACATGATCCAGCACATCCAGCGCATGCTCAAAAGGCGGATACTTTAGATTCGAGTACTTCCCCTGCCAGCGCTTCCAGTACGAATGAATCACGATCCCCATCTTCTTCCCCCGCAGGGCTCCCGATGAAGGCAGCGCAGCCGCGAAAGCAGCAGCAGAGGTGAGAAAAGTGCGTCGGGTCATGCAGTTTCAGGGAACGTGCGTGAAAATGAATTCATTTCTCCGAGTTGAACAGCAATCTTCCTGCCGAAACAACGACTGGAATTCGTAGGATGGGTGTGGCGACAGCCCGCCCGTCGGTTTGGCCTCCTATGCATGTCCACACTCCCAAGCGCCGGATGATGATGCGGAGGAATTCAGAATGAATCCGGCTTTTCCCTCCAAGCAAAGAAGCGTTCACCGAGCAAACCTCCAAGCAGGCCAGAAACCAAGGGCGTCAGCAAACAAAGGGTGTCAAAAAACGAAGCACGGGTCCAGTCAACACCTTGAAGATAGACCATGAGGAAGGCGGCGTAGCCGATCAGGGCCGCCATGCCAGGGCGATAACTCCACCGCGAGCGCGCAACCACCATGGCAGCGAGAAAAAAGGCACCTGCGTAACCAAGTCCCAACAACCAGTCAAATGAGATGAACTGGGTCGCATCATGCGCTGTTAGATGCGTGTGCCTGGAACTCTCCAAAAAAGACAAAACCAAAGCTACGCCCAAAAACATGAACCAAATGACAAAGCCAGTGACTAGAAACATCATGCCTGTTATGATCAATCCCACCCAAACCTGCCTCCCAGGGTAGGCAATACGTGGCAAAGAGCTCATGGGGAGCCTTGAAAAAGATCGTATGCAGGTCCTTCCAGTTCACCATCATCGGCTGCGGTAATTAGTCCCCCCTCTTCATCGCGGATGGTGTAGCCCTGTTGTTGAGTACCCAGTGCCCCAGCACCATCGAGGCCCAGCAAGATGCCATAAAATGCATCTGTGAGAATTGTGTTCACAATTCGCTGCATGGTCGCCTTTTTCTCTTGAGAGAGATCGAGTGATTCGATCATTGATCCGACCGCTGTTTGAGATGAGCCACCACAGTACATGGCCAAAAGCTCCTCCTTTTGATCCTTGAAGCATTTAACAAATTCAAGAGCAGTCATTGTGGAACTTTTGAAATGAGTTGTGCTTTTCCACACCAATGAAATTCACCTCACCACTCCACCCACCCACTCCGGCTGCCGCTTCGCCAGGCACTCAGAAAGCCACCGCACCAGATCGGCCACAGAGTCATGCTTCTTCCGCAACGTATTGAGCGCCGACCAGTCAAGAGTCGGCCTTGATGTGGGCAGCGTGATCTTCTGAATGCGCAGGAGATTGTGCACCGCCTCAAACTCCGCAGCACTCATGGCACGCAGCTCTTTCGCCGAAGGCAGGTCATCCAGCACCGTGAGCGGGATGCCCAGACTGCTGATGCCCACGCCAAACTGATGCCCGAGACTCCGCAGCGCATCCACCAGCGCCTCGTCATTCAAGCCTTCCGCGATCACGATCTCGCTCTGCAACGTCCATCGTGTGGCGCTGAGCGCCTGGAAAAAGTCGGCGCTGAAGGTGTCCGGCGCGACGCTGAGCTTGAGCTGCACCCCGGCCAGCCCCACTTCGGGTCCACCGAGGTGGCGGCGCAGGTCGAGCATCGCCGCATCAAAACGCGGTGCATCATCACTGCCCGTATCGAGGTCCCAATCAGCCACCACGAGATCTGGAATGTCCCATTCACCCTCCATGCTGGGGGTGCCGCTGCTGTTGCGGTTGAGCAGGAAGGGATAGCGCGAGCGCTGCAGGCAAAGCCGCTCATAGATGGCGACCATCCGCAGGTAGCGCGACCAGCATTGATCGCTCTCGCCCAGCTCGCTGTCGAACAGCCCCTGGCGGCTGACGCCGTTGCTGCCGCCCAGTGTTTTCTTCTGCCGCTGGTAGTAGCCCTGGCCCTGATCCACCTTCGCGATGGGCGACGTGGGATCGTAGCTGAGGATGGAAAAATGGTAGCGCAGCGTGGCGTCGCTGTAGCCGTCTCCGAGGCGCAAGCGCACAAGGCGGATGAGTTCGGTGCCCTTGATCGAATCCGCAGGATCATGCGGTAAGATTTCGGGCAGCAGTAGTCGCAGTTGTTCGCGTAGGTTCATCCTTGGTGCTGTGTCACAGCATGGCTGCGAAGCAGTTGTCTCGTCAACAACAGAAACGCATCAGCCACGGCGCTCCTCACGAATGACATAGCGGGTGCGCCGGCTGTTCAACCAGCGCACGCCAAACATGTCCATCGTCGCGCGCAGCGCACGGTTGCCGAAGCCATATTTGCTCACGCCATGGATGCGCGCGCGGTGGTTCACCGGCATTTCGGTCACGCGCCAGCCCATGTTGCGGATCAGGGCGGGAATGAAACGGTGCATGCCGTTGAAGAGCAGCAGCGCCTCGCGGCAGTCGCGGCGCATCACCTTGAGTGTGCAGCCAGTGTCACGCACGTGATCCCCCACAAAGCGGGAACGCACAAAGTTGGCAATACGGCTCTGCAGGCGCTTGAACGTCGTGTCCTTGCGCTTCGCACGGTAGCCGCACACCAGATCATAACCCCCGTCCTCATCCAGCTTCGCGATCATCGCGGGAATATCGGCCGGATCGTTTTGCAGATCACCATCGAGCGTGACGATCACATCCCCCAGCGCGGCGTAAATGCCGGCATGCATGGCGGCGCTCTGCCCGCTGTTTTTTTCAAACACGATCACTCGCACACGCTCGCCACGCTGCACACGCGCCAGGGTTTGATCCTTCGATCCATCATCCACCAGCACCAGTTCGTAATCGCGTCCTCCCAGGACCTTGTCGATCTGCTGCTGCATCTCCACGACATTGTCCTCCTCATTATAGAGCGGCACGACGACGGAAATGGCAGGGGAGGAGGGCATGGAGGCGAAAAGGGCATCAAAAGTCGGGCGCTCGATAATCGTGGCAAGCGAAGATTTTCAACCATCGCACCTCATTCCCCGCATGCATGATCCGGGCCACAGAGAGCAATTCGGTGCGCTGAAACCTCTTCTTGAGCGAATCGGGCAGACCTTTCGCGTCCCTGTCCTCCGTGACAAACAGCGCACTTCGTCCAGCAAAAGACCTCAGATCACAGGCTGGCCACTGCACCCTCCCGGCCTGGCCAAGGTAGTGATCCAGCTCGACCGCCAGCGGCCAGTCACCCGCAAGTACGAACCATGCCCCCTCCCCGCCCGCCTGCTCCAGTACCGCAGAAACCACTCTGGCGCTTTCACGCCAGCCCCGCAGGGTCTTGGACGGATCCGCACTCAATGCATGCGCGGCGTCCGTCGCGGCGCTGGGTTTAGATGAAAATCGCCAGGTCAGCCCAAGCGTTCGCGGCAGGTCGGTCTGCAGCAAAAAAGCGCTCTGCAGCGCAGCAAGCACAATCGTGATGGTGCGCAGACTGATCTTCTGCTCGATCACCCCCGTCCGGGCCACCGTGCTGCGATGCGCCAGAAGCACCGCCGCAAATAGCATCCACACCGCGCCGCCCGTGTCCGGCCAGATTTCATGCGGGCCATAGAAGAAGTCGATCCCCGCCAGCGGCAGCAGCATCGCCATCGGCAGGCTGCGGTGGGTTTGCAGCATGCCACTCGTGAATCCCGCACGCACCGCCAGCACGAAAAGCACCAGCAGCAGAGGAGAGGTCAGCACAATCCAGCGCAGCAAATTCGGAAGCACCCGCCACTCCGGCAGCCAGTGCCCCGCTGCCAACGCCGGCCAGCCATGCACGCCCTGCCAGATCAGCCACCACAGCACCACCACGGACCATGCAGCCAGTATCCCTCTGAATCCCGTACTCTTCAGGTAATGCCGCTGATGCCTGGACAGACCCAAAACGCACACCATCGCGGCCAATGCAGGCGGCTGCGCCAGCGCCGTGCCCGCCACGCAAGCCCCGGCAGCCCACCACGCCCGGTTCTTCACATCCGCCTTCAGCAATGCGCTGCGCACACACAGAGCCGCTGCTGGCACCAGCACGCAGGCCAATGTCGCCGGAGTCAGCGTGACGGCAGCGAGGTTGAAGGCAGGCAGCACATTCACAATCACCACCGCCCAGCCTGCGATCTGCTCATCAAACAACTCACGCGCCAGCCGCCAAATCAGCAACGATGCACCCAGCGCGAACAGTGGCGCAAAGAACCTCACCCCAAATTCACCCGCGCCTCCAAAAAGCATGCCCAGCCTCGCAACCAGCGGCACCAGCGGCCCGATCTCAAAAAAACTGCCCCACTGGCCATGTTTGCCACAGAACACCGCCAGCGCCTCCTCCGGCGCGAGTTCCAGCGTCGGCAGCAGCGCCCAGCGCCAGAGCGTGAGCAGGCCCAGGGCGGCAAAGAGAAAGCGCTGGCGCTGCATGATGGTTGAGCGCATTGAATAGAGGACGCCGCCCGCATGTCAAAGTGTCGTCTCCAATCCACCACTCTTATGAAACGTCTTTTCCTGCTCCCGCTGCTTCTCGCCTCCATGCTGCGTGCCGAGGATGCCCAGCCGAAAACCGCCGAGGAAATCATTCGCATCGTGCAGAACAGCTACGCCCTGCAAAACTACAAGATGACCGGCGAACTCCGTGACGACACCTCCGGCCGGTCAGAGCCGCTCACGCTCACCATGCAAAACAGGGTCATGCGCTTCTTGTTTAAAAATGCGCCGCCAGAAATCGTCCACCTGGATATGAACACCTCTCCGGCCACGCTGTATCAGGTGCGCGCCGGCGGATCGTCCGTGGTGCCGGACAACCAGCATGGCAACAAGGTGCGCGGCATGGAGTTCAATTACGAAGATCTCTCCCTCGCCTTCCTTTACTGGCCGCGCCCTCAGCTCATGGGCGAAGACCGTGTCAGCGGCCAGAAATGCTGGATCGTGCGTGTCACGAACCCCAGCAGCCAGGGCCCCTACTACGCCGTGGATCTCTGGGTGCATCAGGGCAGCGGCGGCGCGGCCAAGATGGCGGCCTTTGATCGCACGAGCAAAATCGTCAAACGCTACCAGGTCACCAAGGTGCAGAAAGTAGAAGGCGCCACGACGCTCAAGGAACTGCGCATCGAGTCCTTGAATCCCGCCAATGGCGAAGTCATCGGCCGCACCTACATGAAGCTGGATGATCCAGTGAAGAATAACTAATGCGTCGTCTGTGAAAGGGAGGCTCCCACAGCTCCCTCCCTGCACCCGCACCGCCATGAAGTTCATCATCCTCGCCACACTGCTGCTCACGCCATGCCTGCGTGCCGCAGGCGCGCAG
>JAPLUN010000571.1 GCA_026397715.1 Verrucomicrobiota bacterium
TGGTGAGGATGGTGCCGGGGACATTGGCAAACCACTCATGGTGGAGCCAGGGGATGAGGAACATGCGGTTGTGCCAGAAGGACCAGATCCAGCCTTTGCGGGTGGCATTAAACACACCCGCGTCATCCCGCACTTCCCAGCGCAAAGTCGAGCCGATGCAGCGCATGATTCCTGCGATGATCTTGCCTGCGGATTTGATGCGGATTTTAGCCATGAGTGTGAGCGCACTGCATGGCGGTGTTCTGATCTGCGGTCAAGGTGAGGGATGACGGCTAAGGGCATGAAAAAGGCGGGAGACTTCTCCCGCCGTGGATTCATGGCTCATCCAGGGCCAAGCCAGGTTACTTCTTCAGGAAAAACATGATTCCCAAGGTGAGCAGACCGCCAACGAAGGCACCAATGCCCAGGTTGAAACCCGCTGTGAAGTCTGTGGAGCCGCCGACAAGAATGGCGCTGTCCTGAATCGCGGAAGGGAGGTAGCGCACCTTGGCCACCGGATCCGTGACAGCGGTATCACTGGCATGGGCGGAGAAATAGTTGGAGGTGACTTTGAAGGTCTGTTTTACAGGGGCGCCGTTTTGCGGGGTGTAGGAAACATCAAACTGGTAGTTGCTATGCTTTCCTTTGCGCCACTCGCCTCCTTCGATGATGCCATCCACCGTGACGCCCTCTTTTTCCAGCCTGGCCAGGCGCTCTTTCTCCTGATGGCCGTTGTAGGTGAGGAAGGGACCGGCGATGATTGCAATGGCTGCGAACAGCTTGATTTTGGTGGGTGTCTCCATGTGATTTGGTGGAATTAGGCCGCCGTTTTATCCAAATCGGCCGGAAGGGTCAATACGAATACTCTTAGATTCAAATCCTTAAACAGACTTGACCAACTCAATCACTGATCGGCCTTCTTCGCGACGGAAATCAACACGGTCGAAAATTTCACTGATGACATGAAGGCCGAGGCCGCCGATGCGGCATTCGATCGAGGGTGGAGCGACGAGCTTCTGAAAGTCCTCGTTGGTGATGCCTGCGCCGTAATGCTCGATGAAGATGCGAACGGAGTCCGGGCCTGATTCCATGCGGCAGGTGGCGGCACGTTCGGTGCTGGTGGAGCAGTAGGCGTATTTGCAGATGTTGCTCATTACTTCGTCACAGCCGAGCACGAGGAGGCCGGTGAATTCATCGTTCAAGCCATGGTAGGCGGACCAAGTCTCGATGAACTCGCGGACGAGGCGCAGCGTGTCGGGATGGCAGGTAAGGGCGATTTCATCCGGCGCTGGTGGCGTGTGATCTGTGATTGTCAGCACGGTGGCGTCATCCTGATAGCTGGAGTCGTCGGCGAAAGTGTGCCACTGCTCGACGAGGTGTTTTAAGAAGCCATCGCCACCGTTGGTGTGCTGCATGGCGGCGGCGAAGGCTTTGTCTTCGAAGTATTCGCCGGCGCTGTTCTGCACTTCGAGAATACCGTCCGTGTAGAGCATCCACTGGCGGCCTGTGCTGAAGGGGAGCGCCATCTCCGCATAGCGTGCGGCGCATGAAATGCCCAGCGGTGCATTGCCGGGTGCAGGGACTTCTTTCCAGGCCTTGCCGTCGAATACTTGCGCACCTGGCAGGCCGGCGCAGCAGAGCCAGACACGCCGAATCTTTGGACAAACTAGCATGGCATTGATGGCGATGAAGCGGCCAGCCTTCATCACGCCACAAAGGCGTTTGTTTAACGTCGCCATCCATTCGGCGAGGTTCATGGAGACGCAGAGATGCGCGGTGGAGGCGATGAGTGTGGTGCCGCGCGCCATGTCGAGAGCTGCTGGAAGGCCTTTGCCGCAGACATCGCCGACACCGAGGAGGATTTTGCCATCATCGATCTGGTGCCAGAAATAAAAGTCGCCGCCGACTTCGCTGGCGGGTTCATAGAAGGTCTCGACCGCCACGTTTCCGAGACGCACCTGAGGCGCAGGAAGGAATGAGTTTTGGATCTCGGTGGCGAGTGAAAGCTGCTGCCGATTCTCGGCTTCCTGAATCGCTTTCTTTTGTGATTCGAGCCGCATCAGTGTCACGGCGATGAGGCTGCCAAAAGTCTCGAACATTTCGACGTCCTGAGCAGTGAAGGCCGCGCCGTTATTGGGATTGATCGCCTGCATCACACCCAGGCAGTGGTCGCCATCCAGCAGGGGGATGGTGACCATGGCGCGGGTGACGAGGTCGGACTTGTCGGAGGCCGGGCGGAAGTGGCGGGGGTCGGTGAGCGCGTCCTCAATGTTGACGGTTATTTTGGTCGCGTAGACGTCACCGGCGATGCCTTTGCCCTTGGGGACACGAACATCCAAGGAGTTGATATGGTCGAGGGTGGAGCGGATGAGGAGGTCCTCATTGGGGCCGTCGGGCAGGAGGATGGAGCACACTTCGCAGTCCATCACTTCACGTGAACGCTGAAGGATGTGATCGACGAGTTCGACCAGATTTTGCGTGCTGCTGAGACGGCGCGCCACGTCGAGCAGAACGCTTTGGCGAGAGGAGATGGGCTGTGGATTACTCACGGCGTTTGAAGAGGTCGAGAAGGCCTTTTTTCTTTTCTTCGGGGGTGGCGCTTTCGGCTGGCATGGGAGTGCTGGCGGCAGGTTTGGCTCCTGAATCGAGTTCTTTGATACGAACGGGGTAGGGGTCATGGGTGCGGCGCATGTGCTCGATGAGCTGCTCCTTGGTGGGCACCTCATTGGCTTTGTTGCCAAAGATGAGGCGGCTGGGTTTTCCGGCGAGCGTGCCAGTGATGTACTCGCCCCAGATGACGAGGGTGTTCATTTCTTCGACCAAGGTGTTGATCTTGCGCATCGTGGTGTCGAGGTGCTTTTCCAAACCGGGGCCTGCGGCGTTTTCACCACCGGCGAGCATGCGGTGAAGATCGGTGGTGATTTCTTCGATGCGCGCCTTCAGGCCGGGCTTGCCATCCGGTGTGCCTGCGATGGTGCCGTTGAGTTCCTTGGAGAAGCTTTCGAGATTGGCAAGGATGGCGTCCGCACGGTTGGCGAGACCTTTGTCCGCCGCGCCCTTGGGTCCTTTGACGAGTTCTTGAATACCCGTGGCGGTGTCTTCGAGCTTGTCGGCCACGGCATTGATCTTTTGACCAAAGCCGGGAGTTTTGCCGTCGCCAGCAAAGGTGATTTTCAGCTGCTGGGTGAAGGCTTCGATGTTGGCCAGGGAGTCGGTGATTTTTTTGGAGGCGTCGCCTTTGCCGAGAGGATCGGTGATCTTTTTGAGATCGGCGGTGATGTCACGGATGTTTGCGAAGATGGCATCGCCGCCGGGGAGCATCATTTCCAGCAGGCTGCCCATGCTGGTGGAGGTAAGGCGCGCGCCGTCCGTCAGCAGGCCGTCTTCGTCATCAAGGCGGATGAGCGCGATGTGTTTTTCACCGAGCACCGACTCGGCACTGATGATGACCTTCAGTCTGGAGGGGATGGGGGCGGGAGAGAAGACCTCGACGTGGACGCGGACGGTGTTGCTCTCTATGATGCGGTCGGCGGGGGCGAGGTGCTCGATGCGATCAACGACACCGATGTGGTCGCCGGCGAAGAGCACGCTGGTATTGCGGTGGATGCCGGTGATATCAGCAAAGTCGACGGAGAAGCGCAGATGAGGTTTGCGCCAGGGATCGCCTGAGATGGCGAAGATGAGCGCGCCTAGGAGCATCAGGGAGCACAGAATGACGAGGGTCGCCACGGTGGCGTCTTGCTTGTTTTTCATGGCTTGGAGGACTGAATGGCGGAGCGTGAATACATGCCGGTTTCGTTAAGGCCCAGAAGCGTTTCGCGGTAAAGCACTTCGCCGGAGTCGTCGCTGCCATCGCCCTGCGGATCGCCGTTGATGAACTGCTGGACGGCCGGGTGGGGATGAGCGCGGATTTCTGCAGGCGTGCCGGAGGCGATGATGCGACCCTGATTGGGGCCGGTGCCGAGCATGATGATACGGGTGCCGATGCGGAAGACGCTGTTCATGTCATGCGTGACGACGACGACGGTGGCACCGATTTTCTGTGTGAGGCGCTGCGTGAGTTCATCGACCACGGCGGTCATGATGGGATCGAGTCCGGCGGTGGGTTCGTCGCTGAAGACGAGAGGTGGATCCAAAGCGAGAGCGCGGGCGAGTGCGGCGCGCTTTTTCATGCCGCCGCTGATTTCGGAAGGCTTCTTGTGGCCATGGCCGGTGAGGCCGACCTGCTCGAGTTTCATTTTGACCACGGTGTCGATGAGTCCGGTATCGAGCTGAGTGTGCTCATTCAAAGGCAGGGCCACGTTTTCCGCGACGGTGAGGGATTGGAGCAGGGCACCGGATTGAAAGAGCATGCCGTAGCGGCCGCGCAGCTTGCGCATGGCATCCTCATTCATGGTAGTGATCTCCTGGCCGAAGATCTTGATGCTGCCGGAAGTGGGCTTTTCGGTGCCGATGAGGTGGCGGAGCAAGGTGCTTTTGCCACAGCCGCTGCCACCCATGATGACGAAGGTGTCGCCTTCATAGACTTTAAAGCTCACGCCGTTCAGGACTTTCTGAGATCCAAAATGGCGCACGAGTGAATCGACCTCGATGATCGGTTCGCGGGTGGTCAAGTCTGGAGTGGTGTCTGACATCAGAAGAAGAACAGGGCGGTGAGCAGGGCGTTGGCGATGAAGACGCTGAGCAGGGAAACAACGACGGAGCGCGTGGTGGCGAGTCCGACGCCTTCAGCGCCGCCGGAGACATTCAAGCCGATGCTGCAGGCGATGGTGACGATGAGCACGCCGAACACGCCGCTTTTGAGCAGGCCGATGCCGATGTCACTCAACGCAACATGCTGCAGCGCGTGAGTGACGAAGAAGGCGGTGGACATGTGCAGGGAATAATGGCCGATGAGCCAACCTCCTGCGAGGCCGACGTAGATGCTAAAGACCGTGAGCAAGGGCAGCATGATGACCATGGCCAGAAAGCGCGGAACGATGAGCCATGACATCGGTGGAATGGCCATGACTTCAAGCGCTTCGATTTCTTCGGAGACTTTCATGGTGCCGAGCTCTGCCGTGACGGAGGAACCGCTGCGGCCGATGACGATGACTGCTGTGACCAGCGGTGCGAGTTCGCGAATGAGGCTGGAGGAGACGAGGCCGGGGACAAAGGCGGTGGCACCGAGCTTTGCGAGCTGGGCTGCGGACTGCATGGCGAGCACGACGCCGATGGTCAGAGCGGTGAGCGCCGACATGGGGACGGCATGCACACCGATGCGCACGATTTGAGCGAAGGTGTGGCCGATGCGCCAGCCCCTGCCGCGAAAGGGAGCGACAAACAGCCAGTAGAGCAGGCTTCCGCACAGTTCGAAGTATTGGCGGAATGCTTCGGTCATGGGCGGAGCAGAAAAGGACTAACGTTTGCTGGTCAGGTCGGGGGCGTTCAAAGCGGCCTCAACCGTGGGCAGATGGGTGATGAAGTCGCCGAGGCGCACGATTTTAAACGAAGCATCCACACGGCCTTGAATACCTGCGAGCGCAAATTCCGTGCCCGCGCCGCTGGCGTGTTGAAAGTATTCCACCACGACGGCCCAGACCGGGGTGTTGACGAAGGTCACCTTGGTGAAGTCGATGATGAGGCGTTTGACCCCGGCCTTCATCTGCTCGCGCACGACTTTTTGGAATTCGGGCACGGTCGCCAGATCGGCATCGCCCTCGAGTTCGATGACGACGGCGTTGGGGTGGGTGCGAACGGTTGGTTTCATGAAGATGTCAGGCGATCAGAGCCAGCCGGTTTGATTGAGGCGGCCAGTGAGTTCCATCTGCCGTTCAAGCTGGGCGGCATAGAGCACGGCATTTTCGGCATTGGGTTTGCAGCGGGTGGATTCATCGAGCGTGACGAGCCGGGCGCAGAGCTGCTCGTAGCTCACGCGTTCAGTGCCGCCCTGATTGGCGTGGGCATAGGCGGCCTGGATGGCTCCGCCGAGTGCGGCGCCTTCACTGGTGCTGAGCGTGACGACTTCGGCATTGAAGCAGTCGGCTGCGATCTGACGCCAGACGCCGCTCTTGCTGCCGCCGCCGGTGAGGCGAATTTCCGTGGGATTCATGCCGAGATCGCGGAAGCGTTTCAGGCCGTAGGCGAGACCGAGGGTGGAACCTTCCACGGCAGCGCGGGCAAGGTTTGCCGGGGCCATGTTGGTGGGGCGGAGGCCGTGGATGACACCGGTACCGTTTGGCAGGTTCGGGGTGCGTTCACCATTGAGGTAGGGCAGGAACATTACACCATCCGCACCAACGGGAGCGGTTTTCACGGCGGCTTCAAGCTGGCGCAAATCCCAGCGGAACATCTCGCGCACTTGTTCGGTGACGACGGTGACGTTCATGGTGCAGACGAGCGGCAGCCACTGATCGGTGCTGTCACAAAACGCGGCCACCTCACCCTGGCCATCGACCACGGGAGATCCGGCCACGCCATAGAGCGTGCCGCTGGTGCCAAAGCTTGCGGTGACGACGCCGGGCTTGATGTTGCCGGTGCCGATGGCGCCCATCATGTTGTCACCGCCGCCGGCGCTGATGATGACGTCGAAGTTCAGACCCCACTTCACAGCGAGGTCTTTGCGGATGGTGCCATGGACGGATTTGGAAGAGCCGAGCGGAGGCAGCATGGCGCGCACGCTGGGATCAATGTAATCGCAGATTTCGTAGGCCCACTGGCGGGTGTTCACATTGAGGATGCCCATGCCGGAGGCGTCGCCGTATTCCATGCGCTTTACTCCGCTGAGCCAGAAGTTGATATAATCGTGCGGGAGCAGAATGGTTTTCGTCTTGGCGAAGTTCTCGGGCTCGTTTTGCTTCAGCCAGAGCAGCTTGGGAATGGTGTAGCCGGGCAGCATGGCATTGCCCGCGACGGCGATGACGCCGGGCTGGCCGCCGAAATGATGGGCGATCTCTGCGCACTGGGCCTGAGTGGAGGTGTCGCACCAGAGCTTTGCATGGCGGACAGGTTTGTCGTCTGCGCCGAGAGCCACGAGGCCGTGCTGCTGGCCGCTGACGCCGATGCCGGCGATTTTGATTTTGTCCTTGCCGATTTGTTCGAGGCACTGCTGCACGGAGGCATCGACTGCATCCAGCCATGACTGCGGGTCTTGTTCGAGGTGCCCTGGGGGCAGACCCTCAATCAATTCATAGGTGCTGTGGCCGGTGGCGAGGATTTTGCCCGAGTCGAGGTCGAGTACGATGGCCTTGGTGCTCTGCGTGCCGCTGTCGATGCCGAGGAAATACATGGATTGGAGGAAGGTTGGGATCGGCGAAAGGTTTACGGTGGGGAGGGAGGGCTGGTCAAGTGGTCAAGCTGCCAAACAGGATGAGTCAAAACATCAATCCTTCGACTGAATGTTCCCTGATTTCCGGATGGCGCGCATGAGCCGCCAGCCGAAAAAGAGGGAGACCGCGTAGCCCAGAGCGCCGAAGATGGAGACGTCGTAGAACAGCGGTGCGGCCTGGCGGCTCCAAAGTTCACTAGAGCCGAGAAAGATCGCGGCGGTGAGGATGCCGAGGACGAGGCGGTTGACGATCGGGTCGAGGTGGCGGTGGTCGATGTGCACCGTGAACGAGCCGTCGCGGAAACGGGCGAGCATGTCGGTGATGTCGCGAGGCAGCGCGGTGAGGAGACGATTCCACACGCGGAAGGAGCGCCGGGCGCGTTTGGCGATGCGGCCTGGCGAGAACCGGCGCAGCATGAGGCGCGTGCAGTAGGGCTGCATCAGCTCGGCGAGGCTCACGTCAGGACTGAACCGGCGTGAGGTGCCTTCCAGCACGATGAGGGTCTTCAGCAACATGGCGAGTGACGGAGGCAGCACGATGTGGTGACTGCGAATGATTTCGACGAGGCTGCTCAAGGCCGCGCCGACGTGGATGTCATTGAGCGGATGGCCGGTGTAATCCGCCATGAAATCCTGCAGGTCGGCCCGCAGTTTTTCACGTGAACAATCGGCTGGCACGGCGCCCAGGCGCAGGACCTGCTCGGCGACGAGTTCGGAATCGTTTTCCACGATGCCGAGGAGCAGGGCCTCGACTTCATCACGCAAGTCTTCATCGATGCGGCCGACCATGCCGCAGTCGATGACGCCGACGATGTTGCCGGGAAGGAGGATGAGATTTCCGGGATGGGGATCGGCGTGGTAGAAGCCGTCGCGGAAGACCATTTCGAGATACATGTTGGCACCGCGTTTGGCGAACTCGCCGAGATCCACACCGGACCGTTGCAGCGCCTCGATGTTGGTGCCGATGATGCCATCCAGACGCTGCATGGTGACGACTTGATGCGAGCAGAGTTCGCTGAAGAGTTCAGGGATGCAGACGGTCGGGTCATTGGCGAAGTTGCGGGCAAACTCCTCCTGGTTTTGCCGCTCATAGGTGAGGTCGAGCTCACGCAGCAGAGTGCGGCGGAACTGGCGCACGACAGCCAGTGGCTGGTAGGAACGCAGGGCGGGCGAATGCTGTTCGAGGAGCTCGGCGAGCGCCTGCACGATCTCGACATCGGTGGCGGCCTGTTCGGCCACGCCTGCACGGCGCACTTTAACGACGACGCTATGACCGGTGTGAAGCCGGGCGGCGTGGACCTGGGCCACGGAGGCGGCGGCGAGAGGGGTGTCTTCAAAGCTGGCAAAGAGCTGCTCGATCGGCTGGCCGAGTTCGGCTTCAATCGTCGCACGGGCGACGGCGGAGGGATCTGGTGGCACGTTGGCTTGAAGCTGGGAGAGCTCCTCGGTGAGTTCAGGGCCGAGAAGGTCGGCGCGAGTGCTGAGCATCTGGCCGAGCTTGATGAACGTGGTGCCCAGTTCCGTGAGGGCCATGCGCACGCGTGCTGCCTGCGTCACACCGATGGTAATCGACTGGCCATCAGCGCTCTTGAGGCGGTCCTGCAGCCAGGAGTACTTGAAGCCACCAAACAAATCCGCCAGACCATACTTGCCGAGCACGGCGGCGATTTCCGCGATGCGCTTGGCATAACGTTCGAGACGGGCGAGGGCATCAATCTTCATTCGAGTGCAACCTTCACACTAATGAGGGGTCTGACAATGCGGAATGCTCACTCTCGGCTGGCGGTTTTGGCAGGCTTAGGTATCCATGGGCATGAGCACTCCCAAAATTCTCGCCTTTGCTGGCAGCACCCGCAGCGCATCCTATAACAAACAGCTGGTTCGTTTTGCGGCGGAGGCTGCACGTGCCGCCGGGGCCGAGGTGACGCTGGTGGATCTGCGCGACTACCCGCTGCCGTTGTTTGACGGTGATCTGGAGGAACAGCAGGGGCTGCCCGAGAATGCGAAAAAATTGAAAGCTATCTTTCTTGCGCACGATGCCCTGCTCATCTCTTCACCGGAGTACAACAGCTCCATCACCGCCGTGCTGAAGAACACGCTGGACTGGGTTTCCCGTGGCGAGACGGATGACGAGCCTGCGCTTGCGGCTTACCGTGGCAAAACGGCTGCTTTGATCAGTGCCTCGCCTGGTGCGCTGGGCGGGCTGAGGGGGCTGGTGCATCTGCGTGCGATTTTGGGCAACATCGGCGTCATTGTTTTGCCGGATCAGGTGGCGGTGTCGAAGGCCCATGAAGCTTTTGATGACAAAGGTGGGCTCAAGGAAGAACGCACGGCCAAACAGGTAACGCGGGTGGCGCAAACGTTGGTCGAGTTTTTGAAGAAGCATGTGGGCTGATGCCCTGACTACCAGTCGAAAAACAGCCGCGCATAGACGGTGCCGGAGCAGACCCTGTAACTGGAATCATCCTGGGTGGATGAGGACTTGGTGTAACTGCCGATCGCGTCCAAGGCGAGGTGTTTCAGCGGCTGCCAGGTCACGGTCATGGTGGGGGTCCAAATGGTGTCTGTGCGGACGGCATGAATGAACTGTTCGACGGAGTACTGCACGGAGGGTGTGAGGTAGAGCCTGTGTCCTTTGAACGGCACGAAGGTCAAGCCCAGGTTGAAATTGTGCTTGTGCTTGTTGGGCACAAAATCGGTGGGGCTGCCGTTGTTCTGATAGAAGTACTCATAGCTCCAGGAGGGAGTGAACCATGGCCGGCAGAGCCAGTAAAACTCCGCTGCTGCCCGATAGGTGTAGGAGTCCAGCGTGCGTGCGCCTGTTGCACGATTAAGCAGGCGTGAAAAATCCCAGCTCAAGGGCAGGTTCAGGTCGAGCTTCTTGTCGAAGAAGGTGCGATCATAGCTGAGCATCTGCTGAAAAGTGCTGGAGGTGAAATCCTCCACGGCATTGTCAGCCCTGCCGTAGTAGAACCACGATTCATCAAAGCTGTTGGACAGCGTCCAGTGCTCACCGAAGTCTGCATCGATGGAGATGCCGGCAAACTGGGCGTATTGAGTGTCTGACTGCGCATCCTCCTGAGTGTTGAAGACGTTGTTCGTCACCGAGAACATGGAACTCGTGCGGAGCTGCATGGAGAGAATCTGGCTGAGTTTTTCATACCATCCCATGCCAGCGGAGGCGGCCATCGATTGGGCATCCTCCTGATCTCCGGCCAAGCCAGACCGATGGAAATTGAGCCGGGGCAGCAGGCGAAGACGGGACTGGATGATGTTGGAACGGTGCGGACGAGTGGCTGCACCCAGGCTGGTAGTGAGTGCGGCCAGCGACAGAAGAATGATGACCTGGGTGCGCATCCTTAAATTCAGCTGACCGGA
>JAPLUN010000435.1 GCA_026397715.1 Verrucomicrobiota bacterium
CACTGCAAACTGGGAACTGAAAATTGAAAAGTGAAAACTGGCGGAGCAGGAGGTGATGGCATTGAGGAGCGATCAATGCGGGAATGCACAACGCACCACTCCGCCTCTGGGCAATTTTCAGTTCCCAGTTCGCAGTTTTCAGTTTCTCGATTCCGCAGCGGCTAGCGGGCGTACCATGATCGAGGACGAGTAGGAGCACGAGAACGAGGACGAGCGTGCGCGAAGCTCTCTTGACCTCGTTCCGCTCCGTTTTACGCTCTCCTTCTACACATTTCCATGGTCGCCACCACCGCCCCCAGCCTTACCGAAGAAATTCTCCGCCTCAAAAAAGAACGCAATGCCGTGATCCTGGCGCACAATTACCAGGACAAGGCCATCCAGGAGATCGCTGACTTTGTGGGGGATTCCCTCGGCCTGGCCTACAAGGCGAAGGAGACTGAAGCTGACGTGATCGTCTTCTGCGGCGTGCATTTCATGGCGGAAACGGCCAAGATCGTGAACCCGGGCAAGATCGTGGTGCTGCCAGATGCCAATGCCGGATGCTCGCTGGAGCAGAGCTGCCCCGGACCGCAGCTGGAGGCCTTCCTGAAAGCGAACGCCGCCAAGAACTACTACGTGATCGCCTACATCAATTGCAGCGGCCACGTGAAGGCGCTGAGCGACTGCATCTGCACCAGCGGCAACGCGGACAAGATCGTTGAAGCGGCGCCGAAGGACCGCCCGATTCTCTTTGTGCCGGATCAGAACCTCGGCTCCTGGGTCATGGAGCGCACGGGCCGCAAGATGGACCTGTGGAAGGGCGCCTGCTACGTGCATGTGGAGTTCACCCGCGACAGCATCCAGCAGATCAAAGACGAGTACCCGGATGCGAAGGTCGTGGCTCATCCTGAATGTACCTATGCCGTGCGTATTCTGGCGGATGAAGTGTGCAGCACCGAGAAGATGGTGGGTTACTGCCGCAACAGCCCCTCGAGTGCTTTCATCATCGTTACCGAAAGCGGCATGCTGCACCGCCTGGAGCGCGAAGTGCCCGGCAAGAAATTCATCCCTGGTCCCACGGGTCACTGCGCCTGCGCCGACTGCCGCTACATGAAGCTCAACACGCTGCAAAAGCTGCACGACTGCCTGCGCGATCTGACGCCGCAGGTGGAGATGCCGGAAGACCTGCGCCAGCGTGCGGAGAAGCCGATTCTGCGGATGCTGGAGCTGAGCCGGTAGAAAAAACCGAACCTCCTTCTCTGCGATGATCGGAATCGACCTTGGCACCACCAACAGTCTGGTTGCCATCATGCGTGATGGCCAGCCGGTGACATTGAAGAATGAGCTGGGCGAGGATTTGATTCCTTCCGTCGTTGCCGTTGCGGAAGATGGCACCCTGTTGGTGGGGCGCGCCGCCAAGGACCGGCTGGTGACGTCTCCGAATGCGGGGCAGGCATGCTTCAAGCGGGACATGGGCACCGACACGACGTATGAGTTTGGCGGGCGCAAATGGTCGCCCGTGGAATGCTCCGCGCTGGTGCTCCGCGAGCTGAAACGCATCGCCGAGGTCCAGCTTCAGACCCCGGTGGATTCGGCAGTGATCACTGTGCCAGCCTATTTCCATGATCTGCAGCGCCAGGCTACTGTGGATGCGGCGGCCATTGCGGGACTCAAGGTGCTGCGCCTTCTCAATGAGCCAACGTCTGCAGCGCTGGCTTACGGCTACCGCGCGACGGACGAGCTCAACACCCTGCTGGTTTTTGATCTGGGGGGGGGGCACCTTTGATGTCACGCTGCTCGAATCGTTTGAAGGCGTGGTGGAGGTCAAGGCGTCCTCGGGTGAGAGCCGGCTGGGAGGAGAGGATTACACCGATGCCTTCGCCCAATGGATCGAGCGCGAGTTTAAATGGAACCCTCCCGCAGTCGATTCCCGGCGCTGGCGTGAGCGGGTGGAGGTGCTCAAGCGCGAGCTGTCAAAGCAGACCAGCACCACGATCACGCTGCATGGCAAGGAGGCGCCGATTACGCGGGATGACTTCATCTCCTCCACGGCGGAGATTACGGCACGCCTGCGGCCCGTGGTGCGCCGGACGATGCGTGATGCCGGGCTCACGCCCAAACAGATTGACGCCGTTTTGCTGGTCGGCGGGGCCAGCCGCATGCCGGTGGTTTATGATGATCTGCGTGACCTGCTGGGCATGGAGCCCTCCCGGACGCTGGATCCGGACCGTGTGGTGGCGCTCGGGGCCGCCGTGCAGCAGGCGCTGGTGGCGGGAGATTCCGCCGTTAAAGACCTGGTGCTCACGGATGTGTGCCCTCACACCCTGGGCATCGAAACCACCAAGGAGCTGGTGCGCGGTCATCGTGAACATGGCTTTTTTGCCCCGATCATTGAGCGGAACACGATGGTGCCGTGCAGCCGCAGTGAAGGCTTCAGCACGCTTTCCCCTGAGCAGGATGAGCTGGCCATCCAGGTGTATCAAGGCGAGAGCCGGCTGGTCAAAGACAACCGGAAAATTGGCAAGCTGCACATCAAGGGACTGCGCGCCCGTCCCGGTCAAAAATATCCAGGGCAGGTGGATGTACGCTTCAGCTATGACATGAATGGCCTCCTCGAAGTCGATATCACCATCAAGGAAACCGGGCAAAAGGTGACAAAGGTTTTTGAGCAGCGTCCCGGCACTCTGAGCGCCGAGCAGATCGCCGCAGCGCTGCGCAAGCTGCAGCCCTTGAAGACGAACCCGGCAGACCGGCCGGAGAATCGTGCGCGCCTTGAGCGTGCGAACCGCCTGTATGCCGATCTCTCAGGTGAGATGAGGCGCTCTCTGGAAGGTTTCCTGGAAGCCTTTGAAGCGGCTCTCATCAGCCAGGAGCGTGAGCGCATCGCCGCTGCTGCTCAGGATCTGGACACTTTCATGGCCCCCTTTTTCCGCGAGAACGATGGCTGATCCGTGGAGCATTCTTGGCCTGCGGGCTGACACTGCAGATGAAAAGCAGGTGCGCAGCGCGTATGCCAGGCTGCTCAAGGTTCATCGCCCTGATCAAGACCCGGAAGGGTTTCAGCGGCTTCGCTCAGCCTATGAGCAGGCCCTCGAATGGCTGCAATTTCGTGCCGCCAGCGAGGAGGACGAGCCGTCAGATGAGGAGGAATGGGAGCCTGAAGAGGAATCTCCTGCGGATTCAGACCCGGCCCCTGCGCCGCCATCGCCTCTGCCCACTTCCTGGGCTGAAGGGGAAGTTCCTATCCTCCCGCACAAACTGGATCAGGCGCCCCTCCCGGAGCTGCACCAGCGCAAGCCGCAGCGGCCTGAACGCGACTGGCCGCGCGAATGGTCCTACTCGATCGTAACGCTGGACCGCGCTCTGGAGAACCCGAGGCGCTATCTGGATATCATCACCATGGCGCTCAGGGCGCTCGCGGTTGACGTGCTGGAGTGCGGCATCCCGGCTGATGCTGTGGAGTGCATCATCAGCGATGCCTTTGACGCGGATGCGGGACTTTTTGGCATGACCGCTCCGGTCGCGATCTTGACGCAATTGCTGCAAGGAGGGCGCACCTCCTTTCTGAACAGAGCCATCAAAGCGCTGGAGCGGGCAGGTAGCCTGGCCCACCTCACGACTCTGGTGCAAAAACTCGATGAATGCGAGGTCGATGCCTGGTCAGCGCGCACCGCAGATGTATACTTTGGTGCCGCCGGTCTGGTGGCCATGCACCAGCCTTTCCTCGCCCAGTCGATCATGCGCAAATTGCGAGGCTTCCTGAATGCCACGGCGTATGCGGCAGAGTTCGACAGCCTGGAAACCCGCATCACCCGGGGCATGGCCTTGCGTGATTTGACGCCAGACTGCCGCGTGTTTTGGTCACAGCGCCTGGAGCATCCCGAAGCGGCGTGTGATTGGGAGGCTGAGACGTCTGTGAACGCCTTGAACAATGTGATGCTGCTTGGTCCCATGTGGGCAGGGTATCCGTTGGTCAAGAGTGTTGTTCCTGCGGACGTGCTGGCGAATGCCTGGAAATACCAGTGGATCTACGTGGCCGTTTTTCGGCTGAAGAAAATGTGCAGTCAATTCAATTTCCAGACTGCGTTATTCGCCGTCATTGGAGGTATTCTATTGATTACTGGCGCACATCTGGCCACTCAAGTCACTCCTTCAACGAAGCGTCACCCGTCGATTCAAGTCGACAAAACCCGCTATGAACTCGAGCGCGAGAACAACCTGCGCAGGCATCTCAAGATCTCGCAGCAGCCAGAAGAGCAGCCCGGGCAGGCACCGTCTGACGCTGAAAAAAAAGGCGGTGAGAATGGGAAAACAAAATGAACGGATTGGAAGGCTGCGGCGGTGCCTGCAAGCTCAGTCCTGCTCATTTCCACCACGAATGCGCTTCTTCGCTGCCCAGGTGGTGTTTCCATTCACCGGTGCAAATCTGAGCCAGTACCTGCAGCATGCGGGCAAACCGAGCCTGATAATCCGGTGATAAATCCCTGAGTTCGGCTTCAGCAAGCTCCAACGGCTGTTGATCAGAGAGCAGCAGCTTATCAAGATCAAGGCCACAGCCAGACCAGCGGTTTCCCGGACTCATGCAGAAGCTCCATGTGGCATCGTGTGGCTGACAGCGGTGTTCTGCAAACCAGTCCAGGAACTCATCGCGCTCCCCATTGGAAACCCATATGCCAATCCTGTCTCCTTTGGAGCTTCGTTCAATAAATGCACCCATGGGCTGTCGAATGAGTCACCGCCACCAGCTCGGCAGATCCGTCATCGTGTCCTTGAGGATGCTGCGGATGGCCACGCGTTCGGCAGGCGGGATGTGGGCATGCTGGGCATCTGGCTGCTCACGGAGGTAGAGGGCCATGTGGTAGTAGACTCGCTCTTTGAGTTCCTTGGGCGCGGCTTTCCAGGTGTCGGTGTAGAGCATGTAGCTGCAGCGGTGTTTGAACATGCGGGTCTTCAGATCGAGATCCTTGAGCGACAGGCCTGTCTTCGAGACTTTACGGTCGCGCAGGAAATCCTGCACGTAGGCGGGATCGCCGACGATGCCTTTGGCGGGGAACTTGGCTTCATCGGCAAAGGTGATGTAGCGGGCGAGTTCCTGGGCGCGTTCCTCGATCTCCGCCTTGGCCGCAGCGCCCAGCATGCCTTTGCCCTCGCTCTTGAGCTGGCGCACGGTGTAGATGGCATAGACCAGCCGGTTTTCGAAGCCCATCTGGTGCTCGTTGGTGAGATTCGGCAGGATGTCGCTCGTGGGCAGCAGGTGGAGGCTGAGGTCGGAGAATTGACCGGGATTCACGGAGGTGATCTCGTTTTTGCCGTTGTTCGGGATGCCCATCACGTTCGCCCGGTTGTTGGCGATGTTGTGCTGACCGGTGAGATGCCAGCCGCCGAAGCGATCTTCCAGCGGGATCTGATGCCCCTGCACATCCCGGCGAAATGTTTCCAGACTCGATCCAGCACGCGAGACGAGCAGAGACTCCGCGATCAATCCCGGCAGACGCCGTGTGGCATTGCCCGCATGGCAGTTCATGCACTTGGTGGAGCGCGTCACATTGGGCACCGGACCACCGGGGCGCAGGCGGTCAAAGACGTAGAACATGGGGCCCATCTCGGGATCTGCGGCGATGATTTCCACCAGTCCGCCCGGCACCCAGCCAAGGTAGGTGTCTTCGTTGAAGTAGAGCGCACGCGGGTTGCGCGGATTGATGATCTCGCTTTGCAGCGAGCTCGCGGAGAACACCATGATCTGCGAACTGACCGGGATGTTCAGCGCCTCCAGCAGGCTGGCGAGGAAGGCCTTGTCATTCGTGGTGTCCAGCTTCACCTCGCCTTTCTGCGCCTTTTCTTGAAACTCGGCAAAGCGGTCCTTCGGCTTCCATTCGAGGTAGGAATGCGGCGGTCCTTTGAAATCGATGACGCGTGGCTCCTTCGTCTCCGCTGCCGAGGCGGCGGAGATTGACAAAAACATCAGCATCGTCAGGGATTGGGAACGCATCGTGCTCTAATACGCTTGCGAAGTTACCCAAATCGCACCAGACAGCCACCAAACATTGTCATTCTGGCAATCCTCCACCGCCCATGCCTACCATTCAGCCACGCCGTGCCGGTATTTTGATCCCCGTTTTCGCGCTGCGCACACCTGAGGACCTCGGCATTGGCGACATCGGCGGGGTGCGGCAGCTCATCGACTGGTCCGCAGATGCGGGCATCGGCTTTGTGCAATTTCTGCCCATCAATGCCACTGGCAGCGACAGCAGCCCCTACAACGCCATCAGCTCCGTCGCCCTGGATTACCTCACGCTGGACCTCTCCCCGGCGGTGGTGCCTGAGCTGGATGAGAAATTTTACAACGCCATCACCGGCATCCTGCGCGCTGATCTGCTGCGGCATGGCTCCGTGAACTACCCCAAGGTGCGACGCCTGAAAAACACGCTGCTGCGCCGTGCCTTCAGCCAGATCGAAGGCCAGCCCGAGCGCATGGCTCAGTTTGAGGTGTTCTGTGAGAAGGAGGCAGCGTGGCTGGATGACTTCTGCCTCTTCAAAGTCCTCATGGAGGAGCATGGGCATGAAGACTGGGCAAACTGGCGCGAGGAGCTGAACACCGCCGCCAAAGCCCACGCCTGGCGCGATGCGCAGGCCGACGAGATCGACGACCGCATTCTCTTCCATGCCTATGTGCAGTGGCTCTGCTTCAGCCAGTGGGGGGAACTTCGTGCCTATGCGAACGGGAAGGGCGTCAAGCTCATGGGAGACATCCCATTTGGCATCTCCTGGTGCAGCGCCGATGTGTTTTTCAAGCCGGAGCAGTTTGATCTCACCTGGTGCGGCGGAGCTCCGCCGGAGACCTATTTCAAAGACGACTACTTCGTCCAGCGCTGGGGCCAGAACTGGGGCATCCCGCACTACCGCTGGGATGTCATGGAGCAGGGCGGCTTTCAGTGGTGGCGGCAGCGCACGCAGAAGCTGACCGTGGTATTCGACATCTTCCGCATCGATCACGTCCTGGGCTTCTACCGCATCTACAGCTTCCCATGGCGTCCTACCCGCAATGCGGAGTTTTGTTACCTGAGTGATGGGGAGGCCAAAGCCCTCACCGGCGGTCGTTTGCCGCACTTCATCGAAAACGACGACGACACGCCCGAGCACAAAGCCGCGAATCTCGCCAACGGCGACAAATACCTGCGCATGATCCTTGATGCCGCCGCTGGCAAAGCCGAGGTGGTGGCCGAAGACCTGGGCACCGTGCCTGACTACGTGCGCCCGCACCTGCTCAGCCTCGACATTCCCGGCTTTAAAGTCAGCCAGTGGGAGCACAACGAGCAGGGCCGCGTGGTCATGGGCAGCACCTATGACAACTGCGCCTTCACCACCTACGCCACACACGATCATGAGCCGATGCGGACGCACTGGGAGCACCGCCGTCGGGATGCCTCTAGCAGCGATGAAACCGAGCGTGCCCTGGGTGACAAGGAGCTGGGCGATCTCGCGGAGTTTGCCGGCCTGCGCTTCTCCTCTGAAGGCTGGCCTGAATACGATGCGCACATCCGTCACGCCCTGCTGGAGGCTCTGCTCACCAGCAATGCGCGTTACGCCGCTTTCATGCTCACCGATTTGTATGGCCTCGAAGACCGCTTCAACGTCCCCGGCATCGCCGCCGACAGCAACTGGAGCGCCCGCCTGCCGATGACGGTCGCAGAGCTTCGCCATGCCTCACCCTGGAAAGAAGAAGGCGAGTGGCTCAAGAAGGCGATCAAGAGCACAGGACGCTAAGGTTGCCCAGTTGCGCCGCAACTGGTTCCGGAAAGCACTCCCTGCTCGTCATGACGAGGCGGCGTGGGCAGGTGCCCTGTTAAAAAAATGCTGGAGAAAGGAAAGGGGCTTTCATAGATTTGCCACATGGAGGAACTTCTTAGCTGGGTGGCGGATCAAGCGAGGGCGCATGGAATTTTGAGCAACCGCTATTTTTCGGCGCTGGAAGATGCCACGATGAGCCGGGAGATGTTTCAGGCGACGCAGCAGCAGTTTTACTTTGCGGTGCGCTACTTTTCCAGGCCGATGGCAGCGCTCATGGCACGGATGCCCAGCTCAGCGCTGCGGCGGAGCTTGATCTGCAATCTGGCGGAGGAGCACGGCTATGTGGAAGAAGGGGCGGGGGGCTTTGAACCCACCCTCGCGCATGACATGACCTTCCTGCGGTTTTTGGAAACAATGGGGGTGACTCGCGAGGAGATGCTCCATGTGCGTGAAGGTGAGGCAGTGAGAGCTTTCAATGCCAGCCTCATGGGGGTGTGTTTGATGGAGCGCACCGAGGTCGCCTTTGCCTGTCTGGGCGTGATTGAGTACGCTTTTGCGGGCATTTCGGCGCGCATTGGCAGTACCGTCGTGCAGCGTGGATGGGTTTCAGCAGATGAACTGGTGCATTACAATCTGCACGAAGAGATCGATGGCCGGCATGCGGCGGAATTTTTTGAATGCGTGGTGAAGGCCTGGCAGTCCGGAGGGACAGATCGCGCAGAGGTTGAGGACGGCGTGCGGCTGGGGCTGCATGTGTTTGACCGGCTGTATGAGGATCTTTGGAAGGCAACTGCACGACATCATGAACTTACTTCCACCTGATTTGCAGAAGCTCTGCCACACCCGCTCCGCCATGCAGCATGCCTGGCGTGTGGGGCTGTTCGTGGCCCTCTATGCCCTGGGTGCGGGAGGAGCGGTTTTCGTCGTTTCAATGGGAACGCTGGGGTGGAAGTGGCTGCTGATGGTGCCGCTGTATCTCCTGGCGGCGGCATCTTTGCACGGCATCAGCCTTTTCACCCATGAGGCGGTGCATGGTTCACTGGCCAGGAACCGCAGCTTGAATGCGGTGCTCGGTGCGCTGTGCGCGATGCCGGTGTTGCAAAATTTCTCCGCCTACCGCGTGCTGCATTTGAATCACCACCAGCACCTCGGTGATGAAGGTGATCCGGATCATTATTCAAACTACACGCGCTGGACGTGGATGGTGTTTATCATGAACTGGCTGCGGCTGCTGGTGGGGTATCCCGTTTATATCACGGCGATTCCCATCCTCGGATTCAAACAAGGCACGGCAAAAGATCGTCTCGGGATCACAGCTGAAGTGTGTGCCACGGCGCTGCTGGTGTGGCTGGCATGGACCTATGTCCCCGCCATCTGGATGTGGCATGGCTGGCTGATGCCCATGCTTTTTATCAACACGATGGTGAACATCCGCGGCATGAGCCAGCACACGCTGCTGGAGCATGCGAGTGACGAGGTGCGCGGCACACGCACCATCCTGACCAGCCCGCTGGTGCGCTTTTTCATGTGCAATGAAAACTACCATCTGGAGCATCATCTCTTTCCGGGCGTGCCATGGCATCACCTGCCAGAGGTGCATGCGTCGCTGGCTCCAGCGCTGCGTGAGCAGGGGGCGCCCTACATCCCCTCCTACTCGGCCTTTGTACGCGAATTTTTCATTCACAGTCTGCGGCGCAGTCCTTTGGGGTGGAAGGGGGCGGGCAGACTCTCGTGAGTGTGCGGCGCGTGCAGATTCATGAGCGGCTGTATCTGGGCATCGGTGCCGCTCTTGCTGCAGCACTCGCATGCCAGGGGCATGGGTGGACTGCTGTGTTGTTCCTGGTCTTCGCACTGACCTGTGGCTACGCCATTCTGCTGCGCCTGACCGAAGCTGGCGGACGGGCCCGCCTGCTGGGGGCTTACGGTGTGACGTGGGCGCTGTATGCGGGCTCATCCGTGCTGGTGGAGACGCTGGTGGTGCCACTGCGACATCATGAACTGCTGGCCGCAGATTCGGCATTGTTCGGAGTGCCACCGGTGCTGGCCCTGCGCGGCGTGATGAGTCCTGGTTTGAATGATCTGCTAAGCCTGGGCTACATGAGCTATCACGTTTATTTGCACTGGGCGCTGCTGCAGGTGGTGATATCGAACAAAAACGGCATGCTGTTTGGCGCGCGTTTGTTCACGGCATTTGCCGTTGGTTTTACCGGCTATCTGCTGTACCCGGCGGCACCGCCTTTGACAGCCTTCCCTGAGTTGTTTCCAATGCCACTGGATGGCGGCCTGCTGACGCACTGGAATGAAAGCCTCAACATCGCGATGGCCTCGCGCTACGATGCTTTTCCCAGCCTGCATGTGCTGATCACGCTGACGCTGCTGGCGTGGGACTGGCGGTTCTTTCGCCAGCGTTTCTGGATCATGCTCACGCCCTCGCTGCTGATGCTCGCCGCCACTCTGGCGCTGCGGCTGCACTATGCAGTGGACTTGCTGGCCGCCGGCCTGCTGTTTTTAGCCCTTCAAGTTATCTATGCTCGAAACCAATCTTGCTCCCGCTGATGCCTGGGCCATCGAGGCCGCCAAACTGCCGCTGGCCTTCGCGCAGGTGCGTGAAGATCCACGTCTGGATGTGGAACTGGCGGAGGCACTCCCGGCAGACGCCGTGGTGGTGATGATCGCCTCGGGTGGGGAGACACTCGTGCAGCTAGCACGGCTGCCGTTGCAGCGCATTCATGCGGTGGACATGAATCCGGCGCAGCTCGCTCTTTCACGCTGCAAACTGCATCTCGCGGCCCATTCCAGCGCTGATCATGCGACACGCTTGCTGGGGCATGAGGACATGCCGTTGCGCCGTGAGGCATTGAAGAGGCTGTGGGATGACCTGGACCTGCCTGAAGATGTGTTTGGACCATTGAGTTTTGTCGCGATGCATGGGCCTGACCATGCGGGACGCTATGAACGCTGCTTTGCTGAACTGAGGCGGGTGAAAGCAGATGGTGCAGATTTGGACGAAGCTTTGATGCAGGTGATGGCATTGCCGAATTTGGTGGCGCTCTTTGGCCATGAAGCGGCGCAGAATCCACGCCGCCCCTTTCACGAGCACTTTGCCTGGCGCACCCGCGTGGCGCTGGCGCGTGCCGGTGCGGAGACCAATCCATTCCTGCGGCAGATGTATGCGGGCACTTTTGCGCAGGGGCATCGCTACGACTGGCTGGAGGCGGAGGGTGCGATCCGTGCGGAGGTGGTCTGGCATCAGGGCCGCATGAGGGAGGTCCTCGAAAGCATGCCTGCTGCAAGTGTGGACATGGTGCATCTTTCCAACATCCTTGACTGGCTTGCCCCCGTGCAGGCGGCGCAAACGCTGGCAGCGGCGGGAAGGGCCTTGAAGCGCGGGGGACGAATCATCCTGCGTCAGTTGAATTCCTCGCTCGACATGGATGTGCTGGCCGGAGACATCGTCTGGGACCACGGACTGGGGAAGGCGATGGAGCAGCGCGACCGCAGTTTCTTTTATCCCCAAATTTTGGTCGGCAGCCGCTCATGAATATCCATACCCTCCATGAAGCACCGTCTGCATGGCTTGGAGAGGCGCTTGAGCGGTTTGAGCGCCAGTTTGATTATCCACTGGGTGCTGACGGTCGGTTTAGCATTTCGCATGGACGAGACTACCTGCCATTCTTTGCGGCCATGGGAGATGCCACTGTCATCGTGGCAGAAGCAGAGGGAGAAGTGCTGGGAACCCTGGCGCGGGTGGAGCGCTGGATGCTGTGCGGGCAGGAGCGGCGTCGGGTGCACTACCTGTGCGATTTAAAGGTGGCTCCGCAGTACCGCTGCAGCGGGCTGGTGGCGCGCCTGATGCTGGAGGCACGGCGGCAGGTGGAGCAAAGCGGTTTCCATGGCTGCTATGGCATCGTGATGGACGGAACGGGGCGGCGGCCCACGGACTACACCGGGCGTATCGGCATTCCGGCCTTTCAGCAGCTCGCGCAGATCATGGTGCTCAGGATCACCACAGCCGAGGGAACAGCAAAAGCGCCGGAGCCGCTGATCGCGCCAGATTCGTCCGTGCCACAATCCGCCTGCATCCTCACGGGCGGCTGCCATGCGCGGCGCTCTTTGATGCCGCCCCAACGGATCGCCGATGCCGCCTGGCTGGAAGATACCCGGCGCGGGAAGCGCCTCTGGACGAATGCTGGTGCCGAGATGCTTTCCGCACATCTTTCGGGCTTTCAGTTTGGCGATCCATCCTACGGAGCGGCGGTCATCCGCATGGCCCTGCTGGCTGCCTCCAATGCTGGCCTGCCCGCCTTGTTCATTGCCGTGCCGCATTCAAAGGCCCCAGCCTTGCTGGCGGAAATGCGCGATCTTCACGTGCAGCAAGCCCCGGCAACCATTTACGGCCACGACCTTGCGCCAAATCAGGACTGGTGGGTGGATACAGCAGAAATCTGACTCATGGCAGTCCCCAGGCCCCACGCAGCGCCGCGTAGTCAGCTTTTGGCAGCAGGACGTAATGCGGTGAAGCGGTGGGATCGATCCAGCGCAGGAGGCGGGTCAGGTCGCCCTCGGCCATGGTGGTGCAGCCGGCGCTGGGCTTGTCGGGTCCACGGCGGACGTGAAAGAAGATGGCGCTGCCGTAGCCCGGGGCGGAGGGCTGCTGATTGTGGCGGATTTCGAGCATCCACTTGTAGGCGGCATCGCCCAGACGCATTTTTTGTTTCTCAAACCACGGCGGGATGCCCTGGCGGGGATCAATGCGGATATGGCGGTTGTAATACTGGGGCAGGGTCGAATCATCGACGTAGGCGTCCCATGGGCCGACTTGGATATAAGGCCAGCGAGCACCGCCGGGCGGGGTGGGGGCATAGCCAAACAGCGAACCGAGCTGGAACACACCGGCGGGAGCTTTCCAGTCCTTCTCCACCTTGGCGGGAATGCCGTTCTGCGGTGGATTGAAGACACCACGCCCCCAGGCTAGTCCTTTTCTGCCCAGCAAAACCGGCACGGGCTTTTCAAAGACAGCCTGCCACGGGGCCCCGGCGGAGGCACGCTGGTAGCACTGCATGCTGGCAGTATTTGAATCCCAGGTGGCTGCCTGGGAGACGATGACCTGGCGTACCCCGCGACCTAGCTGTGCGTGAGACTCTGAAGGGCACAGGGCGGAAATGCCGATGCCCAGCAGAGTGATAAGGAGTGCCTTTTTTCGATGAAGAACTTTTTGGTATTGCATGGCGAAGCTGTTTCCGAATATATTCATTAAATCAACCCTGCCGGGTTAATTGGATTCAGGTTTTGGGGGTTTTTTTCCTGAGCTCCGAGTTCCGGCAGGGTTGTTTTTTTTGCCTGCGGGCGGGCACCGGGTGAATCTAGCACATTGATTAGCGGCCAAGGTGTTCTAATGATGGCGTCCATGAACTTTCGGTGCTTTTCAGTCATTCTCGGAGCCGCAGCCTGCCTCAACCTCACTTCGTGTGGAAATTCCTCGGTCATCAGCCTGGACTACATCCCCCAGAACGGCCGGATGCTGCGGGGCACACCGGACTTTGCCGTCGGCGAGTTCAAGGACAAGCGCGGTGAGCAGGCCCAGACGCTCGGCCATGTGCGCCTGCCCATCGGCCCGTCGGTCGATACCATTCAGACCCGCCTGCCTGTCAGCGATGTCGTGCGCAACGCCTTTGGCTACGCGCTGGAGTCACGCGGCATGCTGGCCACCGATGTGAAAGGACGCTTTATCCTCACCGGAGAGATTCAGGATCTGCGCTCGCAGCTTCTTGTGCATCCGTATGGCTATGCACGTATCCGCGTGAACGTCGTGGAAGCAGCCTCGGGCCGGGTGCTTTTCACGCACGTCTATGAAGGCGAGCGCCAGAGCAATGCCTTCCGTCCCGGCAGCGGTTCGCCCGTGCCCGTCCTGCGTGAGTTGACCTCCCGCGCCCTGCAGGACTGCGTGGATCGCGCATTGGATGACACCCGCATGCGCCAGCAGATCGGTGCCAGTGTGGACGACCGCCCGCGCTACACGCCGGGCATGCTGTAGGAGAGTAGTCTCGAGCTTCAGTTCGTGGCTTGGGAATATCTTTGAATAGGTCAGATAAGCCGAATAGGTCCTATTTCAGAGCTTCCTTCAGCACACGGCCATCCGCGTCAGGGAAGGGGATGCCGAGGAGCTTGGCCATCGTGGGGGTCACGTCGATGTTCTTCATTTCATCGAGCTCCACGCCCTGCTTCACACCGGCGCCGCTGATGACAAAGCCGCCGTAGAGATTGGGGTCGAGCTGAAAGTGGCCATGGGCACCTTTGGGCGGGTCGTTTGGAATGATGACGTTGTTGTCAGCGAGGGAATCGGTGAAGGTGTAGCCATCGGCAGCCAGCAGCACGAGATCCGGTTCGCGGCCATCTTTCGCGGCGGTGACGTGATGCAGCTTGGCATCGAAATCCTTCGCCTCGACCACGCCCTCCACGCCTTCCAGTTTGCCGAGCGTTGGCGTGATCTGTTTCAAAATGCTGCCACGATTGGCATCATCCAGCACATAGACGAAGCACGAGCCGCCTTCGGCCATGGCGAAGACTTGGGAATCGGGTGCGAGGCTCTTGCCCAGCACCGCTTTGACGAAGCCATCCTTCCGCAGCGCGGCGTTGGCATTGATGGATTTGGTGAAGGTGACGAAGCCGTGATCGGTGGTGATGACGAAGGTCGTTTTGTCGCGGATGCCCGCCTCTTCCGTGGCACGCACGATGTCCGCCACGCGGTTGTCCGAATCATTCGCCGCCCAGTAGGCCTCCGAGACCTGACGGCCATGCGCATGCTCAAAGGAATCGAGGCTCACCAGGTGCAGCGCGAGGAAGTTTGGCTTGTGCTTTTTGATGATGTGCTGGGCAAGCTGCGAGTACATGTAGTCGCGCGGTGCCTTGCCGGGGTTGCCCAGTTTGCACCACTCGTTCTGCTTCTCGATGGGTATGCCGGCTGCGCGTGCTTCCTCCAGCAGGGAGGGCGTGCCGTATTTCTCGAAGAGCTCCTGATCAAACACATCCGGCACGGTCCAGTCCAGCGTCTTCGCTCCGCGTGAGGCGGGCCAGATCACCCCGGCGGTGGTCAAACCGGCGGCCTTGGCCGCGTCGTAGATCGTGGGTGTTTTGACGATCTCATCCTTGTTGAAGATCGGGTCAGGAATCAGCGGCACCTTCTTCCGGGTAGCTCGGTCAAAGTACTCATTGGCCAGCACTCCGTGTTTCCCCGGATGCACACCGGTGACCAGCGTCGTGTGGTTCGTCCAAGTCACCGTCGGGAAGGAGCACTCCATGCGCTTGGCCCGCACGCCCATGGCCGCCAGCGCCTTCACGGCGGGCATGTGGCACTTAGGATCATCAAAGTACTGATGCGCCCAGCCATCAATGCTGATGAGGATGACGTGCTCCGCAGGGGCTGCGTGGGCCAAGGAAGCGGCGGTGACGAGAAGGGCGAGGGCGCGGT
>JAPLUN010000566.1 GCA_026397715.1 Verrucomicrobiota bacterium
ACGGGGCGGGGGGCTTGGCGGCCCTGCTCGGCTCGGCGGCCGGGCCGGCGGCGGGGGGGGCCAACCAGGACCTCACCGCCCTGATTGGGATGCTCATGACGGCCCTGAAGAGCAGCGGCAACACGCTGCATCTGGACGACCTGGAAAAGCTGCTCAAGGGCCGCATCGTCTCCGATGCCGATTACAAGAAGTGGTGGGAAGGCGCCAAGCGTGCGCTCAAGACACACCGCCACGTGGTGGTGCCTGCCAAACGTTCTGAAAAGCTGGTGCTGCGTGACCAGGCTGAAAACGCCGGCACCCAGATGGTAAAGTCCTTCCTCGCCGCGCGCGACTTGAAGACCAAGCTCGCCACCCTGGCCAGCATCCAGAAGGACATCGACCTCTTCTCCGATCCGAAGACCGAGCTCATCCCCGTCTTCCAGGACATCTCCGACTCCGCACGAAAGAGCGTGAAGCTCAATCTCAAGGAGTGCCTGCAGCTCCTGCTGGCACGGGACGAACTTCTCGAAAACCTCACCGCCACCGCGCCGATGGGGTCCATGAAGATTTCCGATCTCATCACCGAGACGAAGGAAGTGCTCGCGGATTCCATCAAGGGACTCTCCGCCAGCCTGCTGGGCCGCATTTACCGCGCCTTCCCCGAAGCCTTCCCGAACCGTGGCTGGGTGCCTGAGATCCTGCACCACCTCACCAAGACCGGTGGCCGCGCCGTGGCTGAAATCGCCACCGTGCTGGATGCCAACGACGAGCTCGATGTGCTGGCCGATGCCTTGAAGAAATCCCTGCGCAACCGCATGCTCTCCGCCGATCTGCTGATCTGGATGGCCCGCGAGCGCAAAGGCCTGGCGGAATCCGTTTTCGACATCGACCTCGGTCATGCCATCCTCGGCGTCATTGAAAGCGACCACATGGAAGGCGGCCCGAAACGCACCGGCCGTCTCCAGGACCTGCTCTCGGATGACAAGACCCTGCTGGGTGAAATGGTGGCCGAAGCCGAGGACGAAGACGTCCGCCTGCTGGCCAAGCGCCTGATCAACGGCTCCCTCTTTGACGAACTGACCCGCCGCTCCCTCATGGCCCGCATCATCAAGGTGCGCCCTGAAATGGAGGCCATGATGGACGAGAACGCCGGCGCCCACAAAGATGACTCCCTCATCGTCTCCTGGGAAAGCCTGGAGAAGAAGAAATTGGAACTGGAAGACCTCGTCAACGTCAAGATCCCTGACAACAAGAAGGAGATTCAGATTGCCCGTGACGAAGGTGACTTGCGCGAAAACGGCGGCTATAAGGCCGCCCGCGACCAGCAGTCCGTCCTCCTGCGCATGCAGGGCAAAATGGAACGCGAACTGCGCAACGCCCGTGGCACGGACTTCGCCAATGTGCCTACGGACAAAGTCGGCATCGGCACCATCGTCGATGTCGAAGACCTCGCTTCCGGTGCCAAAGACACCTTCACCATTCTGGGAGCCTGGGATGGCGATCTGGACAAGAACATCATCAGCTACCTCTCTGAGTCTGCCAAAGCCCTCATCGGCAAGGCTGTCGGCGAGGAGGTGGAACTGTCCACTGACAGTCACCACGTCACACGCAAAGTGAAAGTCACTGCCGTTCGCGCCTTCAAAGCGTAACCAGCGGTTGCCTTGACAAAACTCTCCGTTGCCAGCGGAGAGTTTTTTTATGACTGCTGAGTCAGCATGATTTTGTTCATTTGAATGGTACTTATTCCATCAAATCCCCCCCAGCCATGGGGATTGTCTCATGATGTGCTAGCAGCCTATGCTTGCATGCAAGCCTCAACCCAATGCCTCCAGACTCCCTCTCTTTTCACTTCTCCAGGAGCCTTCTAGAAAAAATCTTCATAGCTCGTCAAGCCAGCCTGTTCTTTCTGGCTGCAGTCGTTGCGGGGTTGTCACTCCCTGCGGGTTCAGAGGCACAAATCACCCGTGCTGAAAATCTCAGTGTCATCCTCAGCGGCATGGGGAACAATCAGCCCCCGACAACCACAGCCCCCGCTTCCGACCCCGCCGTATTCGATACCTCACCCGGGCCCTGGGGGCAGCTGAAGTGCGCCTATGTTTACCTGGAGGCGCCTGCCAGCCTCATTGAGGAGTTTCCTCTGCCAAGCCCGATCCCACGCTGGACCTTCCCTGCATCCTCGCTCTACAGCCTGCCCGCTTTCTTGACCAAAGCGGGCCTCTCAGAGTCGTTGATCTCCACCCTCCTCGCGCCGAAGCATCTGATCAAAGAAGGGTCTTTTATACACCTGCTGCCTCCCCTGGCTGAGTTGGAGGGCATGACCCCGAAAACGCGGGCTCTGATCTACGCCGAACTGGCCAAGTACCCTGAGAATGAATACCAGGCGGATCCGGTCCTCATCATTGGCACCACGGTGGAGGAATGGTACAAAGGCAGCAAGCTGCGGCCTGAAATCATCACCAAAATCAAACAGCTCAGCTACGCACGCGGTGAGGCCACTGCCTTCAGCGACATCCCTGTCCTGCTGAATTACGCCCAGTCGGATTCCGAGGCCCGGGCCATCTTCAAGGCCTGCACCCGCACGCGCACCCTGATGATCCGCCTCAAGCTCGACAAAAACTCGAACGCCGAGGAAATCATCAAATACTGGAGTTTTGGCACCGGTCTCCGCCGCAAGGATTTGGAGCCCATGGTCCGGTCCATCATTGAGCTCGACGGTGTGGATGACCTGGGACTCGTTCACATCCTGCCCGCCCTCGCACGCAAGCTGCTCTACACCTATCCTGGGCTGGACATGGCCAAGCATGGCGTCATGCCGGACTGCCACTGGACTTCGCTCAACTTTTTCAACTACGAGCCTCATGAGTACCTGCTGGACGCCCGTCTGGCCACCAGCCAGGTGCTGGAACAGTTCACCCCGGTGGAACCTCCGTATCAGTTCGCTGACGTGCTCTTCTTTCTCGACAACACCACCGGTGACGCCTTTCACTCCTGCGTGCATCTGGCAGACAACATTGTCTTTACCAAAAACGGACGAAACATTCTTTCCCCGTGGGTGATCATGCGGCTGGACGATGTCAAAAAAATCTACCTCTACAAGGGTGAAGGACGCATCCAGGGATTCCGCCGCAAGGACATCGCTGCTGAGAAAAAGGCGGCAGAGGGAGTGCGCTGAGGCCGCAGGTTTTGACAGGCGGCTGCAATGAGCCGCCGGTGGCAGGCGTTTACACCCACCACCATGTCCTCCCGCCGCCACTTTCTCCACACCGTCCTCGGCACCAGTGCCGCCGCAGCCTTCGCCGCTGACGCCAAGCTTTCCTACAAGGGCGAAAACATCCAGTTTGGCCTCGTCACCTACATGTGGGGTGCGGACTGGGATCTGCCCACCCTGCTCAAAAACTGTGACACCGCCCAGGTGTTGGCCGTGGAGCTGCGGATCGACCATGCGCACAAGGTCAGCACCGATCTCACCCCCGAGCAGCGCGCCACGGTGCGGAAACAGTTTGAAGACTCCCCGGTGGACCTCCTGGGCATGGGCACCAATTTTGAATTCCACTCCCCCAAGGAGGACGAGCTGAAGAAGAACATCGAAGGGGCCAAGCAGTACATCAAGCTCAGCCACGACCTCGGTGCCAGCGGCGTCAAAGTGAAGCCCAACGGCCTCCCCAAGGACGTTCCCGTGGAGAAAACTCTCGCGCAGATTGGCAAGGCGCTGGCTGAGCTGGGCGATTACGCCATCGGTTTTGGCCAGGAAATCCGGCTTGAGGTTCACGGCAAGGACACCTCCGAGCTGCCTCACATCAAGACCATCATGGACGCCGCCGACCGCGACAATGTGCGCGTCTGCTGGAACTCGAATGACACCGACCTCATCGGCGCCGGCCTGGCGGCCAACTTTGCCCTCGTCAAAGAGCGCCTGGGCCACACCGTCCACATTCGGGGTGTCAATCAGAGCACCTACCCGCTCGACCAGTTGGCCAAGCTGCTCGTGGAAGCCGACTACCAGGGCCACGTCTGCCTCGAAGCCCACAAGCTGCCAGCCGGTGACCGTGTAGCCGCGCTGGCGGAGCAGCGTGAGCTCTTCATGAATTTGGTGACCGAGGCACGGAAAAGCGTGAAGGATTGAACGGAGAGGGGTCGTCCCGATCCCTCACGCCCTCGCAACGCCCAGCGCCCACGAACCATCCCAAACCCAGGGGATCAAGATG
>JAPLUN010000313.1 GCA_026397715.1 Verrucomicrobiota bacterium
CCGTCATGATCACCGGCGACAATCCGATGACCGCCGCCGCCATCGCCGCCGAGGCCGGTGTCGATGACTTCATGGCCCAGGCAACGCCTGAGGACAAGCTCAAGCGCATCCGCGCCGAGCAGGCCGCCGGACATCTCGTCGCTAGACTGGTGACGGCACCAATGATGCGCCCGCTTTGGCCCAGGCTGATGTCGGCGTCGCCATGAACACCGGCACGCAGGCCGCCCGTGAGGCCGGCAACATGGTCAATCTGGACAGCAATCCGACCAAGCTCATTGAGATCGTTGAGATCGGCAAGCAGCTCCTCATGACGCGCGGTTCGCTGACCACCTTCAGCATCGCCAACGACATCGCCAAATACTTTGCCATCATCCCGGCGATGCTTATGGTCACGTTCCCGGCGATCAGCCCGCTCAATATCATGGGCCTGGTCTCGCCGCAGAGTGCCATCCTGAGCGCCATCATCTTCAATGCGCTCATCATCGTCGCCTTGATCCCGCTCGCGCTGAAAGGCGTGCAGTATCGTGCGGTCGGCGCGGTCGCGGTGCTCCAGCGCAATCTGCTCATTTACGGTCTCGGCGGCATCATTGTGCCTTTCATCGGCATCAAGGCCATCGACCTCATCATCACCACCCTTCACCTCGCCTAATCCTATGAAAGCTTTCTTCTCTGAAATCCGTGGAGCCATCGTCTCCACCCTTGTTTTTGCCGTTGTCCTTTGTGGATTGTATCCGGCGGTGGTCTGGGGTGTTTCCCAGATCGCCTTCAAGCAAAAGGCAGATGGCAGCCTCATCGTGGACAAGGACGGCACCGTGCACGGCTCGAGCCTGCTCGGCCAGGTCTTCACCGGTGGAAAATACTTCCACAGCCGCCCCTCGGCTGCGGGTGCCAACGGCTACGATGCCGCCAGTTCCAGCGGCAGCAATCTCGGCCCCACCTCGCAGAAGTTGAATGATGCGATCAAGGACCGCATCGCCGCCTACCGCACCACCGAAGGCCTCGCTGACAAGGCAGCAGTTCCTGCCGATGCCGTCACCGCCTCAGGCAGTGGCCTCGATCCGCACATCAGTGTTAAGAATGCCGAGCTGCAAGCTGCTCGCGTCGCGAAGGCGCGCAACCTCAGCGTCGAGAAAGTCAAAGAACTCATTGCTGCCAGCACCTCGAAGCCCGACCTCGGCATTTTCGGTGATGCAGGCGTGAATGTGCTCAAACTGAACCTGGCTCTCGATGCTGCCAAGTAAGCCGGTTTCACAGGCGGCCTCCGGCGACAATGCTGGAGCGCCGCCGCACCATTCCAATCCATGTCCACCACACGAAAAATCAAGGGCAGCCGGGTGCCGCCGCGTGTCTGGGCGGTTTACCTCACCGTGCTCGGTCTCCTGCTGGTCTTCTTTGCGCTGATCGCCCATTTTGCCAGAACCAGGCTTGCTCAAAAATTGACCGGCCCGCAGTACTTTCAGGTCTGCTCACAGAATGATCAGATGCCCGCGCTCCATATCTCCGCGACCGATGCCAGAGTGCAGTTAGATCGGATCATCAAGGAGCGAAAGCTGGCACCTGCGGCCGCCGTGGAAATCAACCATCTCATTGACCAACTGGCCGCTCCAGCTTCAGCGAATGACCACGTCAATTCCCTGCAACTGAATCTCGCGCTCGACAAGTTGCGATAAGTCCAAATCCTCATCCAAAGCCATGAACGACGATAACAGGCCCAATCCAGATGCATTGCTCGCGGAGATGCAGCGTGACGAAGCCCGAGTGAAACAGGGCAGGCTGTTCATCTTCCTCGGCATGTGTCCGGGCGTCGGGAAAACCTACGCCATGCTGCAGGCGGGCCGGCAACGATCAAAGGAAGGTGTGGATGTGCTCGTGGGCATTGTCGAAACGCATGGACGGCATGAAACAGCCTCGTTACTCGACGGCATGCGCGTCCTGCCTCGCAGGCAGCTCGAGCACCGCGGCTTCGTGCTGTTGGAGTTTGACATTGATGCAGTCTTGCAGCAGCGCCCGGAACTGGTGCTCGTTGATGAACTCGCACACACCAACGCGCCGGGTTCACGCCATGCGAAGCGATACCAGGACGTGCTGGAGCTGATCGATTCGGGCATCGACGTCTATACCACGCTGAACGTTCAGCACATCGAAAGCCAGGTGGATATTGTACGCCAGATCAGCGGTGTCGCTATTCAAGAAACCGTGCCTGACTCCATTCTGGACCGTGCCCATGAGATCCAGCTCATAGACCTTAGTGTCGAAAAACTGCTGGAGCGCATGGCGGATGGCAAAGTCTATCTCGGAGAGCGTGCCGAGCAGGCTGTGAGCGGTTTCTTCAGAGAAGGCAATCTCACGGCTCTTCGCGAACTGGCTCTGCGTTTCACCGCTGAGCAGGTGGACCGTGACCTGGAGGACATCCGCCGCGCCAAACGTGTCAGCAGTGCGTGGAAAACCAATGCGCGTCTCATGGTCGGCGTGGGGCCAAGCCCGTATGCCGAAAGTCTCATCCGCTGGACCCGCCGCGCGGCGACACGGCTGAACTGCCCGTGGCTCGTCGTATGGGTGGAGGGTTCGCGTGTTCTCACTCCCATCGAGCAGGACCGCCTCACCCGTTCACTTGGCCTCGCTCGCAAGCTTGGCGGTGAAGTCGTCTCAGTGACCGGTGAAAATATCTCTGATGCGCTCCTGCAAGTCGCTCGCGAACGCAACGTCTCGCAGATCGTCGTTGGCAAGCCCGAGAAGGCAGGCCGGTGGAGAAAATCGCTCGCGGACGCCCTGATCGTTGGCAGCGGCGACATCGATGTGTGTGTCGTGCGGCCTCTGGCCGCTGCCGATAAGGCGCGTAAGATTGTTCCCCTACAGGAACCCGTGTCAGATTCGATCATTGGCGAATACAGCTGGGTCATCGTCGCCCTCTTCGCCATTGCCAGCGTGTGCTGGGGCTTGGTCTCGTACACCGGTTACATGTTTGTCGCACTGGTGTTTTTGCTCGCCGTGGTGATCGCTGCACTCCGTTTCAGCCGTGGACCGGTGCTGACGATGGCCACGTTGAGCGCCGTGTGCTGGAACTACTTTTTCATTCCGCCGATTTTCACCTTCCACATCAGCAAGCCGGAGGACTGGATCATGTTCGGCATGTTCTTCATCGTGGCGCTCAGCATGGGCAGCCTCACCTCTCGCCTGCGCATGCGTGAGGTGGCCGAACGCCGCCGTCTTCGTCAGACCGACGCCCTCCTGCGCGTGACCCAGAGCGCCGCTCTCGCCGCCGAGCCGGCGAAGGGCCTCGCCGAAGCGCTCCGCACGATCAACGAACTGCTCAATGCGAACACCGCACTCGTCGTGCGCGAGCAGGACCGCTCGCTGCCGAAAGCCGCACACAAGGCCAGCAGTTTCCAGCCATCGCCCAAAGAGTGGGGCGTCGTGGCCTGGAGCTATGAGAACAAGCAGTGTGCGGGACGATACACCGACACCCTGCCCGAGTCCGCCGCCACTTGGTTCCCGCTGCAGACAGCCACCGCCATTATGGGCGTGCTGGGGGTGCAGTTTGAAGACAGCTCACGTCTCGACTTCGTCACACGGCAGATGATCGAGGCCTTTGCGCTTCAGATCGCGCTCGTTTTGGAAAAGGAGCACTTCATCCAGGCCGTCAGCCACGCAGAGATGCTCTCTCAGTCCGAGAAACTGCACCGCACTTTGCTGGACAGTGTTTCGCATGAGTTGAAAACACCCATCGCCATCATCACCGCCGCACTTGAAGGGATGAATGACCAGCGGAGTCCTTACATCACCGAGATCACCACTGCCACACAGCGGCTGCAGCGCGTGGTGGACAGCCTGCTGCAAATGACGCGGCTCGAATCCGATGTGCTCAAACCGAACCTCGACTGGTGTGATCTGCGCGATGTCATCACCGCTGCGCAGCATGCTGTCGGCGCACCGCTGGACACGCATGGGGTGAATCTTCGCCTTGCCGATGACTTCCCACTGCTGAAGCTGGATCACGCACTGCTCACCCAGGCCGTCGCCAACATCCTGCACAATGCCGCCATCTATACTCCCGCAGGTACCGCCATCGACATCAGTGCCACGTTGCGTGACCAGCAGCTGCGACTGGTCATCCGTGATCATGGCCCCGGACTGCCCGAAGGCGCGGAACGGCGTGTGTTTGAAAAGTTTTACCGTGTGCAGGGATCACCCGCAGGCGGCACCGGTCTTGGGCTGGCCATTGCACGTGGCTTTGTCCAGGCGCAGGGAGGGGACATCACCGCGCGGAATCATCCTGACGGCGGCGCGGAGTTTGTGATTGAGATCAATCAAGTGTCCGCTTTCGTTCCACCTTCCAAATGACGGCCCTCATCATCGACGACGAAATCCAGATCCGCCGCCTGCTGCGCATGGCGCTGGAGTCGAAGGGCTACACCGTGAGGGATGCTGAAAATGGTCAGATGGGGCTGCAGGAGGCGGTCTTTCTTAAACCCGATGTCATCCTGCTCGATCTCGGCCTGCCCGACATGGATGGAGTCGATGTGCTGAAAAGGCTGCGCGAATGGAGCAGCGTCCCTGTGCTCATCCTCAGCGTGCGCGATCAGGAATCCGTCAAACTCGCCGCCTTCGATGCCGGAGCCGACGATTATGTTTCCAAGCCTTTCAGTACGGCGGAGCTTCTCGCACGGCTCGCCGCCATCCAGCGCCGCCAGGGAACCCATGACGCAGCCAATCTGCAGCTGGGGCCTCTCGTGCTTGATCCCGTGCATCACGAGGCATCGCTGAATGGCCATGCTCTCAAACTCACGCCCACCGAATATGCGCTGCTCGCACAGCTCGTGCGCCATGCAGGAAAAATCGTGACTTTGAAGCAGCTGCTCCGCGCCGTGTGGGGACCGCAGGCGGAAGAGCAGAGCCAATATTTGCGCGTGTATGCCAATCACCTGCGCAAAAAGCTCGAAGGCTCCACCCTGGAGATCAAAAACGAGCCGGGGATCGGCTACCGTTTGGAGGAGACTTGAGCGCTGCTTTTACACTTTCTTAACGCCATGGCTGCGGCTGTTTACTGGTGGGCCGTTCTTTTGCGGTGAAGGTGCCCCAAACCAAGACCCGACATGTCTGCCACCGACAGCCCCAGTGCCCCACCATCCCCCACGCCGGTTTCTCTGGCGGAGGTGGGCCAGTACAGCTGCGGGCTCACGCTGGTGTTTGTGCTGGCCTCCACCTGCTGGGTGCTGCTGCCCTATACGGGGGATCTCTTTGTCGCACTGGTCTTTCTCATGGCCATCGTGCTCGCGGGCACATGGTGGAACCGTGGGCCGGTGCTGATGATGGCGGTGGTCAGTGCCTTGGTGTGGAATTATTTTTTCATCCCGCCGCAGTTCACCCTGCACATCGACAAGCCGCAGGACATGGTGATGTTCAGCCTGTTTTTCGTGGTGGCGCTGAGCATGGGGCATCTCATCACACGGCTGCGCGCGCGCGAGGCCACACTGGCGCAGCATCATCAGGAGCGTGAGCATTTGCTGGAGCTGAAACATCGCGCCGAGTTGCTCGCGGAGTCTGAGCGCCTGCACCGCACGCTGTTGGACAGCGTTGCACATGAGCTGAAAACTCCCATCGCCATCATCCGCACTGCTTTGGACGGCCTCGGCCAGGGGAATCCGTATGCCAAGGAGATCGAGACCGCGAACCGCCGCCTGCAGCGCATCGTGGAAAGCTTTCTGGAAATGACTCGTGTGGAATCCGAGGCGCTGGAGCCGCAGCCCGACTGGTGCGAGATCGGAGATGTGCTGCACGCTGCCACCAAGCCCATCCAGGAAGAACTGGCCGCACACCCATTGCTCATCACGGGCACCACAGATCTTCCCTTGCTCAGGCTCGACAGCCGCCTTCTCGCCCAGGTGCTGGGCAACTTGCTGCACAATGCCACGCGCTATGCTCCTGCAGGCACCCACATCGAAATCGCAGCCTCGCTTGCCGGCAGTACTCTGGAGCTTCGCGTGCGCGACCACGGCCCCGGCCTGCCGCTGGGGGCTGAAGACCAGTTGTTCGAAAAATTTTACCGTGCACCCGATTCACCCGCTGGCGGCACTGGTCTGGGGCTCGCCATCGCACGCGGCTTGATGCGTGCCATGAAAGGTGACATTGAAGCGCATACTCATCCCACTGGTGGAGCCGAATTCGTGCTGCACCTTCCCGTGAAAACTCGCAGCGCCGCATGAGCAAAGCCCTCATCATCGACGACGAACAGCAGATGCGCCGTCTGCTGCGCATGGTGCTGGAGTCGCGCGGCTACGAGGTCTGTGAGGCAGCCGAAGGCCAGCTCGGTCTGCAGGAGGCTGCGTTTCATCGGCCCGATGTGGTGCTGCTCGATCTCGGTCTGCCCGGCATGAACGGCATCGAGGTGCTGAAGCGGCTGCGTGAGTGGAGCGATGTCCCCGTGCTCATCCTCAGCGTGCGCGATCAGGAAACCATCAAGGTCGAGGCTCTTGAAATCGGTGCGGACGACTATGTGACAAAACCCTTTGGCACTGCTGAGCTGCTGGCACGTCTCACGGTCATTCAGCGCCGCCGTTTCACGCGCCAGAGCGCGGAGATTGTCGTCGGTGCCTTGAAGCTGGACCTGCTGCATCACGAGGCATCGCTGGATGATGCACCGCTCAAACTCACCCCCACCGAATTCGCGCTGCTCAAGGTGCTGGCCGAGCACGCGGGGCGAATCGTTACGCAGAACCAGATCATGAAGCAGGTTTGGGCTGGCCAGTCCAGCGATCCGAGCGAAGGCCTGCGCGTGCACATCAATCACCTGCGAAAAAAAATCGGCGATGCCGGTCCGCGCATTGTGAACGAGCCAGGCATCGGCTACCGCTTGGAAGAGGCTTGATTTATTCAGCCGCCTTTTTTTCGATCAACGACAGCACCACGGAGGCGGGCACGGCTTCGTTCAAAGTCATGAGTGTGGGCGTGGCAGATCTTGCAGCAGGCTCCCCCGTCCGAGGAGAGCCGTAAAGCGGCCGGATGCGGGCCACATGACCGATCACGTTTCCATATTCATCGAGAATGGCGGAGCCGCTGCTACCCGGTGCCCAGTCTGCGCTGACATCGATGCGCTGATCGAGCGGCCTGGCTTGTTTGCCGGGAAGTGTGGGAGAATGGATCCGGTTCACCAGCCCGGAGCTGAAGTGGCCGACCACATCGCGAGGATCGCTGAAACAATAGGCGGTGTCACCCACCTGCACGTCACGGCTGAAAGCCAGCGGCTTCAGATCCTTGGCGGCTACGCGCATAATGGCGGTGTCTCCACTCGCATCCGCAAAAATCACGGCCTCGATGTTCAGCACCTCGCTCTCTCCACGGAAGATCACAGGGTGGCCGGTTCCCGGTTTCATCGTGGCGGGTGGCGCGATGACATGATGCGCTGTGACGATCACGTTCGGGGCAATGGCGTATCCGCCTGCGAGATTGGTGTGCCAGCGACTGCACTTGGTACATTGAAACACCCAGCCCACACGCACATGCGACTCGGCAGCGCGTTTGGCGATCTCCCGTCCGCGCAAGGGCGTGCTGGCCGCCGGGGCCAGTTCAAATGAGGCGGCAGTGGGATGAGCAAGCTGTACCTGAAAAGCTTCTGCGGATATGAGTCCTCCTTCGGCGGCGAGAGTCTGAACACGAGTGACAAGTGGATTTGTTAAGGTGTCCTCAGTGGGAGCTTTCACCGCTAGCGGAGTGCTGGAGGCAGGGACCATTTCCTTCGGAATCTCTTTGCCCAGTTTCACCAGCTCGCGCGCCACGGTTCCGCGCAGCGCTTCACCACGCAGATCCACTGAAGTGGCAACGATGAGGCCGGTGTTTCCGTCCACAAGCCAGCAGGAGGGGATGCCATGCACGCCGTACTGTTTCACGATGTCTCCCTGCCAGCCACCGCCATCGCAGATCTGCGGCCAGTTCATCTTGTTGGATTTCAGGAACTCGGGCAGACCGGCCACATCCTCCTCATGATCCAAGCTGATACCTAGCACCGTGAAGCCGTAGGAGGCAAAGTCCTCATGTACCCGGGTGAGTTCCGGAAGTTCGTGCACGCAGGGTCCGCACCAGGTGGCCCAGAAATCCAGCATCACCAGCTTGCCTTTGAAATCGTCCGGGAAACGAACCGTTTTGCCATCAATGGTTTTAGCCTCGAATGACGGCGCAGGTTTGCCGAGGTCACCCTCCTGCGCTGCGCGCTGCTCGGCCATTTTGGCTGCTGCCAGACGGTTTTCTCCCAGGCGCATCTGCTCTGGAGTCTTGTCTGATCGTGTGAATTCAAAGCGGGACCCGTCAGGCGCGAGGTTTTTGACTTCATACACCAGGCCCTGAATCATGAGGGGCTTCTTCAGAGAAAAGGATTCCGTTTTCGGATCGATGCGGGCGTCGGTGTTAACGTCGATGCACAGCTTCGAATGTTCCGTGGTAAACTCGCCTGTGGTGGAGTCATCGCTCAGGTAGGTGGTCAGTTCTTTTCCTTCGAGTGAGATCTTGCCAAAACGCCCATAGTCCCGCCGGTAGATCAGGGCGCCAGGCCCGCGACTTGAGCCGTTTCGGTAAAAGAACAGGCCCATTTCCAACGAGGTGTCAGGATACTTGACGCGAACTTTGGCCTCACCATGCCAGGAGATGATATCACCGGATCCTGATGCGCGGGTCGAGGATTCCCACTTCACCTCAGGATCATTGGTCAGATCACCATCGACATTCGCATCCAGCCATATCTTCGCTTCTTTGGGGGACTGCTGGTCAAGAATGAGTCCCAAAAGCACGCGTTTGCTCTTTGGACCGGTCTCCAGCAGGGCGTACTGAGGATTCACGAGTCCTTCAGGGGACTTGAGAATCTGCGCGGGTTTTTCCTGAAGAAACGTGATCACCTTGGGCACGTAGTAATGGGTCTTTCCGAAGAATCCCTCGGGCATCCATTCCAGACGGACATCATCAGCTAGAGCGGAGACGTGAGGCAGCAAGCAAAGGCAAAGCATGAACGGCTTCATGGCAGCAGAGGGTGGTGGGTTGGGAACGGATTCGCAGTTAACGAGTCCATCGAAACTAGCCTTACACAATGACAATGTGACATGGCATGGGGATGCCCGTGCATGCGCAGTCATGCCTGAGTCAAGATGAAGCATGAATTCAGGCTTTTCGCCCGGGTTGCCCTGTGGTTAATGGCGGGATGTCTTTGTCTTCAACCCCAGCTGACGCCCCATCCCCACTCATGCGCCGTGCCTGGCTGGTCGTAGGGTTGTTGTTTCCAGTGGCGCTGCTGAACTACCTGGACCGCCAGATGATCGCTTCCATGAAGGTGTCTGTGATGGGCGACATCAAAGACATCGGCAGTGAGGAAAACTGGGGGCACATGCTGGCGTCGTTCAAATGGGTCTACGCCATCTGCAGCCCCATCGGCGGGTACATCGCGGACCGGTACAGCCGCAAGCTGACGATCTGCGGCAGCTTGTTTGTCTGGTCGCTCATCACCTGGCTCACCGGGCATGTGGGCAGCTTCGATGAACTCTATTGGGCACGCACACTAATGGGCATCAGCGAGGCCTTTTACATTCCCGCGGCCCTGGCTTTGATCGCAGATTATCACACGGCCGGCACGCGTTCGCGTGCTGTTGGCGTGCATCAGATGGGCATCTACTGCGGCGTGATGGTCGGTGGCTTTGCCGGATTCGTGGCGGATGCTCCGGATCTTGGCTGGCGCTTCATGTTCGACTTCACCGGACTGGCAGGCATCCTCTATGCCATCCCGCTGCTGCTCCTGCTGCGCGATGTGCCACGTCAGTTGGACACGCAGGAGGCGTTGAGCCCCACCGCGCGCGGTGGCGCTCTTGGTGAACTGCTCTGCAATCGCAACTTCATCCTGCTCGTGTTCTACTTCACCCTGCCCGCTCTGGCTGCATGGGTGGTGCGCGACTGGATGCCGGCCATCCTGCAAAAAGCCTTCGACATCAGCCAGGGCAAGGCCGGCGTGTCCGCAGCGCTCTATTGGCAGGGCGCTGCGCTGCTCTCCGCGATTCTCGGCGGCTGGCTAGCTGACCGCTGGATGCGGCAAAGCGACCGGGGCCGTATCTACGTCAGCGCCATCGGCATGATGCTCATCGTGCCCGCCATGTTTGGCGTGGGAAACGCACCCGCCCTGAACTCCTTCGGGCTCGCCATCGCCTCACTGATTCTTTTTGGCGTCGGCTGGGGTTTCTTTGACTGCAACAACATGCCGATCCTCAGCCAGATCGTGCGTCCACACATGCGCGCCACAGGCTATGGTCTCATGAATTTCGTCAGCATGATGTGTGGTGGCCTGGCCGACTGGGGATTCGGCAAGATGCGTGATCTGCAAGTGCCGCTCAATGTCATCTTTGGCGTCTTCGCCATGGTGTGCGTATTCTCACTCGTTCTCGTACTCCTGATCCGCCCCAGACCTGGAGCGTGAGGACCTACTGCGGTCTGCCGCCGCGTTTCAGCTCCTCAAACACTTCGAGAAACGCGGCTGCGAGCGCCTGCCATTCCTCTGCCGTGGTCTCCCAGCCGCTACTGATGCGCAAGACGCGCTTCAGCTCCTCCGCACTGGCACCCAGTGCTGTCACCACGACCGACGAACCTTCCTTGCCCGAACTGCAGGCCGAACCCGTGGAGATGCTTAAGCCGCGACGCGACAAGCGAGTGAGCCATTTCAGATTGTCATGCTCCGGCATCACCATCAGCACGGTGTTCCAAAGTCGTGGTGCCGATTCGCTGATCACCCGCACAGGGTCAAAACGCGCACGCATCTCCGCGATGAAGGCATCGCGTAGCTTGCATTGCGTTTGTTCAATCTCGCTTAAACGCGGGCCGATTGTCTCCAATGCCGTCACCATGGCTTCAATGGCCGGATAGTTTTCCGTTCCGGCACGCCGTCCGTGTTCCTGCGGACCGCCACGGATAAAGCCGAGCCGTGAATCCTCTTTGGGCAGCACCAGGAATCCGCAGCCTTTGCTGCCGCCAAATTTATGCGCGCTGCCGGTGATGAAATCGCACTCGCCAAGATCCGTGGCGTCCAGTTTGCCGAGCCATTGCGCGGCATCCGTGTGAAACAGCACACCATATTCACGGCAAAGCGAGGCGAGTTCGCGCCAGGGCTGCAACGCCCCGCTTTCATTGTTCGCCGCCATCACGGAGACGAGCGCGGGTCGCTTGGAAGTGATGAGCTGCCTCAGGTCGTCGGCTTGCACGACACCATCCTCATTCACCGGAAGCTCCACCGCGTTCCGACCACGCGAAGCTTCACGCACACTTGGGTGTTCAATGGCCGAGATCACAACGACAGCCTCGGCCGGCAGCGTGGCAAACAAAGCGTTGTTCGACTCCGTGGCACCCGAGGTGAACACGATGCGCTCGGCATCTGCGCCGATCAGAGTGCCCAGCCGTTCACGTGCAGATTCAAGCTGCTGGCTCGCCAGCCCCGCGTCACGATACAGACTTGAAGGATTGTGCCAGTGCTTCTCGCTGGCTTTCAGCCATGCCTCACGTGCGGCGGGGTGCAGCGGCGTGGTGGCGTTGTGATCAAAGTAGCCCTTCATGCAGCAGTCTTGAAACGGGAAGGCAGCGGGATGTGCAACAGCATCAGGACAAGGGCGAGACCCATATAGGGCAGCCAGGCGTCTCCTTTGCCGTTCGAGAGGATGCCGTTGACGAAGCCCAGCACGCCGACGCCCTCGCTCAGCGCAAAGACCACGACATTGCCCGCCACAAAACGCCCGCGCTGCGCCGGATCATCCAGATTGAGCACGCCCGTGGTGAAACCTCCAAGAAGAAGTTTGCGCAGGAAGAAACTCAGGGCCGCCGCACTGCCGGCCGCGAGGGCGATGATTTGTCCCAGCGACTTGGCATCACCTTTGGCCGGGGCAAAAGTCATGGAACTCAGCATGACAGCATAAAGACAGAGCGAGCCGCAAAGAGCCCCCCAGATGATGAAGACTGTTAGTTGAACTGGTTTCATGGTGACATCTCCACACGTTGCGGATGGGTGTAAACATTCATCGTTTCGCCGCGCAGAAAGCCAATGAGCGTCTGACCCGCCTCCTGCGCGAAATCGACCGCGAGACTGCTGGGTGCGGAAATAGCCGCGAGCAGGGGAATACCAGCAGCGAGTGCTTTTTGAATGATCTCAAACGATACCCGGCCACTCACCAGCAGGATGTGTCGGTCCAACGGCAGCAGGTCGCGTTGCAAAGCGCAGCCAAGGATTTTATCGAGTGCGTTGTGCCTGCCCACATCCTCACGCAGCACGACCAGATTTCCCTCGAGGTCAAACAGTCCGCTCGCGTGCAGCCCACCGGTTTTGGCAAACGTTTCCTGCGCAGCACGCAGCTTGTCGGGCAGACTGGCGATCAGATTGGGCGAGACCTGCCAGTCACCCTTCACAGAGGGAAACTGCTGAAACACACTCTCGATGCTGGTCTTGCCACACAGCCCGCAGCTTGAAGCGCTGAAGACATGGCGTGTCAGCGAGTCCCAGTTCACCACCGCGCCACCGAGCAGCACATCGACGATGTTGCCATGCTTGTTGTTCGTGCTGGGGCACTGCGAGACTTCGAGAATGTCACGCGGGCGCTGTACGACGCCTTCACTGACGAGAAATCCGGTGGCGAGTTCTTCATCATGTCCCGGTGTGCGCATCACCACGGCCACGGAACGGCCTTCCACACGGATTTCGAGGGGCTCCTCGCGGGCGGTGACATCACCGACCTCGCTGCTGCCACCTGCGGTGTTCACCTTGTGCACCTGTACTGCGGTCATGGCTGGATTTTCCGCGCTCATTAAGAGGCCTCCATGAAATCAGCAGGAAGCACACCCGCAGGCACCCGGCGTGGTTCGGCGATAAGGCGCACCATCTTGTCAAAGACGTCCCGCCCGCGAATAATCTCGATTTCCACGCGCATGAAATAGAACGGAATGTCCGCCACGGGCAGCTTGGGAAAGCGCACATAATCCTTTTCCGTGGTGACCATGCAGTGCACATCTCGCCGCACGCAGCGCTCCACGAAGTTTTTCAGTTCCGGCCCGCGAAAGCGGTGATGGTCCGCAAACCGTGCGATGACCTCGACCTTCGCGCCAAGTTTGCGCAGACCGTTTTCAAAGCTTTCCGGTACGGCGATGCCGGAAAGAGCGCCCACAAATTTATCGCGCAGTCCGTCGATCGGCAGTCGCTCGCCGGTGTGGATGTTTTCGTAATGCATCGCGCGGTGGCGGCATTCGATGATTTCGGCCGCGCGGTTGTAGCGGCGGATCTGTCTCACCACATCCTCGCTGTCGCCGTCGGACTTGGTGATGAAGATGTAGCTGGCACGGCGCAGGCTGCGCGGTGGTTCGCGCAGGGTGCCGCGTGGCAGCATGTAGCCGTTGTTGCCAAACACCGCTGTTTTGTCGATCAGCACGATGTCGTGGCGGTGCTTGAGCTTGAGGTATTGCAGGCCGTCATCCAGCACGAGCACATCGGCGCCGAAGCGTTGAATTGCATGCGCTCCGGCTTTCACACGGTTTTTATCCACCACGACCGGAATGCCGGGGCAGTTCTTAGCCAGCATGAAAGGCTCGTCCCCTGCGTTGTGCGAATCGAGCAGTACGTTTTCTCCATCAGAGACGATTCGTGGCAGCGGCTCAGGCGGCTTGGGAATGAAGCCCAGGCGTGCGGCCATTTTTTTAGAAAACGGCAGCTTCTTCTGGCGCTTGCTCTTGTAGCCACGGCTGAGAATGCACACGCGGCGGCCATGCTCATGCAGCGCCTTCGCCAGCATCTCCACCACCGGAGTTTTGCCCGTGCCGCCAACGGTGAGATTGCCCACGCTGATGACCGGCACGCCCAGGTGATGGTCATGGATGTAGCGGTGGCGGTAGAGATAGAGCCGTGACCGTACCACCGCTGAGTAAATGCCCGAAAGACCACGAAACACCACCCGCAGCAGCGAGGCGCGTATGCCACGGCGGTTGTTGATCACCACGTCGATGATGAAGTTTTCGATGTCTTCCAGGGTGTCTCTCACAGAAGGGCATTGGAGGCGGGAAAGCGCACCTAGTCAACGAGACGCCTTGCTGTTTGCACAGGAGTTTTGTAGCCTCCCGAATATGAAATTCATTTCCTGGGCATTGCTGGGTCTGATCATGGCCATGAACACCGTTCAAGCCCGCACATTGTCCGAGGCTGCTGCGCGGTACTCCAAGGAGCTCAAAGCCGGGTGCATCGTCACGGCCGAGCGCACGGGGGACGAGGTGAAATACGCCATCTCCGGAAAGGCTCCCGAGGCCGGAGAAGAAAAGCCGGAAAAACTGGTTTTTGAAATCGGCTCCATCTCCAAGGTGTTTACCGGCCTGCTGCTGGCGCAGGCGGTGGTGGAAAAGAAAGTCACACTGGATACGACGATCGGCACTCTTCTGGCCAAGCAGGTGAAGTTTGCAGATCCCCGCATCGCGGCGATCACGCTGAAGCAACTGGCCACCCACACCAGTGGTTTGCCACGCTTGCCGGACAATGCTGCGGCGGGTGTCTTGGAGGAAGATCCGTATGCCAGCTATGATGAAAAGCTGCTGCTCAGCTATCTGGCTGCCGCCAAGCTCGATGCTGAGTGGTCTTTTACATTCAGCTACTCCAACCTCGGCGCGGGGCTGCTCGGGCATCTGCTGGGAGAGGTGTATCACATGTCATGGGATCAGGCGGTGGTGGAAAAAATCTGCAAGCCGCTGGGCATGCAGGACACCGCCGTTCAGCCACAGGCCAAACTGCGGCTGGCCATACCGCATGATGGCGACAAGGAGACAAAACCCTGGCATTTTATCTCGCTGGCAGGTTGTGGGGCCCTGCGGAGCACGGCGGCGGACATGATGACATTCGGCGAGGCACTGCTCCACCCTGACAAGACTTCATTGAAGGAGGCCTTGGCACTCGCCCTGCAGCCGCAGGCTGACGCACCCTCCCAGGGCGGGCAGATCGGCCTGGGGGTGCTGATGGGGAAGTTTGAAGGTGAGGCGACCCTCCATCATGACGGCGGCACCGGTGGTTTTTGCTCCGGACTCCAAGTGATCCCTGCAAAGGGAATCGTGCGCGTGGTTCTGATCAACAACAATAGCATCGCTGGAAGCCAGGTCATCGCCCGTACATCCGAGGTCAGGCCGGTGGACCCCGCCACGCAGAAAGAAATCACCCTTCCTGCGGATGTGCTGAAGCAGTATCCTGGCGTCTATGATCTCGACCGCGACTTCCGCTTCACCGTGCTGCTGCGTGACGGTCTGATCCATGTGAGGCTGACCGGACAGCCGTTTCTTCAAGTCTCTGCCAAAGCAACAGATCGTTTCTTTAACAAAGTCGTCGCCGCAGAGATCGCCTTCAACCGTCGTGAAGGTGTGGTCCATTCACTGACGCTGTTTCAAAACGGCAACGAGCTCACCGCCAAGCGCAGCAGCGCTCCACCGCCGGACTATCAACTGCGTTCCGACAAAGAGCTGCAGCCCTATGCGGGCAAGTATGATCTGATGGGTTCGAAGGCGCTCACCGTCACCGTACAGGCCGGCACTCTTTTTGCGCAGCTTGAAGGACAGCCTGCCATGCCAGTGTTTGAAACCGAGCCCGACCGCTTCGAATACGATGTGGTGAAAGCCGTGCTCATTTTCACGCGGGATGACAAGAAGCAGATCAACGGCCTCACGCTTCTGCAAAACGGGATGACGGTGCCCGCACCCCGCGTCAAGACCCCGACCAGTGCCCCGTCGAAGTGAGGCGGTTTTCCTTTTCGGCCAGCGCCAGGATCGTCTGGAAGTGCGGGCTCTTGCTTTCGCGATGTACCACGCTCGTCTCGATCTTTTTAAATCCTGCACTGCTCAGCATGTCGTGCAGATCGCTCTCAGAAAAGCCGAGCCACACGTCGGCATAGAGATCACGTGCCTGCTCAAACTGATGTTTCAGGAGATCCAGCACCACGATGCGCCCGCCCGGCCGCAGGATGGTCAGCGCGGCTTTGAGCGCCTTTTCCGGATTCTGCGCATGATGCAGCGCCTGGCTGAGAAAGACCAGATCCACACTGAGCGGCGGGATTGGAGGTGCTTCGATGTCCCCAAGGCGGAACTCAAGGTTCGTAAAACCATGCTTTTGGGCCAGCTCCGCACCATAGGCCACCATCTTCTCGCTGTTATCGACGGCGATCACTTTTTTCGCCCGCTCGGCGAGCAGCTGGGAAAGCGTACCCTCGCCTGCACCGAGATCGGCGATGACTAGCGGAGGCATGAGCTTGAGCAAAGTCTCGCCCAAGCCCTTCCACGAACGGCCTGGGATGTAGTGACGGCCAAACTTGCCCGCCAGCGCATCAAAGTAGGCCTTCGCCGTTTGCACCCGTTTGCGCAGCACGATTTGCAGCGCCTCAGCGTCCTTGGTCACCTCCCGCAGCTCAGCGCCCGCCGCCTCCAGCAGTGCAAGAAAATGCGCATGGGTCGGCAGATCCTTCGCAGCAGGTTCGTCGAGCTGATAAAGACGGTTCTTGCCACTGCGGCGGTCAGTCACCAGACCGGCCGCCTTCAATTTGGCGAGCTGGGCTGAGATGTTGGACTGCGGCAGTGAAAGTACCTCCTGCAGCTCAGCCACGCTTAGTTCCTCTTGCTTGAGCAGCAAAAGCAGCCGTACCCGCGTAGGGTCGGCAATGAGGCTGAGCGATTTGAGTACAGAAGCCAAGGTGATGCCATCGTATCAACGCATCATGATACATCAATGCCTGAATTTACGGCGGGTGTTTAGAGCTTTGAGGCCGCCCAAATGCCAGCCTTGCCCTGCTGGGCCCGGCGCTTCAGTTCCTGAAGCTCCAGCGCATAATCATTGATCGAGCGTGAATCTGCAGGCAGGCTCGAAGTCACACCCGCTACGCGTGCGTAGCCCTGCTGCACCAGTAGATCCGCCAGATACACCTGCTTGCCGGGGCTGATCTCCACCAGAATCAGCGCGTAGTAGCGGCTGAGTCCCGGCACTTCTTCCCAGCGTGTCATCACCGTGAACGGCTGCTGCTTGAGCAACTGCGTCACATACTGCGCCGCTCTCTGCCCCTCCTCGATCACGCGCTGGCTGCTCACGCCAAAGTAGCGCGCCTGCTCCTGCACGCGCTGCGGATGCGTCAACGAAATGTCTGGTGCATCCACGAAGTAGAGCACGAAGATGTGCTCGTCCTCCGTGTCGCTCACCTTGATGCGCAGCGTGTCCGCCTCGTTGGCGCGGCTTTCGATCAATTTAGCCTTGGGGAAGATCTTGAACTGCTGCAGCGGCACACGACTGGCGTTCGACATCGCCTGACCAACCGGCACCTGGGCCACTGCAACAGGCAGCGCTTGCAGCGGTGCGGGGCGGCTCTCCTTCAGCAAAACCGCCACGAGCACGATGATCAGCACCAGCACGCAGGTGATGGCGAGATTCAGCAATGTGTCACGAAAAGGCATGCGAAGCGGTCGGGGATTCTTCCGGCCCACTGTCCCGCGTTCAGGCGGGTGCTCAAGCCGCAAGTGCTCGGATGGTGAAAATGACGTCTGAGACATGCGACAAAATCGTGGCGAAAGATTTGGGCAGGTAGCTCGTAATTGGTATGACCTCCTACCAATTGCATGACGATTACTCCGCTCAAACCCACCCCTTCGCTCGTTGAGCAGGTCTGCTCACGCCTGGCGCGCCAGCTGCGCGACGAGGTCGACTCCGGAGATGGCAAGCTGCCGCCGGAGCGCCTGATGGCCGAGCGCCTCGGCGTAAGCCGCACCGTGCTGCGCGAGGCAACGAAGCGGCTCGAACTTCAAGGCCTTCTCGAAATTCGCCACGGCAGCGGCATCCGGGCGGTGAACAGACTGCACAAACCGCTGAGCGGTTCCTTGTCGATCCTGCTTCCCGAGTTGCAGGAGCGCTTGCGCCAGTTGAGCGAAGCCCGTGCCGCCATTGAGCCAGAGATCGCGCGGCAGGCCGCCCTGAAGGCCAAAGCCACCGATGTGAAGCAGCTGCGAGGCATTCATGAGCGACTGCTCGCGGCTGAAACGCACGATGAAGCCGTCGAGGCAGACATCGACTTTCACCGCACGCTGGCTCGCATCGCCGGTAACGAAATCTTGAAGCTCATGCTCGAATCGCTGGCTGACCTCGGGCGTGAAAGCCGCCGTGTGACGATTGGCAATGTCGGCAGGCAGCGGGCCATCGACCACCACTCCGCCATCCTGAACGCAGTGACTGCGCATGATGCCAACGCCGCCGTCAAGGCGATGAAACATCATATGGACGAAGCCGCACACGATCTGGCTGCCAAAGCGAAAACCAAACGATGAAAACCACGCTCTTCATCCTCCTGGCTGCTGCTCCGGCTCTGGCTGTCGATTTCGACCAAGACATCCGCCCGCTGCTGCAGCAGCACTGTGTCGAGTGCCATGGTGAGAAGAAGCAGAAGGGCGAACTGCGCCTAGATGCCAAACTCTTTGCGCTCAAAGGCGGTCACGATGGTCTGGCCATCGTGGCAGGTGACATCACCAAAAGCTTGCTGCTGCAAAGAGTCAAATCCACCGATGACGACGAACGCATGCCGCCGAAAGGCGAGCCGCTTTCACCCGCGCAAATCGCCTTGGTGCATGCGTGGATCCAAGCGGGCGCCGTGTGGCCTGAAAACGCCGCTGACAAGGCTGCCGCCGTGGACAAACGCCTCCAGCATTGGTCTGTGCAGCCAGTGAGGGCAGTCAAAGACGCCTCCATTGACTCGCTGATCAATGCGAAGCTTACCGAGAAGAATCTCGTGATGTCACCCGTAGCGGACCGCCGCACCTTGATCCGCCGCTTGAGCTTTGATCTAGTAGGCCTGCCACCGACACCGGAGCGGATGAATAAATTTGTGAAAGATGCGGACCCCAAGGCTTATGAAAAGCTGGTGGATGAACTGCTGCAAT
>JAPLUN010000292.1 GCA_026397715.1 Verrucomicrobiota bacterium
AGCGCCGCCTGCGAACATCAAGCCTTTCAAATCGGCCCCAATGCAATGGGCCTGCAATTTCACTTGGAGACCACGCACGAAAGCGCCCATGCCATCATCACCCATTGCAGGGATGAACTGGTGGCGGACACTTTCGTGCAATCAGAAACCGCCATTCGCGCCGTGCCACCTGAGGCCTATGAGCAGATCAATGACTTGATGACAAAGGTGCTGGACTACCTCGTCCGGTCTCAAAGGTAGCAATGGTGTGCACAGCTAAAACCAAAAGTCACCTCGCACCCGCTGGATCACCACCCGTCTCGGCAGGCAGTGATTTGCCATTGAGCCAGACGTATTCCTTCCATGCTCCTTCGTAGAGACGCACCGACTCAGCCGCCCGCCAGCAGCTTCCGCGCACGCTCCTGACAGATGTGAAAGGCCAGACCTAGGCCGGCACCGAACCCGAGGCCATAAAAGACGCCCCAGCTCAGCTTCGCGTACAACGGATACTGTTTGATGAACGCGGCCTCCGAAATGCCGCCGACGAAATAACCAATCGAGTTCAACACGAACAGCGAGAGAAAAACTTTGACCACCACACGCAGCGCATCAAAGGCGGCCACCAGCATGCAGGCCATCACCATTGTACCTGCGGCCAAGCCCACGATGCTGCCAAGGTGACCGCGCAGCGCCATCCAGCCAGCGATCCACACCACCGAATACGCGGTGAAGGAAAGGCCAAAGACCTTGTAGAAACGTGACACCGAACCCGGCCCGATGATCAGCCGGTGCAGCAGCGGTGAAGTCAAAGCGAGGAACACCACTGCACAGACCGCATACATGCCCGCCTCCCCCAACTGCCGGTGGAACCATTGACCGAACACCGCCCAGGGCACGAAGCCAGCCACGCTGACAATGGTAAAACCAATCATACCGCGCATGAGTGAAGCCCCGAGTGAAGGCACAGGAGAACCTGCTGCACGGGCGCGTTTGGCAATGCTTGGGGGATCGAGTTGGAACCAGCTCATGGGGATACGTGCAGATGAATATTCACTATGACAACAGCCACTTCAGCCAGAACGCTCCTGCCCGCCTGATTCGTTCGCTGTTCGCTGGAATGTACCCGGCATCTCGTGCGTTCTTTGTCTCCACCCCTCACCCGCTCCTCCCATGACTCACTCGCGCCTTGCCTTCCTCTACCTCGCCTTGGCACTGTCCGCCGCAGCCGCAGACGCCCCCACCTCCGTGCAGACCACGCCCAAGCTGGAGATCCTCAACAAGCAGATCGCGGAAAATGCCGAAAACGCCCAGGCCTATTCCAATCGTGGGTATGTGCTCACGCTGCTGGGACGCAAAGACGAGGCACGTGCGGATCTGAAAAAAGCGCTGTCTCTCAATGACAAGGCCCCCATGCACAACCGCGCCGGCTGGGCCTACTTCAACCTGGGCGACTACGCCGATGCTGTGCGCGAATTCGAGATCTCCTCAAAGCTCAGCGGCTTTCAGGCCCACTACGACTACTACTCCTTCGTCCTCGCCTACTGGGGCACCGGCGACACCCAGAAAGCCATCGAGAACTACCAGCTCGCCGTGGAAAAAGACCCCCGCCTCGGCAGCGCCAAAACCCTGGTCGAACGCACCCTCGAATGGACTCCGCTCGAGCAGCGCGCCATGCACGAAATCTACGTGCTCTGGAGCAAGGCCTGGAAGCCTTAGCCCCTACTCAACAGCAGCTGCTGCCCGGCTTGCACCCGCCCTTGGTTTCCATCACCACTTCCCCATCGCGATGCGTCGGCGTGGGTTTGCCGGGGCGGAAATGTTCCTCGTGATCCAGCGTGGCTTTTAGGCCAAAGAAATTCAGCGTGGCTTCTGCCAGCCCGTCCTTCACCGCTTCCATCAGCGATGCGGGGTCGGCTTCGGCACGCAGGTTCACGATCAACTGACCACCCGTGGTCGGCTCGTCCAATTCCATTCCAAGCTCAGCCACATAATCGCTCCGTACTAGATTGATGCTGGCCAGTTCACCGGCAATGCCATCGTCAGGACTGAAGGTCATTTTGAAATGAGCTATCTCGGCACCATTCTGCTGGAGTCGTGCCTGCACGATCAAGGCGAGCTGCTTGAGAAACGCATTCGCATCAAACTCATCATCCGCCTTCAGCGTCACCGTGGCATTCAGCCAGCCCAGCAGCGCCTCGCCGTCGGCATAGACTTCGTAATCAACCGCCATCGGATTGCGCCGCGCCTGCTCATCCGTCATCAAACTCGCAAACAGCTCATCCAGCCCCGTCTCCTGCCGTGGTGAGGCGATCACTATTTTGGCCAGCGGAAACTCCTTCGCCAGCACAGCGCGCAGATCCTCACGCTGCGCGTCCTCCACGAGATCGCTTTTGCTGATGACAATGATGTCCGCCTCTTCGAGCTGCTTCTTGAAGATGTAAGCCACCTTGGCGGAAAAGGTGCCGCCTTGATCCAGACCAAACACACGCCGCGCACGGATGGGATCCACCAGCACACTCAGAGGAGCGACCGTGAATGCATCGCCATACATGCGGCGCAGCGGATACGTCACAGTGGCCACGAGATCCGTGCAGCTTCCCACCGGCTCGGCGATGAAGACATCCGGCTTCGCTTCATTCGCCAGCTTGCTCGCTGCGTCGACGAGGGTGTTGAAACGGCAACAGAAACATCCTCCCGCGATCTCCTCCGTCGCGTAGCCCTGCCCACGCAGCAGCTTGGTATCCACCAGACCGCCGGCTTGGTCGTTGGTGATGAGACCAACTCGGAGTCCCTGATCGCTGAGATGCTTGGCCAGACGGCCGACAGTAGTCGTTTTTCCGGCGCCAAGGAAACCGCCGATCATGATGTAACGTGCTTTAGTGGACATGGAGTGGGTTGGAAGATTGGGAGTTTCGACAAGCGGCTGCAACAACGCAAACGACGATGCAGCCGTGTTTTTCAGCGACTGCCAGTCATGCATGTTCAGCGCCACCGGACTGCCTTTGACGAAACGGTTGCCAAAATCATCCTCCACCGCGTTTTGCGGTCCGAGGTAAACAACCGTTTGATCTTTTTTAGCCGACCGGAAGCCGGGCTTCACTGCGCTGATCAGCACCTCCCGCAGCGGCACGCCTTCGGCCTCGAAATAGCCCTTCTCGGAGAGCTTGGTGAAGCGCGCATTGCGGAATCCGACACAAACCAAAAGCGGTGCTAGGCTCGGAAAATCCGGCACAAACTGCACTACGGCAGCCGGGCCTGGCAAAGCCGGTCGCGAATCCACCAGCGGACGATCCGCGACGAGGCCATGCAAGGAGATGGTGCCGCCAGGTTTGAGAATGCGCAGCGCCTCTCTAAGCAAGGCGGGAAGGTCAATGCCGGTGGCATTGAGGGTGCCTTCCAGCACGACTTCCTGAACGCTGAAGGCATCCTGCGCGAGCGGCAGGGTGAGGGCTTCACCAAGACGGTGTGTCCACGTCACAGCAGGTGTGGCGGCTTCAGCCTCGCCCCCCATGAGAGTAGGCAGCTCACTTTCCGGCGCATGGTGGTCCCCATGATCGTCGAGGTCTTCATGGAAAACATACAGCTCCAGCAGCACCCCATCCGGGTCCCTCACCCAAAATTTCGTCTGGCGGGAGTAACAGCAGGCCACGCCGTCCTCGCGCAGGGTTTTGTGCCCGGCTTGTTCCAGCCGCAGCTGAATGGCGACGAGTTCCTCCGAGTCGAGCAGGCAGAGACCAACGTGATTGAGCGAACCTCCGCCACCCGCACGGCCAGGAATGAGCGAGAAAACCGTGGGGGGTGACTCGACTTCGAACTTGGCGTAGTCGGCGTGGTGCTTGGCGGGATCGAGGCCAAAGAGCACACGATAGAAGGCCACCGAGCGGGTCAGGTCGGAGACATTGAGGGAGAGATGAAATTTGCGGACGGGAGCGCTCATGTGGCAGACGGGCGCGGACGCAAAGTCAGCACCAGAAGGCCGAGTAGAACGCACATCGGCGCCGCAATCATCAGCGTATTTGCGTAACCATGCAAAAATCCTGCTCCGCGCTCCAGCAGCAGGGGGCCGAGTGCGGAAGCCAACACAGTACACATCTGTGCGACACCCTGGATGCGCCCAAGATGACGTTTGCCAAAGGAGTCGCCCCAAATGGCGAAAAATGCGACGGTAATGATGCCGCCGGATATGCCCATGAGGGCCGCGAGAGTCCACATGCCAGCGCTGGTATGAATGAACTTGTAGGCGGCCAGCGCCGCCGCCTGAATGAACAAGGCCCCGCCCAGCCAGAAGCGGATGGGCCGCCAGCGGAGGCCCGCGCCGCAGATCATCTGGCCGAGCAAAGCAATGATCGCAGAACCGGCGAGGAAATGATAAGCCGCCTCCTGATCAAACCCGCGCTCAGCCAGCAGCGCCTGATTGAACAGGCCGGTGGCGGTGGAGATGGCCGCGAAGGCTGATATGCCCGCGCTGTAAGCCCAGAACGCGGGAATGCGCATGCATTGCGCCAGTGTGAGATCGGCGTCCGTGCCGGCTTCGACCTGCTTTTCGGCACTCGTGTTGTGCAGCCAGAAGGCAACCGGCAGCACCACCAGGAGGCCGAGGCCGATGTCCCTCCATGCCACGCGCCAGCCGTGGTCTTTCACAATACCGCCGACAACGTAAAAAGAGAGCATGAACAACACGGACATCAGCACGGCATAAGCACCTGCGGCGGCACCGGAATTGTGCCTGAAGGCACGACCTGCCACGGCGAGGCTGAGCACGGACATGGCCCCCTGCCCCAGCGCGCGCGTGAGCAGCACCAGAACGAAGAGACCCATGGCCGCCACATGCATGCCGCTCATCACAAGTACAACGAGGGCCAGTGCGGGCAGAAGCACGAGCGCGCCGGTTTTAAGCCCGCAGCGGTCCAGCCATGCCCCAACGGGCAGGCACACCAAGGCACCGCCCAGTGTGGCCCAGAGATTGATCTGCGCGAAGGTGTCGCGTGAGAGCTGCAACTCCTGCAGCAGCGGCTCGGTGACGAGCCCCAAACCATGCGAACGGCCCGGTAGAGTGGCGAGCATCAGCAAGGCGCCGGCGATGACCTGTGTCCACACGGCGGGCGCAGCGGAGGCGCTGTGTTTGGACTCGCTCATCGGAAATAGGTTTCCGTTTTGCCATACTCCGCGTAGCGCTCCTGCAGCCACTGATGGAAGAAAGTGTAATGCGCGCTGCGCACGTCGCCACCATCACGCGCTGCATTGAAGCTGAGGTAGAGCAGGCGGCGGGAGTGACCAGATTTGTTGGGCGCGGAGCGGTGCGGCGTGAAGCCGCTGAAGAAGGCCACATCGCCAGGCTGGAGTTCAAGCACGACGCTTTGGCTCAAATCCACCTGATCCTCCTTCAGCGTGTGGTACATGCCGTCACGCGGACTCATGCAGCCCTGCTGATGGTAGCCGGGGAAGACCTCCGTGGCGCCGCTGTCAGCATCTGAAGGATCGATGGCCACGATGACCGTGAGAAACGAATCCGGAAAACTCTCCCAGGAGATGTAGTCCTGGTGCATGTCGTAACCCTTCGCACCCGGTGGCTTGAAGATGAGCTTGTCTTTGAAAAGGAAGGCGGGCTCTCCGTAGAGCTGGGCCGCCATGTCGCTCAGCATAGGCGAACGGGCGATGCGTTCGCACGCAGGACTGATGTCGATCACCGGATCAAAGCAGTCGAAACGGCACTCGCCGGTCTCCGCATGATCCTGCCAACGGCATCGAATGTTGTTCACGTCGATGAGCGGTTTCAGCTCCGTGAGCCGCGTGGCTTCGTTTTGGAGTTCGGCAGCTTCAGCCGAGAAGACGCCGTGTGCCGTGACAAAGCCATCACGATGATAGGCTGCGATTTGTTCTGGAGTGAGTGGCATGGGAAGAGAGGTAAACGCACATCGGCGGCTGACAGCGTGTGATCGCCATCAACCGCCGGTGCACCAACTTTAACCGACTAAAATTTGATGCCCGCGCGGACGCCGAAAGTCATCGGAGCACCGCTTTCACCGAGGTAGCCTGAGGGAGCGGAAGCCGGGTTAGGATAAGGAATGGCGATGGGCACATACCGGGTGTTGAAGGCGTTGTTCAAGAAAAACTCGCTATACCAGGACTGCCTGCGGATACCGACGCGGAAGTTTGCCAGCGTGTAGGCATTCTGTCCGGCGGCATTGGAGCTGTCATAGACAAAGCCGCCGAGGAACTGCACGTCACCACGAGCATAGAGAGTCCAGCCCTGACTCAGCTCCCAGTTGTACTGGCTGCCGACTGCCGCGGTGTAGTTCGGCGTGTAGGGTACTTTGTTGCCGCCAATGGCTGCGCCGCTGTCCATGCTGCCGGAGAGGAAGCGTGCAGTCTGCAGACCAGCGCTGCCGAACACCGTCCAACTGGAAGTCGCCTGATAGTTGGCTGAAAGCTCCAGACCCTTGGACACTGCGTTGCCGGCATTGATGACGTCGAAGGTGGCGAGGGAGGCGGCGTTGGGCGTGTTGAGCTGGAGGTTTCTCCAGTCGGTGTAGAAGGCGGCGAGTTGGAAGCCGAGCTTGTCCTGCAGGGCACGGCCTTTCAGACCGATCTCATAGTTCCAGCTACGCTCCTGGTCGTAATTGGTGCGCCCGGTCACTGAAGCGGTGTTGAAGCCGCCTGCCTTGTAGCCACCGGAAAAACCGGCGTAGGCCATAAGACCTGGCGTGAAACGGTAGGCGATGGATGCCTGAGGCGTCACCTGGCTGTACGTTTTCGCTGTCCGTGAGGAGGCATCGAGCGAAGGCAGGAACGGAGGAGCGATGGGATTGCGGCTGGCGGACAGATCTGCCTGCTTGTGTTCATAGTCCCAGCGCAGGCCGGCGGTGATGTCCAGCTTCTTCCAGGCCGTCAGAGTGGACTGGGCATAGAGGCCCATGCCCTGATCATGCAGCGCGGCACTGGTGTTGGTGGTGTTTGCTGGAATGAAGACAGGGAAGAAGACATTGTCCTGATTCTGCGCGGTGGTCTGCTGATACGTCTGGTCAAAGAAGAACGCACCGGCCTGCCAGGTGAGGAAGGCCGAATCGCTGAGGGTGATCGGAACATTCTTGGGATTGGAGAAACGGAACTCCTGGCTCCAGGTGGTCTGCTGCTGGCGGTTGTTGCGCAGCAGGAAGGTGTTGCCCGGTATGAAGTTGAACGTCGAATAGTCGAGGTCCGTGACATCCTGCGTTTTCCACCAGACCAGACCGGTGGTGGAGGTGAAGTCGAAGGAATCACCGTGCCAGGTGACCTGCAGAGTAGGCATCAAAACATCACGCTTGGTGAAGCCGCCGAAGTCGCGGGCGGACTGGCGTGGCGTGGCACGCAACTGCGCCACATCATTCAGTGCGTAGTCGCCGTCACGGGCGGTTTCGCCTGCGATGATGAGACGCACTTCCAGTTGTTTGGTCGGGGTCCAAAGGAACTGCGTCTTGCCAAACCACGAACCACGATTGTCGATCGGCTGACCGTTGACGGTGTTCTTGGTGTAACCGTCGCGCTGATTGTAGCCGCCCATGAAGCTGAAGCCCAGCACGTCTTCAATGAGAGCGCCACTGACCCGTCCACGATAGTCCTGCAGGTTGTAGTTGCCGATCATGGTCTGCAGTTCGCCTTCCCAGCCCTGCAGGGTGGGGCGACGGCTGGTGATGTTGACAAGACCTCCGGCGGTGTTCCGGCCGTAGAGCGCACCGACAGGCCCGCGCACCATGTCGATCTGCTCAACATCGATCAGCATGATGCTGGAAGAGTTGCCATTGAACTGCGGCACGCCGTCGATGTAGGTGGTGACGCCCGGATTGGTCGGGGATCCGCCGATGCCTCGGAAACGGGGAGTGCTGATGGCACGTGCACTGAACTCGGTGATATAAGTGTTCGGCGCGTACATAGCCGCATCCTTCACAGTATACATGCCGGCATCCTGAAGCGTCTTGCGCGGGACGGCAGTGGCGCTGATCGGCGCTTCGAGCAGGCTCTTGGTCGACAGCTTTGGCGCGGAAATGACGATCTCATTGAGATCCACCGGCTTGGTTTGTTCTTCTTTTTTCACGTCTCCCTGAGCCAAGGCGGAGCAGGTGGACATCAGAGCGGTCACGGCAAGAAGACGTGACAGCCCACAACGCGGGGATGAGTTCGGGAGAATCATGGCGGCGCGTGTTTTATCTTATTTGCGCATGTTGGCAATTATTATTTCACTTCCGTTCGCCGGGATTCTTGCGGGAGCAAGGCGATCTGCTAATGATCAAGGCATGCCATCACGCACCGTGACACGTTCATTCGACTGCCTCACCGCCATGCGCGCGCTGGGTGAGCCGACACGTCTCCGTCTGGTGCGTCTCCTCATCGGTGGCGCTAAGCCGGTGACCGAACTGTGTGAAACTCTGAACGTCACGCCCTACAACGTCTCCAAGCACCTGCGGGTCCTCAAAGAAGCATGCCTGCTCAAAGTCGAGAAGCAGGGTCAGCAGCGCATCTACGCGCTCGCGGAAGCGTTCAGCGAAAAACTCGCGAAGAACTCCAACACCCTCGACCTCGGCTGCTGCCAGTTTCATTTCGATAAGCTGCCTGAGTAGGCGCAATTCAGCGAAAGCATGGGAACCTGCCGGCGTTCTCACCACCCATGCTTCGCCTCGCTCTTCTCCTCTGCGTTCTTTGCCCGTCGCTTTTTGCCGCTGCAAAACCCAACGTCCTGCTCATCTGCGTCGATGACTTGAAGCCGCTGCTCGGCTGCTATGGCGATACCTTGGTCAAATCTCCCAACATCGACCGCCTCGCCGCACGCGGGGTGCTGTTTGAAAAGGCGTTCTGCAATCAGGCCGTCTGCTCGCCCTCACGAAACGCGCTTCTCACCGGCCTGCGACCGCAATCGCTGGGGATCTATGAACTGGCCACGAACTTCCGCAAAGCCGCGCCGGATGCCGTGACGCTGCCGCAGCACTTCAAGGCAACCGGTTACCGCGCCGAAGGACTGGGCAAAATCTTCCACGTAGGGCACGGGAATGTAAACGACACGGCCTCATGGAGCGTGCCGCATTTCACGCCGAAAACGATCAGCTACGCACTCAAGGAAAACAACCCGCCGGAGTCCACGCGTGAGCAGGCGCTGTTTGAAAACAAGACGGAGGCCTGGAAGCTGCCGCGCGGCGCCCCCACCGAGTCCGCCGATGTGTCTGACAACCGCTATGGCGACGGCATGATCGCCGACGAAGCCGTGAAGCGTCTCGAAGCCGCGAAGCAGAAACCTGACGAGCCGTTTTTCCTGGCGGTCGGCTTTTTGAAACCTCATCTCCCCTTTGTAGCGCCGAAGAAATACTGGGATCTCTATGATCCCGCTTCCTTCAAACTGCCTGCTCTGCAAACCGCCCCCGCAGGCGCACCCGAATTCGCACCCTCGACCTGGGGTGAGCTGCGCCAATATCGGGACATGCCAGAGCAAGGCCCGTTGACGCAGGAGCAGGCCATTCACCTCATCCACGGCTACCACGCCGCCACGAGCTACATGGATGCTCAGCTTGGCAAAGTGCTCGATGCCCTCGATGCGAGCAGCCTGGCCAGCAACACGATCATCGTCTTCTGGGGCGATCACGGCTGGCATCTCGGCGACCACGGCTTGTGGTGCAAGCACACCAACTACGAGCAGGCGGCGCGCATTCCTGTGCTCGTTGTGGCTCCTGGCATCCAGCCGGCACGCACGCAAGCGCTCATCGAATCCTGCGACATCTACCCCACGCTGGCCGAACTCGCACAGCTACCTGCTCCGCCACAGGGCGATGGCCGCAGCTTCGCCAGCGTGCTCAAAGATCCCGCCACCACCGTACGTGACCATGCCATTCATGTCTATCCACGTGGGGGCGGTTTGATCGGTCGTGCCATCCGCACCCAGCGCCATCGCCTCGTGGAATGGAAGAAGCCCGACGCTGCGCCGGACACCGCCATACTCGAACTGTATGACTACGAAGCCGATCCATCTGAGACAAAGAATCTCGCTGCCGAGCAACCTGCCGTCGTCGCGGTTCTTCGTCAGTTTCTCTCCCAGCATCCCGAGGCCAAACCGCAGATCTCCAGCAAGCCGGAGGCTGCACCCAAAAAGCCAGCGCAGGATCGCGGCAAGATGTTTGACCAACGCGACAAGGACAAAGACGGCCAGCTCACCAAGGAAGAGTTTTTGCTCAACCAGCCCGATCCCGAGGAGGCTCCCAAACGCTTTCCCAAATTTGACACCGACGCCAACGGCACACTGAGCCGTGACGAGTTCATCAAGGGTGGGAAGAAGTAGCTTCGCAGCGCTCAGCTCTACTCCTTTTGCCTTTTCCAGATCTGGCACATGTACCAAGCCTTGAAGGTGGCCGCCAGCTCCCGGTAATTGGAACAGCCTTTCAGCATTGTCCCGGCAAAACCTGCGGCCAGAAACTCAGCTGCAAACTGGCTGCGGTCAGCGCGTGAGACGTTCCCCTTGCGCATCTTGCCCAGGAAGTGACCCATCTCACGCACGACCTGCTTATGCAGGGCACCGCGCAGTGCTGGCGGCTGCGCCTTCGCAAAATCTTTCAGCAGCCCCGCGACTTTGAGATAGCTGGCGATGCGATGATGCACTTTGGCTGCATCGCGCGACTGCGTCAGCGAGCTTGGATTGCTCCGGTAGCCATAGCGCGGCGGCTGTGAAAACCCCATGCGTTTGGCTGCCAGTGCCAGCTGCACCGTCCAGGGAATGTCCTCATGGATCATGTCACGCCTGAACCGCATCTGCGCCGCTTCGATCATGCTGCGACGGCAAAACTGCAGCCACACATAGTGGGGCCACTCGCGCTGTTTGACGCCCTGCACCAGCCACTCAGATCCAGTCAAAATAGACTCCCAGGACTGTCGATTAAGAATGGCCGGCGGCTTTGAATCAAGGAACGCCTGCGGATCTGCCCTGAAGCTGAAACCATTGCACAACAAGCAATCCAGCTCCCCCTGCTCAGCCTGCTGATGCCACGCCGCCAATGAGCCGGGAGCGATCCAGTCATCACCATCAAGAAAGGCCAGCCATTTTCCTGAAGCACGGTCCAGCCCGGCATTCCGCGCCGCCGAGACGCCTTGGTTGGCCTGCTCGATCACGATGATCCTGGGATCACGCTCTGCGTGCGCTTTGATCTTGCTCAGCGACCCGTCAGTGGAGCCGTCATCGATGATGATGATCTCCAGCGAGAGTTCCCCCTGCACACACGCCGCCGACAGGGATTCATCCAAATACGGCTCGTTGTTGAATACGGGAATGATGAGTGAGACGTCGGGTTGCATGAAGGATGGGGCGCTAAAAGAGTCCAAGAGCACCCATCCAGCAATCGACTTTACTGATCACGCCGCCTGCTCCACCCCGCTCAAGCGATATTCAGACGGCGACACTCCGGTGTGGCGGCGAAACCAGGCGGTGAAGTGGGAAGCATGGCGAAAGCCCAGCGCGAAGGCGACTTCTTTGAGCGTGTCCTGATCCGCCACAATGCGCTCGCGTGCCACGTCAAGCCGCCGCCGCTCCATGAACATGCGCAGCCCGATGCCAAACTGCTGCTGCATCAATTGTTCCGCACGGCGGCTGCCGATCGGGAAATCCGGCGGCAAACTCGGCGTCGTTTGATCCAGCGGCAGCGCCTGCAGCCATTCAACGATTTGATCCACACGGCGGCGGCGTGCTCTCACCTGAGGTTCAGGCTTCACGCCGAGCTCTTGCAAAGTTTCCATCCACACCGCAAACCAGGCGGCGAATGCGGCTTCTCGTGCGGCCCATTCACTCGCAGAATACGAAGCGGCTTCTATGGCCTGACGATAGGGGACGGCTTTCTGCGCACCGTGAATACTGGCAAAAAGCTGCCGTGTGGCTTTCTGCAATGCGGGAGCCTCAGCAGCGAAATTGAGCGCATCGCGGAACAACGATGTACCATCCGGCCACTGGCTGCGGAAGCCGACGGATAACAGCCGTGTGTTCGCTGCAAACCAATGGCGCCGCAGCCGGGGCGAAGAGAAAAACGCATGCCCTCCTGGCACAAGCGTCTCCTTGCCATCCGCCCGGATGCGCACTTCACCACGCTCCACGAAGAAGACTCCCGCAGGCACCGGGATCTCGGCAGACCACACCCCGCACTGCGGCACAGGTCCGCGATACACCCACAGCCACTCATGGCGCAGGCTGCGCCAGACATCAGCGGGAAGTTGGATGACCTGCTTTTTTGGCATCGGGCAGCTATGCGGGGGATGTAAGCGATTTCAATCCGACATAATTCACCCCGGTTGCCAGAACCACATGCATGGCTTTGATCCATTCATGAAATCTAATCTCCTGCTGCTCGCGGCATTCACAGGCTTTCTCGCCGCCGAGGAACCGCGCCATATCAGCGGCATCTACCCAAGCCTCGCCATGTTCAACAACGAAGGCGAGTGCGGCACGGGGGCCGTGGTGCCCTGGGCGGACCGGCTCTGGGTTATCACCTACGGGCCTCATCTGCCCTTCGGATCAAGCGACAAGCTCTATGAGATCACACCAGATCTGAAACAGATCGTGCGCCCAGAGAGCGTGGGCGGCACCCCCGCGAACCGCATGATCCACCCCGAGTCAAAGCAGCTTTTCATCGGGCCTTATGTGATCGGCTCCGATCGCGCCGTGCGGATGATTCCACCGAACAAGATGCCAGGCCGGCTCACGGGCAATGCACGCCACCTGACCGATCCCGCCGGCAAAATCTATTACGCAACGATGGAGGAAGGCCTCTACGAAGTGGACGTGAAATCGCTGGCCGTCACCTCACTAATCCGCGATGGCAACCCTTTGAAGCAAGACTTCAAAGTCTCGACACCTCTCACTAAACTGGAGTCTCAACTGCCCGGCTATCACGGCAAAGGACTCTATTCGACCCAAGGCCGCTTGATTTACGCCAACAATGGCGACCGTGACAAACGCGTGCTCACGGACCCCACCACCCCCAGCGGCGCTCTGGGAGAATGGCGCAAACCCGGAGACGACTGGCAGCTCGTTCGGCGCAATCAATTCACCGAAGTCACCGGCCCCGGCGGCATCCAGGGCAGCGCGGCAGACGCACCGGCATGGAGCATCGGCTGGGATGCGAAATCTCTCATCCTGATGCTGCTGGATGGCGGCAAATGGCAGTCGTTTCGTCTGCCAAAAGTCAGCCATAGCTATGACGGCGCGCATGGCTGGAACACCGAATGGCCGCGCATCCGCGACATCGGTGAAGACGACCTGCTGATGACGATGCATGGCGCGTTCTGGCGCTTCCCACGCACCTTCTCTGCGACCAACACGAACGGCATCCGCGTCCGCAGCGCCTACATGAAGGTGATCGGCGACTTCTGCCGCTGGAACGACCGTCTGGTCTTCGGCTGCGATGATTCGGCGAAGTCGGAATTCCTCAACAAACGCAAAGTCAAAGGCGGCATCGACAGCGTGGGTCAGTCCCAGTCGAATCTGTGGTTCACAAGTCCTGAGACGCCGGACAAGCTCGGCCCCGTGCATGCAAGCGGTGCGGTGTGGCTGCATGAGAGTGTGAAGGCGGGGGATGTGGCTGACCGCTTTCTCGTCGGCGGCTGGAAGCATCATCGCGTACATGCCATCAACCACGCAGGTGGCAGCGCCGGAAAGATCAGTCACACGGTTCTTGGCGACTGGTTGAAGGTGACCGCCAATGAGGACTGCAAAGACCTCAGCGTCATCATCACGCTCACGAACGGCGATCCACGCGGCACCGAAGCTGACCCCATCTTCGACGGCCTGTCACGCATCGGTGATGCCCAGTCACAGCAGGGCGTCTTCCGCCCGCGGGGTGAAAACAAACGCACGCTGAGTTTTGCGACTGACGCCGGTTATTACGAGATGGATGCGGATTTGAAATTGAAACGTGTCGAGGATGCCAAGGCGGAGGAGTTCACCCAAACCAGAGTCGCGATTCCGAAGAACGTCATCACGCTCGACGATGCCAGCGTACTCGTCGTCGATGATCGTGGCCGCCGCTGGCGCCTGCCACGTGCTTCAAAGGCCTATGACGCCGCCACGAATGCAGGTGAGCTGCGCATCTGCCGCGAAGTCGCCACGGAGCGCGACATGCTCAGCGCTTGCGGCACCTTCTTCGAGCTGCCTGCCGAAAACGCCGACGGCTTCGCCAAGATCCGCCCCATTTGTTCGCACAATCTGCGCGTGACTGACTATGGCGGTTATCGCGGTCTCTTTTTGATGAGCGGCATCAAACCAGACGCCAAGGCGGGCGGGCACATCCTCCGCAGCGACGACGGCAAGGCCGCGCTCTGGGCCGGAGCCATCGATGACCTCTGGAAACTCGGCAAGCCGCACGGCGAAGGCGGCCCCTGGAAAAACACCACCGTGAAAGCGAACGAGAAGAGCGACTCCTACCTCATGTGGGGTTACGACAAGCGTACACTCTCACTGAGCCATGATTCAAAGGAGCCCGTTTCATTTCAGATCGAAACAGACCTTACCGGCACTGGCATGTGGGTCACCTTTCAGCATTGGGTAGTCCAGCCCAATGAAACCCGCGATGTCGTCTTTTTCGAAGACTGGCAGGCGCGCTGGGTGCGCGTTTCAGCCGACAAAGACTGCACCGCCACGGCTCAGCTCAAATACGAGTGATTATTTCTTCCGCCGGAATGGATGGAGAAACTGCTGCCAGTAGCCCTTGGGCACCGGATGGCCGCCGATGCCGTAACCTTCGGGCCAGCGGCCGTTTTCCGGCATGTGGTGGGTGCCGAAGAGCTTGTCGAACAGCGGAAAGTGAATGGAAAAATTCACGTCGATGGCTTCCTTCTCAATGCCGTGATGCCAGTGATGGAAGCGTGGCGTAACGAAGAATTTCTCGAAGATGCCGAGCTTCCAGCCAAGGTTTGAGTGCGCGAAGGTGGCGAAGAGATAAACGACCAGCACATACGCATTCACCGCCGTCTGGCTGAAGCCGAGCAGGATCATGGGAAAGACCGTGGTCCCGCGCAGCACGAGGATTTCGAAGAAGTGCATCCGCGCTCCGGCCATCCAGTCCATGCTCTGCGCCGAGTGATGCACTGCATGGAAGCGCCACAGGGCCGGGATGCGGTGAAACAGCCGATGCACCCAATACTGCACCAGATCCGTGAGGAACATGATGGCGATGAGTTGCACAAGAAACGGCAGCGCCGCCACCCAGGCGCGCATCTCCGTCCATGGCGTGTGCTTAAACAACGTCTGTGCCGGCATGAAACTCAGCCAGGTCAGGACCTGTACCATCATGCTGCTGACGAGGTAGTAAAACAGATCCTCGCGCCATTCCTGGCGGAAGATCCCCTGCTCCGCCCGGTGCGGGAAAATCGTCTCCATGGGGATGAAAAGGAAACCGGTGAAGAGCAGCCGCAGGATGAAGAAATCGAGCCCGAAATACAGTGGCGTCAGATCGGAGGCCACCGCAGACGCCGAAGTGCCGCCAAAAGTCACTGCCAGCAGCGTCGCCACCATGCCGGTGAGGCCGAGAGCCTTGCCCAGACGCAGCAGGAGGCTGAGCAGTGAAAAAACAAACGCCAGCACCATCAGGACAAACATGCCCGTGCGGAAGGCCGGATGCCCGATCAATGCCGCATTCTCCTTCATGGTGAACACCCCCGGAAAACGCATCATCACCACGCTGCTGAGCGCCGCCAGACCGAACATCAAGCCCAGAACGCCGCTGATCCACCCGCTGCCGAACTTTCTCAAAGCAGGCGGTGCCTCCAGTTCACGACGAATCTTTAGACGGGTCTCGTGGAGAGCTTTCATAGCACGATTTTAGTATTCCTTGCTTTGATTACAAGACCACCGGGAATAATCCCCCGCTGTTTTTCTGCCTTTTGTGTCAGGAGGAGCATGAAAAAATTCATCGCATCCACGTCCGGTGATGTCACAATTGACGTATTCCCACCAAACCATGACTGCAACCTTCGGCCGAATGCTCATCGCTGCGCGTGAAAAACGCGGCATGTCCATTGAGGACGCTGCGCATGAGACACGCATTCCGGCGCAGCGCCTGCGTTACCTGGAATCCGGCAACATTGCGGCATTTGGCAGCCTGACGTATGCGCGTTCGTTCATGCGACAGTACAGCGATTTTCTCGAAGTGGACGCATCCTCCATGCTGGAGGAACTGCCCGAAGGCGCCTTGGGCGGAGAGCGGGATTACCGTTACCTGACACAATCACAGGGGCCATGGCTGCGTGAGCCTGCCTCCCGCCATGAGCGCATCACAGCGCCTGCAGATGGCCGGGTGCGCTCCATCAAGTCCCCGCTGCCGGCGGCCCTTGCGGTCTTTCTCTTCGTTCTCGCCGGCACCGCCATGTGGGGAAAGCATGTGGCTGACATGCGCAGCCAGGTGGAGCATGCCGCGCTGAAGGCGCTGCCAGCAGAGGATAAAAACACCTCCCCACCAGCCTCTCTGGTGGCCTCCCCAGGCACGGGAAGTGCGACGAATGCAAAAACGAAACAGCTGGATTTTCCGGGCACCGCCCATAAAGCTACTCCTGTAAACTGATCTGCGAATGCCTGCGCCTGAAACCATTCCCCAAAAATCCCTGTGGTGGCTCGAATCACTGCTCTGGTCTGCTGCCATCATCATTGGCGTGACCATTGCGGCTTATGTGAATGAAACCGCACGTGAGATCGTGACCCAGGGGCTGGCCTATTTCTTCACCTTTTTCTCCACTCCGTTTGTGCTGGAGACCAGCACGGCATTTGTCGGCTTCTGCATCGTGATGTTCATCAACGCCCGTCGTCTCGAACGCGAAGGCGACGGCTGGGTAGAAATGGAGATCAAGGACCCTGCCGTGCCGGAAAATCTCAGCCTAAGCCAAACGCACAGCGACAAAGCTTCCGAAGTCTGAAGTCTGACTGGTCTTCGGCACGTACCTGTTTCACCCTTCGGACCCGCCGAATGTGAACCTGACGCCTGCATGACTTCCGCCACCCCTTCTGCCTCCCTTCCGCCCGTGAGCCACGGGCAGCGCGTGGTGGCGGCAGGAAAGTTCCTGCAACTGGTCGATGGCACCACTCATTTCATGCGGGGCGTCACCTACGGCCCGTTCAAACCGAACTCGCGTGGCGAGCCCTTCCCTGAAGACTCCCAGCTGGCTGCCGACCTGCGCCACATCGAGGCGCTGGGGTTCAATACCGTGCGGCTGTACGAGCCGCCGACAGCAGCCGTGCTGCGTGAAGTCGAAGCCCTCGGCCTGCGCCTGATCGTTGGCATCCCCTGGAGTGAGCATGTCGATTTCCTCGCCAGCCGCTCTCTCTGCCGTGAGATCGAAACCCAGGTCGCCGCCACATGTGCCAGACTGGGTGATCACTCCTGCATCACCGCATTCCTCGTCGCCAATGAGATCGAGAAAACGCTGGTGCGCTGGATGAAGCCCCGGCGCGTGCGGGCTTTCATCGAAAAACTTATCGGGATCGCCCGCCGCCATGCGCCGCACACGCTCATCAGCTACGCCACGTATCCGTCCACTGGCTATCTCGTGCCGCGCAATGCCGACTTCATCGCGGTGAACGTGTACCTGGAATCCGCTGAAGCATTCAGCGCCTGCCTCGCCCAATGGCAGAATCTCGCAGGCAACCAGCCGCTGCTCATCACGGAATTCGGTCTCGATGTCGCTTCCCACGGGCCAGAGCGACAGGCGGAAGTGATGCGCTGGCAGCATGACTGCCTGCTGAGCGGCGGATGTGCGGGCGGAGTCTGGTTTGCCTACACGGATGAATGGTTCCGGGGCGGCAGGGAAATCACCGACTGGCAGTTTGGCCTCGTGGATCGTGAGAGAAAGGAACGCCCTGCCTGTGTGCTGCAGCGCGAGCTGGCAACCGTCTGGCTGCCGCCTGCCGCAGCGCCGCGCATCTCCGTCGTGGTCTGCACTCACAACGGTGCCGCAACGCTGAGCCAATGCTTGGATTCATTGGTGGCGCTGCGCTATCCCGACTTCGAAATCCTGCTCATCGACGACGGTTCCGGTCTCAGTGTGGCCCGCAATCTCGGTGCCCGGCTCGCCACCAGCTCCATCATCGCCTACACGGATGATGACTGCATCGCGCACCCCGACTGGCTCCTTCACCTGAGCCATGCCTTGGCGGATGAAACCGTCGCTGCTGCCGGAGGTCCCAACATCCCTCCGCCACCACGCAATCGCATCGAGCACATCGTCGCCGCAGCCCCAGGCGCACCGGCGCATGTACTGCTTAATGACACCGAAGCCGAGCACCTGCCGGGCTGCAATCTCGCCATTCGCAAGGACGCGCTCGAACTCATCGGCGGCTTTCGGGTTGAATTCAAAACAGCGGGTGATGATGTGGACATCTGCTGGCGGCTGCGTGAAACCGGCAGGCGGCTGCTCTTCGTGCCCGGAGCGATGGTCTGGCACCATCGGCGTTTCACCATTCGGGCCTACTTGACACAGCAGTTTGGCTATGGCTGCGCGGAAGCCTTGCTGATGAAGACGCATCCTGAACGCTTCGGCTTTCTCGGTGGCGCGCGCTGGCGTGGCGGCATCTATGGGGATCAGCATCCGGCGGATTATCCTGTCGAAGGCAGCATCTTTCATGGCCCCTTGGGGCTCGGGGCCTTCCAGGTGATCTACTCGTCCTCCAGCTTCCGCTGGTGGGAGTGGTTCACCGGCCTGCTATGGCTCGCAATGCTGCTGCTGGCGCTGGTTTGTCAGCAGCCGTGGCTGGCCCTGGGACTGCTGGGATTTGCCAGTTGGTCTGCCTGGCAGGTCAGTGCTCGCAATGCCGCCGCAGCCGGCATCCAGGACCCGCTGGATCGCCTGCTGATCTGGTGGCTGAGCTTCCTGCAGCCCGTGGTGCGCGAGTGGGCACGGCTGCGTGGCATGCTGGCCTTGGGTGCACGGCCCAGCCGTCATCCGCTGCTGCCAGATATCATTCCGCCCACGCGACCGCATAAAATCACTCTCGGTCTGGGAACGCTGTGCTTCTGGAGCGAAACCGGCATCACACGTGACGCCTGGCTGCAGGAGCTGCGCAAGGCGCTCCGAGCGGCGCACATCATCTTTCGTGAGGACGACGGCTGGCGCTGGTTTGACATCGAGGCCTGGCCTTGGTCAGAGGTTTCCCGCGCCTTCTTGAGCGTCACGGAGTTTCATGCCAACGGACGCTGCCTCACGCGGGTGAAGTTGCTCCTGCGCATCCGCCGCAGCTTCGGGTGGAACATGCTGCTGTGGCTCATCGTCACCTCGATTTTGATGGCGGCAGGTTTGCACATGCTGCTCGTGCTGGGCCTGGTGGCGGTCCTCGCCATCGTCCTGCTGGTCCCGCTCGGCGTGTGGTTCATCCGCCGTGAAATGCGCAGGCTCGCGCGTTCAGCGGCTGCCAGTGCCGGATTGATCGAAATGCGTTAGCGCTTGAGCACCCGCGCCGCGCCCAGCCATAGCACGACAGGAACAAGGGCACTCAATGCAAAAGCCCAGCCGGGCTCGCTCTGCCCGAGGTGGCCGATCGCTGCGAACACAAACCCCGTGGGCACCGAGCCGCAGGCCAGCGCCGGCAAAAAAACGCGCCAGCGCATGCTGGAAAGCCCCGCGAGGCAGGCCACCGCCTCTGGCAGCACCGGCATCCAGCGCGAGAGCGCCACCAGCCAGCCACCGCGCCGCTCGAAAATTTCCTCGCCTCTGCGCAACCCCTCCTCGCCAGCAATCCTGCGCGCCGCGACACGCCCCAGCCAGCGGCATGCAGCGTAGGCGATGACGCCTGAAAGCATTGACCCGGCCGCACAGATCAGACCGCCCAGCCACCACCCATACATCCACCCCAGCGCCGACATGACCACCGTCGAAGGCACCGGCAGCACAATGTCAGCCACCAGCAGCATGATCCCTGCCGCCCACGCCCATGCGCCGTAGCCTTCCATCCACTTGCGCGCGCCGGCGAGGCTCAGGGTCTGGTCAAACTGCGCCCCCCAAATCATAAACGGCACGATGATCCCCGCGAGGATCACGAGAATCAGAAGAAGGAGCGAACGGCTGCCACGGGTCATGCGGCAACACAGCAGGCAATGCGCCTCAGGGCAAGAGCAGTCAGGGTAGAGACATCATGCGTCTGAAGTGATCAAGGCACGCCGGGAAACGGATCTGCATTCAAACGGAGCTGTGCTTCTTGTTTGAGCGAAATTCCCTGTGCAAACTCAGGCGGCATCACCTGTATCGAGGCCATGAGAAGTGCAGCGCCGATGATGAGAGTGAGTGCCGTCAGCCAACGCGCAGAGAGTATCCACCGGGAATCCCGGCGGGTTTCAAACAGGCGTTGAATGCGGACGCGCAAGCCCGAGCGACGGGCAAAAGACAGGGTGAATGCCGGCATCGGCATCTGGGTGGCGTGGGCCAGCAGCATTTCTCCATACTCACGTCGACTGCAGGCCGTGGCAGCCACCTCGTCACAACAAACTTCGGACTCCGCCTCATAGATGCCGCAAAGCACGTGCATGGCAGGATTCCACCAGAAGCAGGCACGGACGAGCGCCGCGCAGAAGCGGTGCAGCCCGTCCATCTGGCGCGCATGCTGGCACTCATGCCGCAGAGTGGCACGCAGCGTGCCCTCAGGCCAGGAGGCAGCAGCCAGCGGCAGCAGCACACAGGGCCGCAGCCAGCCCGTCATGCAGGGGCCTTCGATTTCCGCCGTGAAGCGCACTTCGACAGCGCCATCCGGATTCAGCGTGGACTTCTCGGCCTGACGTACGAGTCGCAGGATGCCAGCGACGTCGTTCACCACTCGCAGGAGCAAGATCAAGCTGCCAACAGCCCAGACCCCCGTTAGAATCGGCCACCACCAGCCAGACTGAACGGTGCTGTCAGTCCCAACAGCAATCGAAGCCGTTGGAAGACCTTGCCATGGCAGTGGCAGCCAGGGAAGCACCCACAGCCCCCACATGCCCAGCAAAGCAAACCGACGCCTCACCTGCGGATGTTGTGCCGGCACCACCAGTGCAGCAACACTCGTGAGCGCCGCCCACAGCGTTGCTTTGAGAGCGATGGCAATCCAGCAGGCAGTCATGACGTGTGTAAAGTGGATCAGGAAGGCGACTGCTCGTCCAGCAATTTTCGGATCGCTGCGACTTCCTCCGGCGGCAGCTTGCGGTCTTTCGTCTCCAAGAGAGATGCCATCAGCTTGCCGGGAGAGCCATCAAAAAAGGTACGCATGATCTTGCGCAGCGCGGTATCACGCGCCTTTTCACGCGAGATGGCCAGTTCATAAACATAGCGGCGCGACTCACGCGTGTGCTTGAGCAGTTTCTTGCCCACCAGGATGCTCAGCAACGCACGCACCGCAGAGTAGGACGGGCTGTCCGGCATTTCCTCCTGGATCTCTTCCGCCGTCGCCTTGCCCAGCCGATAGACAATGTCCATCGCCTGCCGCTCGCGTTTGGAAAGTTGATCGTCTTTGACTGCCATGTGCTGAAAATGCTGCATTTAAGCAGGATCGCAAGTGCAGATTGCGGTAGGTCTCCACGCTGGGCGTATTCGCTGGCCTTCAATTTAAATGCATATTTTTCAGCATTTCATCTTGCCAGAATTCCAAATGCTGATATTTCTGCATTTATGAACCCAGCCCAAATCCGCCGTTCGCTTGCCCGCTGTTCCGCCGTCTTGTCCATCACCTTGATGGCGTCATGCAGTACAATGTATTCTCCGGCCCCTCCGCCACCACCGCCGGCGCCCGTCCATGCGGATTCGGGCAGCAGCCGATCAGACAGTTACGCTTCCAAGCTTCGAGTCGATGAACGTCCCGGTCTCGGGACCTCCGCAGGTAGTGAGCAGTATTCCCGTCTGGAGCAGACACGAATGATCCGGAAGTCGAACACGCCAGATGCGGTGGAGTCATTTCACTACAATGACGAAGTGGGTGCGAAGGCCATGGCGGAAATCATGGGTGGCAGCATCACCAAACGCAGCGGCTTGTTCCCGGCGGCAGGAGAACGCCTGAAGGTGGGCCTGGTCCGTTACAGCAGCATCTACCCGCATTATGATGTCAGCGCGAAGCACATCGTCATCGGGGAGAACGGCAGCCACTATGAAATCAGACTGGAAAACCATTCCAAGAAGCGGCTCGAAGTCGTCTTGAGTGTTGACGGTCTGAATGTTCTCTCTGGAAAGGCGGCGAGCCCGAGCCAGAATGGCTTCGTATTAGAACCAAAACAGTCCTACAATGTCGATGGCTTCCGCAAAGACAGCTCCACCGTAAGATCATTCCTGTTTGGCAGCGTATCCCGCTCCAAGGCCGCTGCCAAAGGCGCTGCGGGCAATGTGGGTGTCATCGGACTGGCTGTCTTCGAAGAAGATGAAGTCAGAACCAAGGCGATTCTACGCCAGGAGCAGCTCGCCCGTGAAAATGCCAACGCGTTTCCGGTCTCCCGCTGACTCAGGGTGCCGGAGCATCCCAAGCCGCCACCCCCATGTGGTAGTGATCACATTCGGGCGCGGCTTTGGAGTAGTAGGCGGTGACGATCTTTCCATTTGCGAGCTGAACGCTGGAGGGGTAGCCGCAGTCGCCGACCTCACTGCGTGCGAGACGGATGGGAGCGCTCCAGGTCTTTCCCTCGTCGCTACTGAACTTCGCGCAAACTCCGTGCTGCCCGGCAATGCGCACGCCATAGCTCAGCAGCAACCGCTTGTCCGCCAGACGGGTGAGGTGGCCGTTGATCTCATTGCGTGCGGTCACCTTGAGAGGTGAGCCCCAGGTCGCACCATCATCATCGCTGCGAAAGAGTTCCATCTGCGTGGTGCGTGCGGCGGCCAGCCAGCTTTTGCCGCCAAGGGGAAAAATGTCCGTCTCATTGTGCGTGGCACCGATGATGGACTGAGGCTTCCATGTGACGCCATCGTCATCGCTGCGGAAACACCAGGAGCGCCAGCCTTTGGTCTTGGACGATTTCGTCGGATCGGTGATCTGACCCTGATAGCATGAGGTGCGCAGCGTACCGTCCTGCGCCATCCAGATGTCGCCAAACGGAATGTGCTCGGTCCATTCTTCGGACTCAGTCGCGGGAAAGAAATCGCTCTTGCTCCAGGTGCGGCCTGCATCCTTTGAGCGCAGGACCCAGCTGCGCAGCACTGCATCACGAAACGGCTCCTGCTTGGGCCGCTGCGGCTGTTTCAAGTTTGTCCAGCCTGAGCAGAGCACGAGCAGATCGCCATTTTTCGCGAGACCCGCCGCGTGGTTCATGCGGATGGTGTCCTGCACATGCTGCGTGACGGTGCTGCGCTTCTCCCATTTCACACCGTCGCTGCTGGCGTAGCAGTCCACATCCCCCTGCATGGTGCCGTGGCCCGGCTGATTGAAAAGGATGGCGATGATCGTGCCATCTGGCAACAACGTGAGATTTGGCCACGCACACACATTCTCGATGGCGACGATGCGTTGCAGGCTTTTGGGCTCAACATCCTGCGCGACTAACCCGGACAACGACAATGCGAACAGAGATGCAGCGAAGATTTTCATGGGCAACCAACGCTGCGAACCCGGCGCACTTTACGGACGTTCCGCCACCATCAGACGCGTGAAGGGGCCATCGCTGACATTGTAGTAGATGCGCTTGCCGTCCGCGCTGAAGACGGGATGCGGGTGATTGCGCCGCCATGATTTGGCACCGCCGTTTTGCGCAAAGCTGTGCAGCAGCACCCATTTGCCGCCATTCATGTCCGCCACCTGAATGCCCCACTCGTCGCCTTTGCCGCCGACGTTTTTGCTCATGCCATCGGTGACCATGAGGGAGCCATCTGGACTCACCGAGGGATGCGTGCCACTGAGTACGGGCACGTCTTTGAGGCGAGCGTATTTGGCGGATACTTCGTCAATGTTGAAGGTGATGTTTCCGGCTTCAAAAATATGCTTCGAGTCGGGTGTCCAGGCGGGGTGTCCCCACTGGTTGCGCTGCCAGACACAGGCGGCTTTTTCGAAATCATAGACGACGGTGCCCTGACGATGGCTGGCAGCCTTGGACATGAAGTCGTCCCCGCCATTGCCGGCGGCGACTTTGAAAAACACGCGCTTCATATCGGGGCTGAGGACAGGGAAGAAGACGGAGCAGGGCTTGCCAGCAAACTCCTTCTGCAACCAGTCGCCGTACTTGGACTCCACCTCGGAAATCTTGGCGTAGGTGGTGGTCTTGCCGGTGGAGGCGTCCCAGACTTCGAGATCGCGATACGGGCCGGGATTCCAATGGCAGCCATACATGGGAACGAGATCGCCTTCGGGTCTGCCGAAGCCGACTTGATGGTTCTCCGCGACGATGGTCTTGGCGAGGGTGACGACGTCCACGACGACCACACGCCATTTTTTATCGATGACTTCGTGGTAGGCCACGCGCTTGCCACCGGAGAGCCACTGCTGACAGGCGACACGGTGGGCGTCTTCGGTGTGGATGTTGTCAGCGAGCACGGTTTCTTTTCCAGTGGCGCGCTCGATCATGCGGATCTCGCCGAGATGGCCCCGGGGATCGGTGGAGGTGAAGAACAGCACGCGGGTGCCGTCCGGGCTTTCAGGATTGGTGAGGTAGTAGCTGTGGGTGGTGTGCCGGCCCTCGATGGCTGACACCGGCTTGATGGTGACATCTTTGGACCAAGCTGCGACAGGATCGGCTGCAAGGCCGTGCGCAGTCACCAATGAAAGGAATGCAACAATAGATTTCATGGTGCTAAGAAGGAGCGCGTACGGCGTGTCAATTCAAGCTGTCAACTCGCGCAGCACGCGCCCATGCACGTCGGTGAGGCGCTGATCGCGACCACCGTGGCGAAAGATGAGTTTTTCATGATCCACACCCATTTGATGCAGAAGCGTGGCGTGGATGTCATGGATGTCCACGGGATCGCTGGCGACGGAGTTGCCGAACTCGTCAGTTTCACCGAAGGCCATGCCGCCTTTGAAACCGCCGCCGGCCATGAAGATGCTGTAGCCGTTCACATGGTGATCGCGGCCACACGCCTCGCTTATTTTGGGCGTATGCGGAGTGCGGCCCATCTCGCCGGCCCAGAGCACGATCGTTTCATCAAGCAGGCCGCGCTGATCAAGATCGCTGATGAGAGCGGCGACGGATTGATCGGTGATGCGCGCATTCTTGGCGTGGTTTTGGCGAATCTGCCCGTGCTGATCCCAAGGCGAATTGTTGCCATCGAAACTCGGACAGGTGATTTCCACAAAGCGCACGCCGGCTTCCACCAAGCGCCGCGCACGCAGGGCCTGGGTGGCATAAAAACGCTGATGTTCGTCCGTGGAATCCACGCCGTAGAGCTTGCGAATGTATTCAGGTTCGCCGCCGATGTCTGCAATGCCGGGAACCGCGCTCTGCATGCGAAACGCGGTCTCATAGTTCGCGATCGCCCCTTCAATAATTTGCGCGTCCGAGGCGCCCGCCGCGAACTCGGCGTCCTGCCGTGCCAGCAACGCGAGTTTGCGCCGCTGGATGACCGCCTCATCATGCGGAGCGATGTTGTCGACCGGAACGCCCTTGGCGCGAACCATGGTGGCCTGATGACTCGCGGGCAGGAAAGAACTGCCGAAGTTTTCGAGCCCGCCGTTTGGCACCCAGTCGTTGTTGAGAACGACGTAGCCCGGCAGATTGTGATTTTCCGTGCCCATGCCATAGGAGACCCAGGAGCCGATGCTCGGCGCTTGGCCAAGGATGCGACCCGTGTGGAGCAGCAAATTCTGCTGACCATGCAGCGGCAGTTCACCGACCATGGAACGGACGACACACAGCTTGTCCGCCACCTGCGCGATGTGCGGAAAAAGTTCACTCACCCACAAGCCGCTCTGCCCGCGCTGCTTGAACTCCCACGGACTGCCAAACCAAACGCGGCCCGCATTTGACTGCGAGCGCTTTGACACCGCGCCACTGCCAATGGCTTTGCCCTCGAACTTCTTGAGCATGGGCTTGGGATCAAAGGTGTCCACATGGCTGGGACCGCCGTCCATGAAACAGAAGATGATGTTCTTCGCCCGTGCTCGGCGGTGCAGCGGCACACCCGCCATCGCACGCAGCGCAAGCATGCCAAAGCCCGCGGAAGCACCTGCCAGAATCTGGCGGCGCGTGCAAAGATGATGATCATGCGGCTGCATTTCAGCGGTAGTAGAGAAACTCCTTGGTGTTGAATAACGCATGGGCAAGCCGTTCCCATGCATCCGGCGTGTCACCGCCAAAATCCTGCAAGGCTTCTGTCCAGCGTTTCAGTTCGGCGGCGTCCGGCACACGAGCCAAAGCCTGACCGAACATCTGACGCACGCGGTCTTCCCGGTTCACGTCCTTATCCTTAAACAAACCAGCCGACCAGCATTTCGCCATCTCGTTCACAAACGGATCATTCAGCATGATCAGCGCCTGGGAGGGAACATTCGTCACGTCTCGTCTGCCAGCAGGCAGTTTCAGATCTGGAAGATTGAAACCGACGAGAAATTTCGGCGGGTCCATGATGGACATCTGCAGGTAGATCGAGCGGCGGCCATGACCATCGAGCGGACCGCTGAAAAGGCGCTTGGCAGCGTCCTCGGCACTGCGAAACGGCAGTACAGGGCGGCCATAAAGCTGGGAGTCTAGACGACCGGAGATCGCCAGCAGTGAATCGCGAATGGCCTCCGCCTCCAAACGCCGTGTAGCGTAATGGTGCAGCAGTCGGTTCTCTGGATCACGTTCACGCGCGGCATCTGTCACGAGACCGGACTGGCGGAAGGTCTGGCTTAAGACAAGTCGCCGCACCAGTTTCTTCGTCGACCAGCCTTCGCGAATGAACTCGCGTGCCAGCCAGTCGAGCAGCTCAGGATGCGAAGGCTTGACTCCGAGCCGTCCGAAATCATCCGGGGTGGCCACGAGTCCGGTACCGAAGAGCCACTGCCAGACTCGGTTCACATAGACACGGGCCGTCAGCGGATGCTCGGGATCCAGCAATGACTCTGCAAGCTCCAGTCGGTCCGTCACTCGCGCCCTGGGGTCCAGCATTTTCAAAAATCCTGGCTGCACCAAAGTGCCGGGCACATCCACATTTCCGCGCACGTTAAGCGGGTAACTGGCCTGGGCCGTTTCCCGCTGGTCCATGCTGTTGACCGTTCGCGGAAAATTGATCCCCGCCTCGACGCGCCGATATTCGGCCACGAGAGCCGCGAGCCTGCTTCCGGGTTCAGCCTTGTTTGGCAGCAAACCGCTGGTGAGCAGCCAGTCTATCACAGGCTGATCTCCCGGCTGCGTTTTGCCTTCGCACCACCGAGCAACGGCAGAGTTGAACCAGGCCGCGATGCGCTGCCAGGAGTCCGGTGAATCGGCAGCGTCATACAAACCGGCAAACGAATCCTGTTCATCCTGCGGCGTGCCTGCCTTCTCATGCGAGACAATGCCACAGACGCTCAGCCAGCTGCGTTTATCGTAGCCGAAGTCGTCATTTTTGAGCCCCTTTGCCAGACCGGTTCGCGGTGGGAAATTCGGGTTCAATGAGGAAGTGGCAAACTCCACGGTGACCTGCTGCACCCCATTCTTCAGCTCGGCATCCGAGAAGGTCTTCCACTCGGAAAGGGTGTTGGTGTAGAAAGTGATGGTTTCGTTTTGAAACGCATGGTCATCGATCACGAGCTGGCCGCCGAATTCCCCGCCTGCGAGGTCAAGGCTCACAAACCTGCCCGGGATGAGATGCTCAGGCGGCATGCGCAGCGCTCCGGGCAGCTTGGAGGACAAGGCATGCGTGTGCCAGCCACGCGGCAGAAGACTCGCAATAACGGCATCGCCTTCGAGGGCGATGAGAGGCGTGCCCGCTTCAGCAAAGCCGTGCTTCATCCCGTCGCCCTCCGTCACCCAGCCGTGGGGAAGCTGCGCCTTGGCGGGATCAGCCAAGGGTTTGAAACTGGTATTGGCATTTTGCGCGGCCACACGGGCCTTGCGCCATTCGGCAGCTTTTTGTGTGAACTGATCTGGCGCTGCCAGCGGTGCACCGACTCCCTTCAAGGCGGCGCTGTGCGTCTCCGCCCACTGTTTGAGGAAAGCCGCCTCGAACGGCCTTTTCCACGCAACTGCCAACTCGGCTCGGATCGCCGTGCGCAGGTCTTTCAGTTTCGCGATGGCCGCATCATTTTTTCCCGGCGCATCGATCACGCGGGAGGTCCAGCGCGGTGTGGTGAAGATGGCGGCGAGAGCATAGTAGTCGTGCTGCGAGACGGCTTCGAGCTTGTGATCGTGGCAGCGTGCACAGGCCACGGTGGTGGCGAGGAAGGCTTTGGAAAAGGCGTCGATCTTGTTGTTCACCATGTCCTGGTGAATGCCGTTGAACATCAGGCTGCTACCGTGGCGGTGTTCCCCCAGATGATAAAACATGGGACCGATGAGACTTTCGTTGGTTTGTGAGGCAGTGTTGATGCGCGGCACCGGCAGAAGATCTCCCGCGATCTGTTCGCGCAGGAACTGAGCGAAACTGATGTCGTCATTGAAGGCGCGGATGAGGTAATCACGGTACTCATAGGCACCCTTGGCCGGATTGTCCCATTCGTAGCCGTAGGTGTCCGTGTAGCGCACGACGTCCATCCAGTGCCGTGCGAAGTGCTCGCCAAAGCGCGGGCTTTGCAGCAGCATGTCCACATAGGCCTCGTCAGACAAGGATGCTGATGCCGAGGATGGCGGCAGCCCCGTAAGCACAAATGAAAGCCGCCGCCTCAGCACGCCAAGCTCCGCAGAGGGCGCAGGCTGGAGTTTGGCGGCAAACAACGCCGCACGCACGAAACGGTCCACCGGCTCTTTAGACCATGCCACATCATCCACCTTCGGCGGTTCGACTTTGCGCATGGGCTTGAGGCTCCACCAGTCGAGCCGCTTGTGGAACTCAACGTCCCAAGTGTCGTCCACAGCAAGATCCTGTGAATTCTTCGCCACTGACACGCGCGGATCGGGAGCCCCGCTCCGGATCCATTCCGCAAACACGGCTATCTCCGCAGCAGGAAGCATCTTCTTCGGCGGCATTTTGACATCCTTTTCGGCATGACTCAGCGCCTGCATCAGCAGGCTTGCTTCCGGCTTCCCTGGAACAATGGCGGGGCCGCTCTCGCCTCCTTTTTCCCAGCCTGACTTTGAATCAAGAGCGAGGCCGCCTTTGATTTTTCTCTCATGTGAGTGGCACTCAAAGCAGCGCTGTTTCAATAGGGGCTCCACCTTGGAGACGAAGAGGTCCTCCGCCCTCATGACTAAGGCGGTGAGCAGACATGCAATGGTGGCGAACAACTTCATCGGTCTTGTGCAAATGAACCTACGCCACCAGGAAGCCATCTCTCTTTGGCCATACCCGCAAAAAATGGGAATATCCGATCATCTGCCGTGGAACAGACTGCTTGCGACTGGCAGTGGAATGATCGAAATGCCGTTGAACTGCGCCTGCTTCCTGCTCTTGGTGAGGCCCGATGGTTCACTCTCTGCGCCGCCTCCTCCTGGGCATCTTCCTGATCATGGCCGCTGCGGCCGTGCTGCTGCTGTCTGACCTCGGCTCTCGCGACAAAACCGCCTCGGCTCCGAAATCGGGCCGCACCATGCGGGTGGCGCTGCTGCAGCATGCGTCACAGGCAATTCTGGATCAGGGCCGCGCAGGAATGATCGCGGGATTGAAGGAAAAAGGCTGGGAGCAGGGCCGAAACCTGGAACTCAAGATCTACAATGCCGAGGGCGACAACGCCGTATCTCAGACGATCGCGAAGGAGATGGCCGGAGGCGGCTACGACTTGCTGATGACGATCAGCACGGTCTCGCTGCAGGCGGTGGCCAATGCGAACAAGGCAGGCGGCACGCCGCATGTTTTTGCGCTGGTGTCTGATCCTTCCGTGACAGGTGTCGGCGTCAGCAAGACGGACCCGCTCGATCATCCGGCTCATCTCGCAGGCTTTGGCACCATGCAGCCCATTCCTCAGGCCTTCAAAATCGCACGTGAGATGAATCCCGCGCTGAAAAAGATCGGCGTCGTCTGGAATGCTGCGGAGGCCAATTCCGAGGCGCAGGTGAAGCTGGCGCGGAAAGTATGCGCGGATCTCGGCATCGAGCTGATGGAATCGACCGTGGACAATTCCTCCGGCGTTGCCGAAGCCGCAGGTGCCCTGGTGGCACGCGGTGCGGAGGCGCTGTGGATGGGTGGCGATGTCACGGTGATGACTGCCGCGGACAGCTTGATCTCCACGGCAAAGAAAGGCCGCATCCCGGTCTTCACCGTCATTCCGCCAAACGTGAAGAAAGGATCGCTCTTCGATCTCGGTGCGGATTATCCCGAAGTCGGCCGCCTCGCCGGAAACCTCGCTGGCGAAATCCTCAATGGTCGCAAACCGGCGGATGTGCCGATCACGAACGTGATGCCTGAAATGCTTGCCGTGAACCTGCAGGCCACGAAGGATCTGCAAACGTCGTGGCAAGTCAGCGATGAGCTGCAGAAGCGTGCGAATCTCCTCATTGATGATGCGGGTGCAGAACAGACGAAGCCCACCGCCGGCGCACCGAATCCCTCGGGAAAGAAGTGGAAGATCGCTATTGTGAACTACATCGAGTCCGGTCCTTCAGAAGACACGCTGGCAGGCATGAAAGTCGCCTGGAAACGCAGCAAGCTCGTAGAAGGCAAGGACTACACCATCAGCTACCGCAGCGCACAGGGAGACATCGCCTCCCTCAATGGCATCTTCGATGCGGTGCTCACCGAGAACGCCGACATCGTCGTGCCGCTCTCCACGCCGACGCTTCAATCGGCTCTGCAAAAAATCCGCGACAGGCCCATCGTGTTTTCCGTCATCGCCAATCCCGTCGTCGCAGGCGCAGGCAAGAGCTACACAGACCACAAGCCAAACGTGACCGGCGTCTCCGTGCTCGCACCCGTCAGCGAAGCGCTGACGATGATCCAAAAGTACTTCCCGCAGTATAAGCGGCTCGGCACCTTGTTCTGCCCTGCGGAGGCGAACTCGGTCGATTTGAAAGAGTCGTTTGAAAAGCTCTGCAAGGAGCACGGTCTCACTCTCGAATGCGTCGCAGCGAACACTTCAAGCGATCTTTCAGATGCCTCGCTCTCGCTCGTCTCGCGTCCGATTGACGCCGTGGTGCAGATTTCCGACAACCTCAGCAGCACCGGATTCAATGCGATCGCCAAAGCCGCGCGGCAGACGCAGAAACCCCTCATCAGCCTGAACAGCACCACTGTTCCACTCGGTGCGCCGATCGCACTAGGCCGCGACTACCACAACTGCGGCGAAGTCACGGTGGAGATGCTCGAGCGCGTCATTCGTGGCGAAGATCCATCCAAGATACCCTTCGTTCTGCCACCCCGTTTGTTTTACAGCGCCAGCCCGGCAAATGCCGCCGCCGTGGGCATGACCTTGCCGCCCGAACTGCTCAAGGAAGTGGACATAGTGATCAAGTGACTCATGGAAATCTCCCGCCAAACCTCCGGTGATCTGATCATCCTGCAGCTCGCAGGACGGCTGGATGCGAACTGGTGCAACCACGTCGAGTCCGCGCTCTCCGCCGCAGTTCGCAATGGCGAGCACCGCCTGCATCTCGACATGAACGCGGTGAGCTACATCAGCTCAGCAGGCATCCGCGTGCTGCTGGCCTGCTACAAGCAGCTCCGCGCCATCAACGGCCTGTTCGGTGTGATCCGTCCGTCTGAGGCGGTGCGCTCCGTGCTGGAACTTTCCGGCCTGCAGATGCTCATCACCTCTGAAATCGCCGCGAGCACCATCAACGATGACACTGGCAAAAAACTAACCTCCCCGAGCGCCGCCTACGAACTCTTCACGCTCGGCACTGGCGGCATGAAAGTCGAAGCGGTGGGTGATCCCGCCCTTCTGGCTCAAGGCAGCAGCGCGCAGCCTGCAGCTCGTCGTTTTGATTCAACCACCGTCTCTCTCGGCATTGGTGCCCTCGGCGGCAACTTCGCAGAAAGCGCCTCCCGCTGCGGTGAACTGCTCGCCGTCGAAGGCGTGGCCGCGTTTCAACCAGCGGACGGCTCCAGCCGCCCCGACTTCATGCTCAGCGAAGGCGCACTTGTGCCTGAGGGCCATCTCATGCTCGGGTTGTCGGCACAGGGCAGCTTCACCTCCCTGCTGCGTTTTGAAGCGAACGATGAAGACCGCCGCATCGGCATCACTGAACTGATGCAGACAGCGCTGGAGTCCAGCGGCGCCAATGCGGCCGTCATTGTTGCCGTCACCGAAACGGCAGGACTCGTCGGCGCAACCTTGCGCCAATCTCCCACGACAAACGCAGCCACGCAGGATGAACGCTTCCGCTTCCCTCAGATTCGCGAGTGGTTGTCCTTCACCAGCGAGCGTTCGTTTCGCGATACCACCTCACTGATTGTGGGTGTCATCGCCAAACCCGGCACGGCTTTTGATGCGCTGCTACGACCGCTCGCAAGCGGCACAGGTCTGCTCGGCCATCTGCACGCAGCTGTGTTTCCCTATCGCCCGCTGCGCAAAGGCCGCATCGATTTGCAGCCTGCCGTCACCAGCCTGTTCGACGGCCAGTCATTGCAGAGCGTTCTACACCTGATCTCTGACCCGCGCGGCTTCAATGGAGCAGGCGAGAGCGAGCTCTATCGCGGCGCGGTCTGGATCGCCCCCATCACCAACTGACGCATGACTCTTCTCATTGGCGCATTGATCATCGGCCTCATCCTCTCGCTCCTGGCGCTGGGCGTCCTGGTGTCGTTCCGCATCTTTTCGATGCCGGACATCACCACCGACGGCTCCATCACCCTCGGTGCCTCCATCGCCGCCATCCTGCTGGTCAAAGGTGTGAATCCGGTTTTGGCAACAGCAGCAGGCGCCCTCGGCGGTGCGGCGGCGGGTGCGGTCACCGGCATCCTGCACACAAAATTCAAAATCAACTCGCTGCTCTCCGGCATCCTCGTGATGACCGCGCTGTATTCGGTGAATCTGCACGTCATGGGCCGCAGCAATGTCCCGCTCATGCAGGCCACCACCGTAGCGAGCTACGGTGAGCATCTCGGCGAATGGCTCGCAGGTGGCAAAACAATCCACATTCTCGGCTGGCCGGTTTCCTCGGCAGATGCGGCAGTTCTCTTCCTCGCGCTCCTCTTCACTACGGCGGCTGGTGCCGCAATGTTTGCCTTCTTCCGCACGCAGCTCGGCACCGCCATGCGTGCCACAGGCGACAATCCGCAGATGATCCGCGCACTGGGTGCCAATGTGGAGCTCAACATCATCCTCGGCCTCGCGCTCTCGAACGGCTTCGTGGCCTTGGCAGGTGCGCTGCTCGCGCAGTATCAAGGCTTCGCGGATGCGCAGATGGGCATCGGCATGGTGGTATGGGGACTTGCCAGCGTGATCATTGGCGAAGCGCTTACAGGCACGCGCAGCCTCGGCCTGACCATCGTCGGCACCATCATGGGTTCCGTGCTGTTTCGCCTGCTCGTCGCCATCGCTCTGCGCTGGGGTTTGAATCCGAACGACCTCAAGCTCATCACCGCTCTCTTCGTTTTCGCGGCCCTCGTGCTGCCCGGCTTCCTTGATCGCTTCAAACCCCGGCCCACCTCCGCCACCTGACCCGCCATGCTTGCGCTCTCCGGCATCCGCAAAACATTCAATCCCGGCACGGTCAACGAAGTCCGGGCCCTGCAAGGCGTCGATCTCACCATCGAGCCCGGCTCGTTCGTCATCGTGCTCGGCATGAACGGCTCCGGCAAATCCACGCTGCTGAATGCCGTCGCCGGTTCGTTCTACGTCGATGAAGGCACCATCCGCCTCGCCAATCACGACGTCACGAAATGGCCGGAGCACAAACGCGCCAAGCTCATCGGTCGCGTGTTTCAAAACCCCTTCAGCGGCACTGCACCCACGATGTCCATCGCGGAGAACTTCGCGCTGGCCAGCAGACGCGGTCATGCGCGCGGCCTCGGCTGGGCTTTGTCGCCGCATTTGATGAAGCCGCTGCGCGAACGCATTGCCACGCTCAAGATGGGGCTCGAAGGCCGTCTCGACAACGCCATCGGCTCCCTCTCTGGCGGCCAGCGTCAGGCGCTCACGCTGCTCATGGCCACATGGTTGAAACCCGAGCTGCTCCTGCTCGATGAACACACCGCCGCACTCGATCCCAAGAGCGCCGATCAAGTCATCCAGCTCAGCGACGAAGTCATCCAGCGCGACAACCTCACCACGCTCATGGTCACCCACTCCATGCAGCAGGCCGTCAGCCTCGGTGACCGCATCATCATGATGCACCGTGGCCGCGTGCTGCATGACATTCGCGGCGCAGAAAAGAAACGCCTGCGCCCCGAGGACCTGCTGGACCGTTTCGACGAAGTGCGCCGCCGCGAACTTCTGGATGAAAGCGCCGCCGCCATGCTCAACGAGCTCTACATCTGATCTAACGTGTCAGCGAAATCTCAAACTCTCACCATCGCCGCCGATCTCGCCGAACTGGCGCGGGTGATGCAGGCGATCGATGAGTTTTGCGCCAGTATCGCAGTGAGCGCCGCCGATGTCTCCGCGCTGCATCTCGCGCTGGAGGAAATCGTCACCAATGTCATCACTCACGGTTATCACAGTGATCCGGCGTACTCCTTAACCGTCCGGCTTGAAACAATCACGCCTGATCGCATTCGCGCCGTCGTCACCGATGATGCTCCCGCTTACAACCCGCTCGCCCGGCCCGAGGTGAATACCACACTGCCGCTCGAAGCACGCCCCGTGGGAGGCCTCGGCGTGCATCTCGTGAAGAAGCTCATGGATGTCTGCGTGTATGAGCATCGCGATGGGCAGAACCTCTTCACCATCGAGCGCAAACTCAGCCGCGAGCCCGGAACCTCCGCGACCATCAAAATCGCCACCTCCAGACTCGCCTCCTCGGCTACACTCTCACTCACCGGACGTCTTGACGGCCTTTCGAGCCCCGAGCTCGAACAGCAGGTCAGTGCTTTGATCACCTCCGGCGTCCGCACACTCACCCTTGATCTCTCGGGCCTCGACTATGTCAGCAGCGCCGGACTGCGCGTTTTCATCATCGCCGCCAAGAAGCTCAAAGCCTCCGGAGGAGCCGCTCACTTCACCTCGCTCACACCCACCGTGCGTGACGTCTTCCACATCTCAGGTCTGCTCACGGCACTCGGCGTAGCGCCACCAGCGTGATGTCATCCGCCTGCGCCGCATTCCCTTGATGCGACAGCACGGCCGCAACGACACGATCCACGGTTTGCGCACTGTCGCTGATCGCACCACTCGCCAGACATTGCTGAATGCGCTCGCTGCCGAACAAGTTGGACTGTGCATCCATCGCCTCCGAGACGCCGTCTGAATACACCAGCAGCGTTTCATGCGGGGCAAGCACCTGCCGCTGCGTGACAAACTGCATTTCTTCAAACACCCCCAGCGGTGCCTGCCGAGGTCCTTCGAGCCAGGTGAGATTACCCTTTGCGGAAATCACTGCCGCAAGCGGATGCCCCGCATTGGCCCACGTCAGCTCACCGCTGAGTGGATCAAAGAAGACCGCGCAGGCCGTCACAAACTGCATCGTCTCATTGCGCTCACACAGCAGACGATTCACCTGAACCAGCAATTCGCCGGGATCGCTCAGTTTGCGTGCGAGCGTTCGCACCGCCATCGCCGCCAGGGCCATGAACACCGCCGCAGAGACTCCTTTGCCCGACACATCGCCCACCAAGGTGAAGAACCGGCCATCCGGTAGAAAAAATCCATCGTAGAGATCACCTCCCGCCTCGCGCGCAGGTTTGATGAAAGCGGAAAAATCCACGCGCTGCCTTTCTGCCGCGTTGAGCGGTGGCGGCAGCAGGCTGGATTGAATGTCACCCGCAATTCGCAGCTCGCTTTCAATCGCCTCTCGCACTGCGGTCTGCTGCCGCAGCGCCGCGATGTGCTCCTGCAGATGGCTCGCTAAAAACTCCATGGCCTGCGCCACCGCGCCCACTTCATCCACACGTCGTGCCTCTTGCGCCACACCGGAATGATCCCAGCCAGCGCCGGAGAAATCACTCGTCGCCAGTCCACGCAGTGCATGCGCGAGACGCGCCAGCGGCTGCTTCAATTCCACATTGCTGAACGACACACGCTCTGCCAGCAGCGATGCCACATGCCGGTGCAGGGCAATGGCCAGTTGCGGATGGCATCCCTCCACCTCGCGCAGTTTCTCCGCCGTCAGCCGCCAGAGTTTCACCTCTCCCACAGCCTCCACCGTCGCCGTACGCAGTTCGGATCGATACAAAGCCATCTCACCCAAAAACTGCCCGGCACCGAGCCTGCGCAATTCGGAGCGTCCAGCGCCTTCCACTTCCAGCACCACCGCGAGCACTCCGGCCTCGATCAGGAACATTGCATCTGCCGCATCGCTCTCACGAAACAGCACCTCTCCCGGTGCCAGCGAAACAGTCTCCAAGGATTCCATCCAGACGCGCTGGTCCGCTTCATCTGGAGCGAATGCCGCGAGCGAGGCCGATGGAAACTGTGCGGGAGGATTCACGCCTCTTGTTTCCCACGCCAATGCGTCCGCCGCAACTCACGATACAAACAATGACGCCCTCACTCGCGCCAGTACAGCGATTCCTTCGGCACGGTGTATGCCACCCCCATCTCCGGCGTCTGAATGACTTCGCCCTTGCGATACAAGGACTCCACCGCCGCAATCAGCATGCCGGAAGTCAGCAGTGTACGCTCCACAGGATAGGGCGCACGGTTGTGCAGAATCATGTCCTCGATGTGATGGATGAGCGGATTGAAAAAGTCGGCGGTGGTCGCGCTGGATCCCGGCATCGGCAGAAACATCTGGCAGGAGGTGATTTCGCCCGTCTCGGAATTCAGGCCCGCATAGTTGAAGTCACGTACGGGCAGCATGAAGAGCGTGGTGTGAAAGCCGTCACGATGTTCGATGAAGTAGGCGAAGGCATCAGGGAAGGTTTTGCGCGCCCACTCAAAACTCACCGGCTCCAAAGGATACCCCTCCACCGGCCACGTGTGGCTGCGCGTGAGAGCAGCGCCAAGCAGGCGCTGCGTGTTCTTCCGCGTAGCAGCATGCTCCCACATCTTCGCGCCGCGCAGGGCCAGCACGCTCTTGATTCCCACCTCGCCACCACGGCGGCGCTCTGACATGCACTGCGCGGTTTCGAGACCGTGGTAATCGTATTTCTCGACGCCCCCGTAACCAACGGCCACACTCTCAGCGAGCGGCGTGCCCCAGGGCAGATCCACCGCAGGCAGACGCCGCGTCACGGGCAGTGAGGATCCCGCGAGAAAGGGAAAACCAAGCCGCTTTGCATCGGCCACCATCTCGGTGCATTTGCTCCACTCGGTGGAGAGATGCTTGTCGTTGAAGACGGGCACGCTGCGCCCGCTGGCCTCGAAGACCTTCACGATTTCTTTAAAGAACTCGTAGCGCGGATACAGCGTCTGCCCTTTCTCATTCTCAGGGTAGTCGCCGTGCTCACCGATGAGGACGACCCCATCCACCGCGAGATTCCCAGTGCCGAGCGTTAGCGCCTCGGCAATGCTGGAATAGATCGGAATGTGATAGCGCTCGGAACGCCCGCGCGCGAGATCGCCCTCGGGAAACTGCGCAACGTACAGCGACACCAGATCCGTCTGCGGCGGCAGCCACTGCCCGGCCCACACGTAGCCCATGGCAAGCCGGTCCACGAAATGCATCGCATGCGAGTTCTTGAACATCACCGTGGCAATGAGCGCGACTTTTTTGCGTGCTGGCGAGGGTGCGGCATGAGCCGTGGCTGCGGCGGCAGCACCGGCCATGAGAAAGGAGCGGCGGGTCCAGGATGATGAGCTCATGATGATGAAGAACGTTCCGATTTGTTTTCCCAAAACAGCCACAGCGGCAGCACCGCGATGAGCGGCAGGCACGAGGCCAGCATCAGTCCCTGATCAAACGAATGCGTGCGATCCGCGAGCCTGCCAAAAAACTGCTGCGCCTGCGCCGGCAGCACCCATGCAACGACTCCGGCGATGCCCGTGATCTTGCCCTGATGCCTTCCCGACAAGTCCTGCGTGAAGGCATGATACAACGGAAACACACCCAGCGCCCCGGCACCCGCGAGCATGAACACCGCGAGCAACACCCACCCATGCTCCAGCCATGGCGTGAATGCGCAGGAGGCACACAAGGCTCCGCAGCCCGCAAAGACAATCACACGCGCCGCATGCACCGAAAGTTTGCGCTTACCCAGCCACACCGCGAGCGCCCCGGCACCGAGACAGCCCACATCCGTGGCCAGATACCAAGCCGAGGTGAACCACAGCGTGTCCGCTTCGGAGTAGCCACGGCCTTCCTGCAAAATCTTCGGCAGCCATGCACGCAGGATCTGCCAAGTCGTGTTGATCCCCGCGATGACCACAAAGATGATGAGCATCCGTCGGCTGAAAATGACGCTCCACAAGCTGGTGCCATCAATCTGTTCCGAGGCCTCACTCACACGAACCGGCGCAGGCAGGTCCGCCTTGCGCACGAGGGCAAACCAAAGCACCAGCCAGCCAAAGCCGGTGATGCCGACCACTTGAAACGCCGTGCGCCAGCTTCCTAGTTCGGCTGTCATGAGGCCGCTCATGATCAGCGGCGTGATGATCGCCCCCACGGATGTACCGCTCTGCAGCACGCTGTTGCCAAACGAGCGCTCTCGCGCATCCAGCAGCGCCCGCGTGGTGCGAATGCCGCAGGGCCAGTGACCCGCCTCAAAAAATCCCAGCGCCATGCGGCACCACAGCAGTTCCTGCTCATTGTGCACAAATCCCGTGGCCAGTCCGGCGAGCGACCACATCGTCAGCACAATGGCATACAGCCAGCGCACGGAGAAACGATCCGCCGCCCATCCGAAGACGATGGAACCCGCCGCGAACGCATAGGCAAACACCGCCTCGATGTGGCCATACTGCTCCTGCGACAGCCGAAACTCCTTGGTGATACGCACCGCCGCATTCGCCAGTGTCTGGCGGTCCATGTAATTGATCGCCGAAGCGAGCAGCAACAGGCCGCAGATCGTCCACTTCCAGGTCGCCGAACGATGCAGTGGATTCGGATCAGCGTCGGCAGTCATATCGGATGATCGCTGGTCAAATGTTAGGCCAGCAGTTCATCCACCACCTTGGCGCCCTGATTGTCTGTGAGCGATGCGGCGAGGCCGTTGCGCTTGTAGGTGAGCTTGGTGTGGTCGAGACCAAAGGTCTTCAGCAGCGTGGCGTGGTAGTCGAAGTGTTTAACCTCGTCGATGACAGCCTTGTGGCCAAATTCATCCGTCTCGCCATGCACATAGCCTTTCTTGAATCCGCCGCCGGCCATCCACATGCTGAAGCCATAGGTGTTGTGGTCGCGGCCCCACTTGTCGCGGCCCGCATCATTTTGCAGCACAGGCAGACGGCCCATTTCGCCGCCCCAGTGAACAACAGTAGAATCAAGCAACCCACGCTGCTTGAGATCAATGAGCAGCGCAGCGCTCGGCTGATCGGTGGCCTGGCAATTCTTGGGTAGCGCCGTGATGAGCGAACCGTGCTGATCCCATGACTGGCCCGCATTGAGCACCTGCACGTAGCGCACACCGCGCTCGACGAGACGGCGCGCGATGATGCAGCGTGTGGCGTAATCTTTGGTGATCGGATTATCGACGCCGTAGAGTTTTTTGACGTACTCAGGCTCCTTCGAAATATCGAGCGCCTCCTTCGCAGCGACCTGCATCTTGGCCGCGAGTTCGTAGCTGGAAATACGCGCCTGCAGATCAAGCTCACCGGGGTGCAGGGCGAGATGGTCTTCGTTGAAAGCCTTCAGCAGATCAAGCTGGCGCTGCTGCGGCGCACCGGCCAGCGAAGGCGGCGGATCGAGATTCAAAATGCGCGGCTCGGTGGCTCGCACCAGCGTACCCTGAAACAGCGAGGGCAGCCAGCCATTGGTGAAGTGCTCACCACTGAAGGTGGGCAGGCCTCCGGGGTGCGAGAGCACCATGTACGCAGGGAGTTCGTCCGTCTCGCTGCCGAGACCATAAGTCAGCCACGAACCCAGCGCCGGACGACCAGCGGTGATGCGTCCCCCGTTCATCGCATAGAGACCCTGCGCGTGATTGCTCACACCGGAAGTCATCGAGCGGATCAGCGTGATCTCATCAACCACCTTGCTCAGATTCGGCAACAGCTCACTGATCTCCATGCCGCACTCGCCATGCTTCGCGAACTTCCATGGCGAGCCAAAGCACTTCGATGAAGCCTGCGCGAGGTTGTCATACTTGATCTCACCGGGAAATTTCTGCCCGTCGTACTTCGTAAGCATCGGCTTCGGATCAAAGAGATCCATTTGCGACGGCCCGCCCATCATGAACATCGAGATCATCGCCTTCGCCTGCGGCTCGAAGTGCGGCTTCTTCGGATGCAGATCATAGCGCATCTCACCGGTGATGCTCTCCGGCTTCACCGGTGCGGCGAGCAGCCCATCGCGCTCCAGTAGCGAGGCAAGCGCCAGCGTGCCAAGGCTGTAGCCATTGGCATGCAGGAAGTGACGGCGTGAGCAGAGCTGAGGGCGGTTCATGAGGGGGTGGAAATCATACGCTCGAACTGGCGACAATCTCACAGCCGCTGCAAACGTGGAACAACCAAGAAAATCCGTACCGCCCGGCGCGACAATGCCGCCTTACTTGTCTGAGGTTTTCAAATACTTCGCAGCAAACTCTGCCGCAACATCCTTACCGGCCTTGATCCAGCCGAGTTCATCCTGCCGGACTTTGGCAGCAAGGCGGGCACCCTCCGCCACAGCTGCGTCGAGAGTGCGCATGGTGTCGCGTGGTTTGTATTCATCTACAGTGCCTCCGACTGACTGCATCAATCCCCAGAGACGCTGTTTTTCAGCCGCCATCTTGGATTTGCGGCTGGCAAGGAGATAGGCCTGGGCGGCGAGCAATGTGGCATTTTCCGTGTCGATACCAGCTGCAAGCACGTCACCCAAAGCCTCCAGCAGCAAAGGGTTGTCATGGTCGGCGAAACGCATCATCCCTGAGATACCACGCAACGCGTCGGCTCTGCCGTCTTTCCACTCTTGAGACACTCGAACAACTCCCGTCTTCTCCATAATAAAAGCCGCCAACCCTCTGCCACCCCCTGTCTTCTCCACGATAAAAGCTGCGAAACCTCTGAACCCAAGCCCTCGTTCAATGGATGTTTCCTTGCCAAGCCCTGGCTTCCCGGCCTTCATCCACTGCACCAGCCAGAGCTGATATTGTTCACGGCCAAAGTGGGCGTTTTTATTGATATCCAGAGCCTGTTGAATCCACTTCTCCGCCTGATCAAGGTCATTGGTATAAATGTAGAACGTGCCAAGATTCGAACATGTCTCATAGAGTCCCGGATGGACTTTTTCCTTGGCCTGCATCGTCGCGATGGCGGCGAGATGATCCCCCAGTTTGTGCTGAGACACGGCAAGGTCATCATAGACAACAGGAGCTTGATCACCACTCGCAAGCGCCGCCTCGCAACGAGTCTTGCGCCATTCATAAAATTCCTTCGAATGACGGGGAAAGTTGCCGGAGATCAGATCAGCGATGCCTGGAAACCGCGCTTTTTCCATGGCGATGGTGTCCGTATCCCAAAGGCATGCCTGCGCATGCAGGCAGATAAGCAAGTGGGCTGCGAGGATCGCGCGGCAGTGCTGTAAAAGACTCATGCAGCGAATCTAGCAAAACATGGCTCTTCACTCTACGTACAAAAAGCGGTTTGAGCTGCAAAGGATCTGGCACAGGCTGGCCATGGCTTCCTGCGGCGGATTGGGCACGACACCTTTCGGGTGCTGGATGTCGTGGTGATACTGGGCGAGCGCCTTGGTCTGCTCATCGAGATACTCGATGCCGCGTGTGACGTCAGCCTGAGTCGCCGGTTTGCCAAAGAGCAGTTCCCAGGCGCGCTTTATCTGCTCCGTGCGATTGCCAGGGGCCGCAGCCTCCAGGCGATCAGCAAGACGGAGCGAGCTGTCGAGCACGAAGGTGTCGTTCATCAGCAGCAAGGACTGCGGAGCGACGGTGGTCTGAGCGCGCAGTTCGCAGTTCGGCGTCATGATGGGCGCGTCAAAGGTGTCGAGCACGGTGACTGGTTTGCTGCGGCGCACCTGCACGTAGATGGAGCGGCGGAAATCATCTGCACCACCCGGATCCACCTTGTTCAGAGTGATCGTTCCTTTGTCGATGCCCGTGACCACGCGGCCCTGCGGATCCCGACCAATGCCACTCGGCGGACCGTAGCTCGACTGCACCAGCGTGCCGGTCACGGCCAGCAAGGAGTCGCGCAGTGTCTCGGCATCCAGACGGCGCAGTTTGAAACGCGCATAGAGCTTGTTCTCAGGATCACTGTGCAACGAAGCGTCGTTCACCGAGGACTGCCGGTAGGCATTGCTCAGCATGATGAGGCGGTGCAGCGATTTCAGCTTCCAGCCGCTCTTCACAAACTCATCGGCAAGGTAGTCGAGCAGTTCCGGATGCGTGGGCAGTTCGCCCTGACGGCCGAAATCACCCGGCGTATTCACGATGCCACGTCCCATGTGGTTCATCCAAAAACGATTCACAAGCACTCGCGCCGTGAGCGGATGCTTGCCGCTGGTCAACCACTGCGCATAGGCTAGGCGGCGGCCGCTGGACCCGCTGCTCACCGGCACCGGTTTGAAAGGCTCGATCTGCGGACTGGCCAGGATGCTCAGCTCACCGGGAGTCAAAGCTTGCTTCGGCTGATCATGATCGCCGCGATTGAAGAGCTTTGTCACAGGCACTTGCCCCTTCACTTCCGTCAGCGCCATCACAAAGCCTTCCACCGGCTTCGTCTCACGCAGCTTTTTGGCTTCGGCCATCTTCGCATCCACGATGTCCTGCTTCTTCTTGTCGTAGAGATCGAGTGAGTAGGTCGCGAGCGCGGAAGGGTACTTTTTGATGAGCGTCTTCTGCTCCGGGGTCTGTTTGGCGACCGGCGTGTCACGGGCGACGCGGAAGGCCGCCTGCTCGGCCTCGGGCACCTTCTTGATCTCGACCTCGAAAATCTCATCGAGGAACTTTTTGCTCATCGCACGCGCCTCGGCCTCGATCTCCTTGGCTTTGACTTCAATCTCCGCCGCCTTGGCGCGCTCTTCAGGAGTGTAAAGTGAGTACAGCCTCTGCGCCGGTGCCCGCCAGGCCTCCCAGTTGTAGGCCGGATCAAACACCGCGCGCAGCCGGTAGTAGTCAGCCTGCGTGATCGGATCGTAGCGGTGATCGTGGCACTGCGCGCAGGCCACCGTCATACCCATGAGCGACGAGGTCGTGACCTTCATCTGCTCGGCAATGACTTGGTTTTTCGCGAGCTTCGCATCATCAGGCGCATCGCCCGTGCCATCGGGTGCCATGCGCAGAAACGCAGTGGCTATGAGCTGATCAGTCCTCTGCGGATCCAGCACAGCCTGCTGGAAGTCTGCATGCGTCGCCCCGGCGAGTTCGTCACCCGCCAGCTGCTCCTGAATGAATTCATTCCACGGTTTGTCCGTGTTCATCGCACGGATCACATAATCCCGATAACGCCACGCCTGAGGCCGCACCGAGTCAGCCTCCGAATAGCCGTTGGAGTCCGCATAGCCCACCACATCCAACCAGTGCCGCGCCCAGCGCTCGCCGTAGTTTTTCGAGGCCAGCAGGCGCTCCACCAGCTGCTCATAGGCCAGCGGTGATTTGTCACTCACAAAGGCCTCCACCTCCTCCGGCGTCGGCAGCAATCCGGTCAGATCGAGCGACACACGGCGGATCAAAGTTCTGCGGTCAGCCTCAGACGCAAAGGTAAGCCCCTTGTCCGCCATCGATTTGAGCAGGAAGGCATCCACCGGGGTGCGCACCTTCTTGGCATCCACATTGGCAGGCACCGCAGGACGTTTCACCGGCTGAAAGGCCCAGTACTCGCGGTCATCGTCTGAAATCATCGGCCCGGGAGCGAGCGCCAGCGGCTCCGGCCGCGCGGTCTTGGCCCCTTGGGCGATCCATTGCTCAATGATCGCCAGTTCCGCCTCGGAGACCTGCTTGCCCTTC
>JAPLUN010000178.1 GCA_026397715.1 Verrucomicrobiota bacterium
GGTGGCCATGGGTGCGCCGGATTCACGTGTGAAACAAACTATCGCCAAATCCGCGCGTGTGATCGATGTCGAAGAGGGGAAGAAATTCTGGGCTTTTCGGCCGGTGCGTCATGAGGCAGTTCCGGCAGTTCGGAAGGTGGACTGGCCGCTTGAACCCGTGGATCGCTTCATTTTGGCCAAACTCGAGGCCAACGGCCTCTCCCCAGCGCCAGATGCAGACGCTTACACCTGGCTGCGCCGAGTCTCGCTTGATCTCACCGGCCTGCCGCCGACACCGGAGGATCTGTCCCGCTTTGATGCGTCTCCCGTATCCCGTGCCGCAGCGGTTGATCGCCTGCTGCAATCCAGCGCCTTCGGTGAACGTTGGGCGCGCCACTGGCTCGATCTCACCGGTTATGCGGACCAGATCGGCACCTCGAACAATGTTTTTGCCGAACATGCATGGCGCTATCGTGATTATGTCATCAATTCCTTCAACTCTGACAAACCCTTCGACCGCTTCATTCGGGAACAAATTGCCGGAGACCTTCTGCCTGCATCCTCTCCTCAGGAGCGGGCTGCGAACATTACCGCAACTGGCTTCCTGGTGCTGGGTGATGTCGAAATCGTTGCCGTGGACAAGCTCAAGATGGAGCACGACCTCGTCGATCAACAGGTCAGCAAAATCGGCACTGCGTTTCTCGGTCTGACCCTTGGCTGCGTACGTTGCCACGATCACAAGTTTGATCCCATTGCGCAGACCGACTACTACGCCATCGCCGGCATGTTCCGCAGTACCGATGCCACGTACAAGACTGACAACGGCGTCTGGAGCAGTGTCCACAAAACCGAACTGCCAGAGACAGCGGAGCAAAAGGCCGGACGCGAACTGCTTCTCGCCGCGAACGAGGAAAAAATCCGCCACTGGGAGGCCGAGCGCGACAACACCAACAAGGAAAAGACCGCGCTGGAACCGCAGATCACCAGTGCTACCAAAGAGACGAAGTCAGGCCTCGAAAAGAAGCGTGATGAACTCGCCACTCGCATCAAGACACTCAATGGCCAGATCGAGCACGCTAAGTTCTTTGCACCCCTCGCGCCAAAAGCTTTCGCGGTGCATGACCGCGAAAAGCCCGCCGACATGCGTGTCACCATTCGTGGCAATCCGTATGCGTTGGGTGATCTGGTGAAGCGTGGCGCATTGCGCGTCGCTTCCTGGGCCGAGTTTCCTCCCATTCCTGCCGGTCAAAGCGGTAGAGTGGAGCTAGCCGACTGGATCTCCGATGCACGCAATCCGCTCACCGCACGGGTCACCGTGAACCGCATCTGGCAGAAGCTCTTTGGTGAAGGTCTGGTGCGCAGTGTCGATTACTTCGGCGCTCGCGGTGAAACACCTTCGCATCCAGAGTTGCTGGATTTCCTCGCGACCCGGTTCATGCAAAACGGCTGGTCGCAGAAACAGCTCATTCGCGAACTCGTCCTTAGTCGCACCTACCGCATGAGCAGTGCACACAACGCCATCGCCGAGGCAAAAGACCCTGACAATCGTCTGCTGTGGCGCATGAACCGCCAGCGTCTGGATGCCGAGGCTATCCGTGACGCCATGCTCGCCATCAGCGGCAAGCTCACACCTTCGAGCGGCGGTCCAGCCCTGCCGCTGGAGTTTCCCGAAAACGTCAACAGTCTCAGTCCGAAGGCCGTGAATCCACCCGCCTTTGCCTTCAAAAAGATGCGCCCTGTGCAGGATTTTGAGCGCACGATTTATCTCCCGGTCATCCGCACGGCCACGCAACCCGGTTCCGCGAAGCTGCGCGATGTGTTCGACTTCACTCAGCCTGCGCAGATCGCTGGCAAACGTGCCGAAACCGCCGTGCCTACTCAGGCGCTTTTTCTGCTCAACAGCGACACTGTCCGTGCTCGTGCCACCGAAGTGGCCAAACAACTTGCCGACACCGAAGCCAACACCGGCGCGCGTCTCGAAGCGCTCTGGCTGCGCATCCTCAGCCGCCCGATCACCAGCACCGAACGTGAGGATGCCGTGAAGTTTCTCGAATCCATTCCCGCCGAAAAAGCATGGATCGAACTGAGCCACGCACTGCTGTCTTCGAATGAATTTTTGCTCCGCCTATGAACACGAACACCTTCTCCCGCCGCTCATGGCTCCAGCGCACCGCCACCGGTTTCGGTGCGCTCGCTTTGCATGATCTGGTTCAGGCCGCGCAGAGCCCTCTGGCAGTGAAGGTCCCACGTTTCCCGGCGAAGGCGAAGCGCGTGATCTTTCTGTTCATGTCAGGTGGGCCATCGCAGCCGGATTTGTTTGATCCGAAGGACTACATCAAGCGCATGCACGGCCAGAAGATTACCGCGCCGGTCAACACCAACGAACTTCGTGTTGGAACAGACAAGTTTCTCGCGCTTGCCACTCAGTGTGAAGTCAAGCCGCGCGGACAATCCGGCATAATGATCTCCGATCTGCTGCCACACACGGCAAGCATTGCGGATGAGATCTGCCTGTTGCGTGCCGTGCATGCGGACAACAATCAGCATCAACCCGCCGCGCTGCAGTTTCACACCGGAGTCACGGCGGATGTGCGTCCCTCCATGGGCTCTTGGATTAGCTATGGGCTCGGTGCAGAGAATCAAAACCTGCCGAGCTTCATCAGCATCCATCCTGACAGCGACACCCGGCTTTATGGTTCGTCGTTTTTGCCCGCCGCTCATCAGGGCACCAAGGTGATCATTCCGTCCAGCGACAAACAGTCTCCCATCGACTACCTCGCCGACATCTCTGGCGATGCGAAAGCACAGCGTGCGCGCATCGATTTCACGCAGCGCATGAACAAACGCCTGCTCGACCAGACGGGAACCGACGCCCGCATGGAAGGCATGATCGAAAGCATGGAGACCGCCTTCCGTATGCAGATGACGGCTCCCGAACTCGTGGACCTCTCGAACGAGTCCGAGGCGACAAAGCAGCTCTATGGCATCGGCGGCAAAGACACCGACAAAAACGCCCGTGCCTGCCTGCTGGCACGCAAGATGAGCGAAGCGGGCGTGCGCTTTGTGCAGGTCACCATGGGAGGCTGGGATCATCATGGCGACATCCGCAATGCGTTGCCGAAAAGCTGCGCTGCCAGCGACCAGCCATGCGCCGCGCTGATCAAAGATCTCAAATCACGCGGCCTGCTTGAAGACACACTCGTCGTCTGGAGCGGGGAATTTGGTCGCACGCCATGGAGCCAGGACCTCAGCGGCACCTCACCCATTGAGAAACATGGTCGTGAGCATCAGCCGGAAAGTTTCTGCACCTGGATGGCCGGTGGCGGCATCAAACCCGGTTATACCTTCGGTGAAACGGATGACTTTGGTTTCCGACCCGTTTCTGGAAAAGTTCACCTGCATGATCTGCATGCCACGATCTTGAACCAACTCGGCCTCGACCACGAGCAGCTGACGTGGCGCCATCTCGGCCGAGATTTTCGGCTCACAGATGTCTACGGCAACGTCGTGAAGGAGATTTTAGCATGAAGTTTTACAGTTCAATTAATGCCATCGCGTCATGCCTGGTTCTTCACGGTGCTGCGTTTGGCGCAGACGATTTCCAAACATCAATCCTGCCCTTGCTGAAAGAGCGGTGCAATTCGTGCCACTCCACCAAGAAGCAGAAGGGGGATCTCGATCTTGAACGGTTTTCTTCAGTCGCTGACGTCAAACGGGAGCCGATGATCTGGGAAGGCGTGCTGGACCAGATTCACATGGGCGAGATGCCGCCGAAGAAGGAGCCGCAGCTGGCCCCCGAACAGAAAATACTGCTGACCAAATGGGTGCAGGACCGGTTGGAGGAAGTGGCGCTCGCGAGCACTGGCGATCCCGGACCCGTGGTGCTACGCCGACTTTCGAACATGGAGTACAGCTACACTATCCGTGATTTGACCGGTGTGGAATCGCTTGATCCCGCGAAGGAGTTTCCTGTGGATGGCGCGGCAGGCGAAGGATTTACCAATGCAGGGGCAGCACTCGTGATGTCGCCTGCGTTGCTGAGCAAGTATCTCGACGCGGCCAAGGATGTCGCCAGTCACGCGGTCTTGACGCCACAGGGCCTGCACTTCTCATCATCCAACTCCCCAAGCGACTGGGCGGAGGAGACGCTGGAGAAGATCAGGGCATTGTACGGCCGATACAGCGAATCGGTGGGGCAGTCCGAATTGAAAGTGGAAGGCGCGAAAGTCATCACTGCAGACGACGGACGCCTGCCGCTGGCAAAGTATCTTGCCGCATTGCAAGGCCGTGGCGACAGCGCCGCTCTGAGTCCCAAATATCTCCGCCTGCTCAAAGAGAGGCTCACTGATACGAAGCCATCAGTGTTGCTGGATCCGCTGCGCGCGAAGTTCCGCGCCGGGACGCTTGCAGTAGCGGATGTGGCACCCTGGCAGCAGTCGCTGTGGCGGTTTGCCAGCGTGGGGCACATTGGCAAGCAAAACGGCCCCAAGGCCTGGCAGGAACCGGTGACGCCGCTTGTCGCAAAGCACGAGGTTCGCATGAAACTGCCTGCATCTAAGGATGGCGGCGATGTGACACTCTACCTGACGACGACTGACGCGGGCGATGGCAGCGCAAACGACGCCGCCATCTGGGAAAATGCGCGGCTCGTGGCTCCGGGACGCTCGGACATGCCGCTGCGCCACGTGCCACAGGTCGTGCAGCGCTTGGAGAAGCAACGTGCCCAGATGATTGCCAGTGTGGCGAAGTGTCTTGCAGCAGCACACGAGGTGCAGATGAGTACTGAACGCACGGATGTCGTGAAGCTGGTGCAGAAGCATGGCGTGGACGCTGCGCAGCTCACCGGCTGGCTGGATTACCTCGATATTGGTTCGTCAGGCTCGGTGAAACTGGAGCCGCTGCTCATGAAAAAAATGACGAGCGTGCCCAACTACAACTTCATCCAGGGGTGGACAGGCGAGCAGGCGCTCAGCGTGCTGGCGAACTCCTCCGATGAGCCGGCGAGGACTCCGGGCCTCATGAAGGCTCACAGTGTGGCCACCCATCCCTCGCCTTCACGCGCATCCGTCATCGCATGGCGCAGTCCGGTGAGCAGTGCATTGCACATTCACGGCGACGTGGCTGATGCGCACCCTGAATGCGGCAACGGCATCACCTGGGCGCTGGAGGTGCGGCGCGGCCACACGCGCGAAGTGCTCGCCAGCGGCGTGAGCAAGGGAGCGGAGCTGATCCATTTGGGTTCGTTTGAGAATGTACGGGTATTCCAGGGAGATGTGGTCGCATTGGTGATCGGCCCGCGTGACGGCAATCATTCCTGCGATCATACGGCGGTGAATCTCACCCTCAGCGATGGCAAAACGACGTGGGATCTCGCGAAGGATGTGTCGCCGAACATTCTCGCCGGGAATCCGCATGGTGTGTGGCATTTCCTGAGCCAGCCTGCAAAGCTGGAGGTTGCTCCAGCCATTCCCGGTGGTTCGTTGCTCGCCATGTGGCGCAAAACCACTGATGCAACCGAGCGGCAGCGTCTTGCGCAGCAGGTGCAGCAGTTGCTCGAGCGCGGTCTTGCCACCGTGGCTGCGGATTCTCCCAATCGCGCACTGCACAGTCAGTTGCTTTCCTTCACCGGCCCGCTGCTGGCGGCGGCATTGAACGCGCCTGGCCCAAAGATATCCGCATCGTCTGACTACCAAGTGCAGGCACCCTCCGTGATCGAGGTAAAGCTCCCGGCTTCATTGGTTGAGGGTGCGGAATTGGTGACGACAGGAAGTCTGCTACATCCTGAGGGCAGCGTGCAAATGCAGGTGCTCACCACGAAGCCGGAACCGCGGCAGGGCCTCGCCGCAGTCGAGACGAAAACGGCGGAGGTGAAGGGCATGTGGTCAGACAACAATCTGCACACAA
>JAPLUN010000017.1 GCA_026397715.1 Verrucomicrobiota bacterium
CGTCGGTCCTGCGCTGGACGGCATCGCCACTCGCAAGGATGCCGCCTACATCCTCGAAAGCCTTACCAATCCGAACGCCAAACTCGCCGAAGGCTACACCGCCACACCGATCTCTCCAATGCCCCCAATGAACCTCATCTTGAAGCCCCAGGAGTTCGCTGATGTGAAGGCGTTCATCATGAGCCTGAAGTGAAGCAGCACCTGCCATGAACTTCATTGCGCGCGCTCTGCTGCTAATCCTGACCACCTGCCCTGCTTTGTCGCAGTCGGTCGAAAGCGAGCCGCGCAAGTCGTGGGGACCGATCGTGCTGAAGGAAGATGACCGCCCCGCCTTTCCCCCGCCACCCGAAGGCTGGGACAAACGGCGGGAGGGCATTCCGCACGGCAAACTGACGATGATCGAGTACGACTCCAAGACCGTGGGCACACGGCGGCGGATGAATGTGTACACACCTCCCGGTTACACCCCGGAGACAAAACTGCCGGTGCTGTACCTGCTGCACGGCATCGGCGGCGATGAAACGGAGTGGGAGCGCTTTGCCCATCCGGACGTGCTGCTGGACAATCTCCTCGCCGATGGGAAAGCGGTGCCAATGATCGTGGTCATGCCAAACGGCCGCGCGCAGAAAAACGACCGGCCCACAGGCGATGTCTTCAAGCATGCGCCAGCTTTTGCGGTTTTTGAGCACGACCTGCTGGACGAAGTGATCCCGACCATTGAAGCGCGCTATGCCGTGCAGGCGGACCGTGAGCACCGCGCACTGGCCGGGCTCTCCATGGGCGGCGGGCAGTCGCTGAATTTCGGGCTGGGTCATCCCTTGCTCTTTGCATGGGTCGGCGGCTTCTCCTCCGCACCCAACACCCACAAACCCGCCGAACTGCTGCCGAACGCCAATGCGGCCAAACACCTCCGCCTGCTCTGGCTTTCCTGCGGCAGCAAGGACGGGCTCTTTTCCATCAGCCAAGACTTCCATGCCTGGCTGAAGTCCCTGGATGTACCGCATGTGTGGCACGTCACTGACCACGAACACGATGCCCCGGAGTGGAAGCAGGCGTTGTACCATTTCCTGCAGCAGCTCACTTTCAGCGCGGTCGCGCCGGCAGGAGGCGAGAGCTCTCCGCAAAAGGGTGGAGCGTCAAAGATCGGCAAATGATGCGCGGAAAGTTTCCGGGTGCCGGGCACTGTGAAGCAAGGCTCCAAAGTAAATCAGATCATCTTCCACCAGATAATAGATAATGTAGGGAAAGCGAGGAACCAGGCAACGACGCACGCGGCCGTCAAAGATGCGCCAGCGCAATGGATCTGCGGCAATCTCCAAACAGATGCTTTCCACAGTCTGCACAAAGCTGCGCCCCAGCTCCCGGCCTTCGGCAGTGTAGCGTCCTGTGATGCAGCACAGCTCCGCCTGGAAGTGCTCTGAATAAACCACCCTCATGCCACAAGCGTCCCGGCAGCCGCAAACACCTCATCATGGCTCAACCCACGTTCCCGACCTGCTTTAAACGCCTCAAAGCGTCTCTCGACTTCAGCAGCAATCGTGGAGTCGTTTTCCCACTGCGCTGGC
>JAPLUN010000211.1 GCA_026397715.1 Verrucomicrobiota bacterium
GACGCTCTCGTTAAAGCCGGGCTGATTACCACCAAGCCGCCTCGCGTCGTCATTCTGATGGGCGGCGAAGAAGTGGAAGGGTATGCCAAAGACTGGGATCTCCATCCCGAGGACAACACGATCCTCATCGGCACCCAGGACATGCTGCTCTCCCGTGCCTTGAATCGCGGCTACGGCATGAGCCGTTACCGCTGGCCCATGCACTTCGGAGTACTGAACAACGATTGTCTCTGGGTGCTGGATGAGACGCAGTTGATGGGGCCTGGAGTTGGCACCGCAGCACAGCTTGAGGCATTTCGTGGCAAGGACAGCTTTGGCTCGTTCCCTATTGGCCCCTCGGTTACTTGGTATGCGTCTGCCACGACGAATGCAGATCAACTCATCACCCGCGAATGGCGAGGAACGCAACGAGGCAAAAGTTTCTATTTTGGACTATCTGCGAATGAAAAGGACGCCACCACTGGGTCACTGGCTCAGCGCCGGTTGGCACAAAAAACCATTGAGACTCATCAGGACTGGCACTTTGGTGACAACCATGTGGCCGACAGGGCTGATGAGATCATTCGACGCCATCAAGCTATGGTGGCCTCTCTTCAAAAGGAGGACAAATCGCTGCCCAGACGGACGCTCATCATCTGCAATACGGTCAGCCGCGCCGTTGCCGTTCACGCGGCTCTGAAAAAGAAACTCGGAGAGCAAAGCGTCACCGAATTGAGGCTCATGCACGCACGCTTCCGCCAGAGGGAGCGTGAACTCCAGCGTGAATCCCTCAGCTCACCTTTGCCAGTAGGCGGGCAGATCATCGTGGCGACCCAGGTCATCGAAGCAGGAGTCGATCTATCCAGCGCCATGCTTTGGTCCGAAGTCGCACCGCTGGCATCACTCGTTCAGAGGTTGGGACGGCTGAATCGTGCAGGAGAGTTTGGGTTCGGCTCTGGCAAATTCACCAACTTCGTGCCGCAAGCCATCATCATCGGCTTGGAATTGCCCATCATTCCTGCCAGTCCGAAGGAAGAAAAAGAGAAAAAGGAAAAAGAAGCCCGACGAAAATGCCTGCCTTACAACATGGATGCCTGCGAAGCAGTTTGGCCCGTTTTGAAAAAGCTCACCAAGAACGCCTCGCCTGCAACCTTTGAAGATAAAGAGATCGCCGCAGCCATCGCCGCCTCAATCCCCTCCGTGACATACTCGCTCCAGCAGCATGAGTTGCTCGATTTCTTCGACACCGACGCCAATCTTTCCCTCGGCTTCACCGATGTTTCACCCTTCGTGCGCGGCACCGATCCTGACACCGACTTCCAGGTGCTCTGGCGTGAGTGGGACGGTGCGAAGCCTGATCCCAACTACCACCCGGACTTCCAGAGGCAGGAGCTTTGTTCCGTCTCCATCGGCAAGGTCAAAGATGCCCGTCAAATCCTCTCTCAAGGCTGGACCTGGCGTGGCAAAGACGCAGGCTGGATCAGTGTCCGGGATAGCGACGTTTATCCCGGCATGACCATCCTGCTCCCTTGCAAAGCAGGCGGCTACTCTGTTGATACTGGTTGGACAGGCAGCGATGCAGACAAACCTGTGAGTGATCTTCACCAGCCACGCCCCAGCATGTCTGATGAAGACATGCTCTCCAGCCTTGCAAACGGCTGGCGCAGCATCGCAGAACATACACAAGACGTGCGCAACACCTTCGATGCCATTCTCAAAGCATTGCCACCGAACATCATCACTCCCGAAGAACGTCGAGCAAACGAAACCGGCATTAACTGGCACGATGTCGGCAAGAACCATCCGGCATGGCAGGCTGCGGCCAAGGT
>JAPLUN010000568.1 GCA_026397715.1 Verrucomicrobiota bacterium
AATTGCGTGCTGATGCCCAGCCCGTGCGGCCACCTGATGGCCAATCCAGGCAACAGGCAGAAACAGCAGTAAAAACGAAAGGGAGTTGAACAGCATTGATCGAAGAAGGGCCAAGGCAGCGCGATAGAAGGTGCCTTCAGCTTGTGACTGAAACCTGTCAAGCGCTGTCGTGACAGCCATTGACCACACTAAGAACGACAGATTCGTGAATCGCGTGAGCTCATCGAACGCGAAACGTCCGCAACAGCCAACTCGAACAACAGAGCGTGCCCGGTGATAACAGCGGACAGTCTAATTTTCGCTCATCAGGCATCCATTTCGGACGATTTCACTTTCCGCATTTCCTGAGTCAACGCCCCGGCCTTGCGAAAATGGGCGGCCACAAAACCCAGCTTTTGGGTCGTGTTGGCCTCCAGATTTTTCGAGGTTGCCTGGAACTTCTCAGCCGTTCCTCAATGGACAACTTGCCGAGACTGGAATCGATCCGGCCCAGGCTGTGTTTGAAGTCAGCAAGTTACTCTAATGCGGGCTTGCCATCGTCGGTCTCCAACGGTCTTCGAATCAGCTTGCCTTCATGCCTGACGACCGCATAATATATGCCGTTCGATGAGTATCGGTAGAGACATTTTTCAACCTTTTCAAACTTTCCGAGCTGCTTTGCACGCGTGCTCATGGTCTGCAAACTTGGAGAATGCAAAACCTGTATCCAAGCGAATATTTAGAACTTGCCGAATCCGTTCTAAATCAATGTGGATCAGTGATTCGGGCTGTGGCTCAGCCTGGTAGAGCGCTTCGTTCGGGACGAAGAGGTCGTGGGTTCGAATCCCGCCAGCCCGACCATTGTTTTTGTGCGTATTTGAGATATTGAGGCAAGACATGGCGACCCCAACCCCACCCAAAAAAATTCTGCTCGCAGAAGATGTGCGAGCACTTTCCATGCGGCTGTCGCATGCACTTGAAACGCATGGATACATCGTATGCGTGGCGGAGGACGGTGAGGAATGCCTTGAGCAGATGGATATATTCAAGCCGGACCTGCTGGTGCTGGACCTGATCATGCCGAAAATGAACGGGCTTGAGGTGCTGAGGCATCTTCGGGCGCAGCAATCCACCCAGCACATGCCGGTGATTGTCTGCACGGCGAAGGATTATTCTACAGAACTCAAGCACATCCAGCAAACCGGGCCGGTGGATGTGCTGATCAAGCCGTTCGATCCTGAACTTCTGCTGGAGAAACTGAGGCAGTATTTTCATGAAGCAGCGACGACGAAGGGGGTCACGCACCGTGATCACCTGCCTGTGTCTGCGGAGCAGTATGCGCCGGTGCTGGACACCAAGCGGCCGCATGTGAAATTATGGGGCACGCGGGGTTCGATCCCTGTGTGTGGAGCGCGCTATGCCCAGCATGGTGGCAACACCACGTGCTTTGAATATAACACCGGCAAGGAACGCATCATGTTTGACGCGGGTTCCGGGCTGCGGGATGCGGGGCAGTCGTTCCTGGCTGGCGGGCCGTGTCACATCCACTTGTTCATCACGCATACGCACTGGGATCACATTCAAGGATTCCCGTTTTTCACGCCGATCTATGTGCCGGGATTTGAAATCACGGTTTACGGTGAGCGCGGTTTTGGCAAAAACATCGAGTCATTGCTCTGCGGCCAGATGGACCGCGATTATTTTCCGATTCAGCGCGAAGATCTGCGGGCTAAAATCAACTTCGTGTTTCTGGACGATGCACCGGTGAAAATCGGTGACGTGACGGTGACACGTGAATTCACGCAGCATCCCGGTGCGACGGTGGGATTCAAAGTGACGCATGATGGCTGGAGCGTGGCGTTTGTGCCCGACAATGAATTTCTCCAGGGCTACACGGGTTCCCCCGTCCAACTGACACGCGATTCAAATCTGGTGGTGCCCTATGAGCCTATGCTGGCCTTCCTGGACGGAGTGGATCTGCTGGTGCATGAGGCGCAGTACCTGCCGACGGACTACCCGAAACGGATCGGCTGGGGGCATTCCAATCTGGCCACGGCCTGTGCGCTGACCAAACTGGTGGGCGCTAAAAAGTGGATCGTGGTGCATCACGATCCGGATCACGATGATGCTGCTCTGCAGGCCAAGCTGAATTTGACGCGCCAGATTTTGAAGGAGGTCGGGCATCCGATCCACCTGGTGCACGGCTACGATGGCATGGCGGAGTATCGCTGATTCAAGCGCCGGGTTTGAAAGCGGCGAGCAGGGCCTCACCGAGGAGGGCGCACTCCTTTTTCAACTGATCCAGCATGAGCTGGGCGCCCTTCAAATCTCTGGCGTGGGCGTATTCGCAGAGTTCGGAGGAGAGTTTGAGCGCTTTTTTGGCGGCATAAACGCCGAGCATGCCCTTGAGCGAGTGAGCGGCCTCATAGACTTGATTGGCTTTGCCAGCCGTGAGCGCCTTTTCAGCTTTGCGCAGGTATTTTTGCGCATCTTCAGAGAAGATGGCCACGAGTTTGCGCATGAGCTTTTCATCCCCGGTGGACTCACGAAACTCGGCAAGGTCGAAGGGGGGCGTCTCGATCTGCAGGCGGGGTGCGGGTGCTGCGGGGAGAGGAGATGCCGGGGCAGGCTGCGCCATGGCCGAACGTGGTGAGAACTGCTCCACGACCTGAAACAACTCAGCGGATCGCAGGGGTTTGGCGATGTAATCATCCATGCCTGCGGCAAGGCAGCGCTCGCGGTCGCCTTTCATGGCATTGGCCGTCATGGCGATGATGGGGATATGCCTGCCGGTGGCTTGTTCGGACTGACGGATTCTGGCGGTGGCTTCGTAGCCATTGATGCCGGGCATGTGAACATCCATCAAAATGGCGTCGAAGGCCTCCTTTTCACAGCGGTCAATGGCCTCCCTGCCGTTGGAAGCCAGGGTGACGACATGGCCGCGTTTCTCCAGCATGCGCGCCCCGACGAGCTGGCTGACGTGGCCGTCTTCGACGATGAGCACCTTCATGGAAGCATGGGCGGTGACAACAGGTTTGAAGCGTGGGGACTTGGGCTTGATCGAAATGCCGCTGGTGCGTCCGAAGGCGGCGGTGAAGTGGAAGGTGCTGCCGTTGCCGGGCTGGCTCTCCACCCAGATGCGACCGTGCATGAGGGCGACGAGGTCATGGCAGATGGCGAGCCCAAGGCCGGTGCCGCCGTAGCGCCGTGCGGTGGATTGCTCCGCCTGGGTGAAGGCCTCAAAGATGCTTTCGCGCATGTCTGCGGCAATGCCGATGCCGGTGTCGTTGATCTTGAAATGGAGAGTGACCATGTCGGCAGTCTGAGATTCCAAGCTGACCTCGATGGTGACGCCGCCCTTGTGGGTGAATTTGATGGCATTGCCTATCAGATTGACCAGAATCTGGCGCAGGCGGCC
>JAPLUN010000214.1 GCA_026397715.1 Verrucomicrobiota bacterium
GCCCTATTCCGGTTATTCAAACCGCTCTTACTCCACGCCTAGCTTCGCTTCGTTCTTTAGCGCTCCCTCGCATCACTCCAGTCGCGGTTACTCAGCTCCTTCCTCCGGTCATTACCAGCACCATTCGTCCAGTCACTCTGGCGGTGGCTTTTCCAGCGCTCCCTTTTCCTTGGGCGGCAGCTCTCATCACTCCGGTGGCAGCACGCACCATTCAGGTAGCAGTTCCGGCGGTTTCGGCAGCGGCTTTGGTGGTGGTGGATTTGGCGGCGGCACGACGCACCACTCCAGCGGTGGATTCGGTGGCGTACCGTCAGGAGGTTCCGGCTTCGGCGGCAGCTCCCACCACAGTGGCCACTCATCGGGCGGCGGTTCGCCTGGTGGATTTGGCGGCGCTCCATCTGCGCCATCGGGAGGTGGGGCTCCCAGCCACTCGGGTGGCGGGCATCACAGCGGCCATCATGGCATGCACTGAGAGTCGGAACGACCTTCAAGGAACCTGATCATTGCAGCGCCCGGAGGTTTTCTCCGGGCGTTGTGTTTTACACCTGATTCAGCTCACTCCTGCGGCAGGTGGCCAATCACACGCGGCTTGCCCGTGCCTTCCCACAGCATCAGCGCGGGGCCTTTGTTTTCCTCCGTCGTATCTCCGCAGAAAAACACACGCGGCGTGCCGCCAATCTCAATGGCACAGAAGCCGGCGGCGTATTCCATGTCATCCGTAATGACCTCGGTTTTGTTCAGCGAGTGAGACATGGCATCCAGCTGATCTTTCGCGCTGGGAGAATCGTTGGAGGTCGGCGAGTACATGGGCTTGGCAGGCAGAGGCGTACGCAGGATCGCGGACATGTGGTGCCCGCGCAGCTGGGCGTAGATCCATTTTCCTGCCGGAGCCACATGCTGCACCCACAGGCTGCCGCCGTTGGCTTCATCCGTGTTCATGATGGCCAAAGGCGCGATGCGTGCACCTACCAGCGTGCCCAGACGCTCCGTGCCCGTATCGTCATCCATCTGGATGCCACCTTCCCACACATCGCCGTCGCTGATGAAAAACAGCCGCCCGTCATTGGAAAAAACACCGCCTGTCGCGCTGCTCACACGGCGGCAGAAAATGGACAGAAAGGTGTGCTTGCCGCCTGGTTTACGACCGTAGAAAGTCCCCATGCTCGTCGCATCAGCCGTTTCATTGCCACTGACCAAAAGACAATCCGTGAGCGGCGTGCCCGGCACGGTGGCCACGAACAAATCCGTCGCGCCCACCACAGGAGCCGTGGCGCAGACGTGCTTCACCGGCGTGGCTGCACCCGGTGTCCACACCCACACGCCCTCTTTGGCAAGAAACAGCGTTTCACCCTCGCTGCCTGCCGCCACGCTTTCGATGCTCTCGTCCTTCAGCTCTGCTGGCAAAGGCGCCTGCGTGATCTTGCCCGTGGCAATGTCCACCTGCACCAGCCCGGAGCGGCCCCGGCTTCCGAGCCCCATTGTCACCGTTCTGCCGTCTTTCGAAAAGAAGGCCTCATTGGCCATGCCGGATTGAAATGAAAATGTCAGGGCAAGGGAAGCACTGGCAAGAAGAACCGGAAGTCGTGAGATGCTCATGGCCCACGGGTTAAGGCAGCCTGCTGGCAAGTCAATGCACATCAGCCATCGCCATGATTCTTCGATCTCGCACAGAATCCGGGGAATAAAAACCGCCCCCGGCACATCTCATCAATCGTTCCCTTTAATATCCCCCAAACCATGAAAAAAACCATCCTCCTCATTCTCGCCGCCGCCTCGAGCCTCGCCCTGGCCAGCGACTTCCCGAAAGGCAGCCCGGATTTCAAAGACAGCAGCACCCTCGCCATGAGTGCCGCGAAAAAATCCGGCAAGCCGGTCATCCTCGTCTTTTCCGCCGCCTGGTGTCCGCCCTGCCAGACCATGAAACATGACGTCTATCCCAGCGCCGAGGTGAAGGCCTTTCACGACAAGTTCGTCTGGGCCTACATCGACATTGACGATCCGCGCAATGAAAGCGCCGCCACCCAATACGGCGTCAACGGCATCCCCCACATCGAGTTCCTCAATGCTGCGGGCAAGGAGGTCGCCAAACAAGTCGGCGGCACATCCTCCGAGGAGTTCGCCAAGACACTCGAAAACGTGCTGGCCAAGGCGACCAAATCTTGAGCGGACGGGCTCAATGGATTGGCACGTTTCCAGAAACGGCACCGTGCTCACCAAGTCACAATAGGGTGTCTTGAAGGCCAACGGCCTTCCGTAACATAGATATGGTCTGCGCAAGAGCGAAGATTTAGATTTTTTCAGGCCTCCACTTTTGCGAAGTTCTTCACGAAGGGAGTGTCGTGTTTGAGCACGCCAAAGGCGACGCGGATGATCTTGTGCATGATGGCTCCAAGGGCACA
>JAPLUN010000347.1 GCA_026397715.1 Verrucomicrobiota bacterium
GGCACAGGACCCTGAAGGGGCATATCCTCAGGTGTGTCAGGCTTTAGCTCTTCAGGCATATTTCTTTTTGAAAGCCCCCACCTGTTAAATCAATGGGGATACCATCCGCCACCGCAAAGATCACTTCCCTTTTCCCACCGCAGGCAGCACCCGACCGGCTATCTGCTGGCTGAGCAGTTGATAGGCCTGCGACTGCCAATGGAAATTGTCGCCAGCAGCGAGATCGAGGTGAGCGGCTAGCAAGGCGTAGGCGTCGATCACTTCGATGCCCTCTTGTTTCATCACTTGAGCGGAAAGCGTGTTGAGCCGCAGCACCACGTCGTTCTTGTCGCCAAACGCGGTGACGGGTTTATCGGGCGCAGGACGTGCTGCCGTATGCGGCGTGGTCATGAGGTAGAAGATTTTGGCCTGCGGTGCGCCGGTTTTGAAGCAGCGCGTCAGCTTCTGCATGCGCTCCAGCACAAGAGCGTCAGAAACTTTGTCCGGCGTCCAGCCCAGGGAGTGCAGGCCGTTGTTGAAGACCACCGCGTCAAACTTGTAGCGTCCAGCCATCTCTGTCAGCGCCTGCTCGGGCACGTCACCACCCACGAAGTGGACGCAGTGGAAGACATAGATGTGCTGCTTGAGCATCTCTGGATTGAAAGGACCGCTGTAGCCCATTGAGATGGAGTCGCCGTAGATCAGCACCTTGGGCCATTCCGGGTGCTCGATCTTCGGAACGTCCAGCGCCCAGCCTTTCCCGGCCACCGCGCCGCGTGGGAACTCGCCAGTCGTCTCCTTCTTCGAGACGTAGCTGTAGGAGGGTCCGAAGACCTTCACGGCATGCACCGTCACCGACATGGTTTTGGACTTCGCATTATCGTTGCGTCCGATCCACATGGGTTCCCCATTTGGGACGAGTTCCATGAAGCATTTTTTGATGGGGGCATCATCGATGTAGAAGGTGGCCATGCCGTTGCGCACGGCCATGGTGAAGGTGACAGGCTTGTTGATCTCCGGCTCGTTGCGGCCATTGAGCGCGCCGCCCACCATGAGGATCTTGTTCACGACCGAGTTCACCTGCCGAGCATAGTAGGGCTTGTCCTTGTAGTTGAAGAACATGGCGAAGCCGTCGTCCTTCTGGCTGCTCTGCTTGTTCATCAAGGTGAAGACAGCATCCTGTACCAGGGCATCGAGCGAAAGGGTGACCTGCACGGTGAAGTTTTTCTGATCGGGAAAAGCTTCCGCAGGCACGGCGAAGGATGCGCCATCGCGCAGCTTCACCATGCCGTCTGCTTTTTCCACTGTGCCCGACTTTTGCGCGGCAGGGATTTCGTTCTTCGCCAAATCCCAAAGAGCGGATTCATCTGCGGCGGATGCTGCGCTTGTGAATGAGAGCAGCAGGATGGTGAGAAGTGTGCGTGTGTGGATCATGAGCGTGTACTACTTGGTCGCCTTGCCTTCGGTTTTCCTGAGCGCCGCAGCCCAGCGGATGCCCTCCAGCACATGCTGGCGGACGAAGGGCGTGCTTAGTGAGCGCAGATCGTGGCCGAACTCAGTGTAGAAAAAGCGACCTCCTGCCTCGGGTGCGTGAGTCCAGGCGATGGGATGATCGGCGCCCATGGGTTTGCCGCCACGGGTTTTGAAATAGTCGCGCACGGGTGTGTAGGTGCTCTCATCCACGCGCAGCAGGACTTGGAAGCCGGGCTGGCCGGTGACGGAGCGGTCGTGATTGGTCCAGTCGGCCTCGATGAAAAATTCCGCAGGCTGGCCTTTCACGGCGGGATGATCTTTTGCGGCGGGATCGACGATTACTTTTGCCTTGGTGAAATCCGAGTCGCTGTTGAAGTCGCAGCCGCCCAACTGGTTCAGCCATGGCCAGCCGGTTTGATGCACGAGAGCCGCATGCAGGCCCACGACGCCTTTCTTCCCGCTGGCAAACCACGCCTCGACTGACTGCCGCTGGGCCTCGGGGATGATTTTGTCGAGTTCATTGGCGTTGTTGAGCAGCAGCACATCGTACTTGGCGATCACCTGCGGCACGAGGTCTTTCGGGCTCTCGGTGATGTCCACGTCGAAGTCGTTCTCGTGGCCCAGCAGCACCAGCCAGCGGTTGATGGCGGGTATGTCGGGATGTCGGTAGTAGGCGGTGGCGGAGAAGACGAGTACCTTCATGCGGTCTGTGCTGGGTGTGGCGGGAGCAGGGGTGTCGTGAGCGGAAGTGACGCTGGTGAGGGCGGTGAGGGCGGTGAGGAAGAGGATGGTTAAAAGAGCGAGGGCGCAGTGTGCCGTAGGATAAGTCGCGTGTCGTTTCATTGGATGCTGGATAAAGGTCGCGTTTGAGGATGCTCAGGGAAGGATGCTGATTTGTCGATGTTAAAGCATTCGTGATCGGAATGACGCCCTATTAACGGCGGCGAAAGGAGGGGATTGGCAGGTGCCGGGAGACGGGCGGGCTGTCGCCACACCCATCCCACAACAGGCGGGCACAGCGGGTGATTCTGAGGACTAATCGCAAGCAACTGAGCGCCATTGCAGGCAGGAGTGCCCGCATCACTTATGACTTCAGCGCTGGCCGATGACGCTGAAATCGAGGTCGCCTTTGCCGGCGTCCACTCCGGCGCGCATGGCAGCGGCGGTGCAGTCGAGGGCGGGGGTCTTGAGCTTTGCTTCTGCTGCGAGTTCGCGGGCGAAGTCGGCATCCTTGAGCATGTTGCGCAGGGCAAAATGGGACTGGAAGTCGCTCTTGATGATGGCGGGGAGCTTCATGCCGATGAGGGTGGAGTAATTGGCATTCGACTCCAGGGCTTCGTGCAGGCGTTCGAGCGAAATGCCGTTGGCCTTGGTGATGTCCGCCGCTTCGGCCACGGCCTCGACGATGACGGCGGAGACGAGGTTGGTGACGATTTTGAGCACCATGGCTTCGCCGACTTCCCCCAGAGGCAGGATCTTGGCAGCGCTGGCTTCGAGTATGGGCCGGGCGCGTTCCAGCAGCAGATCACTGCCACCAATGTAGTAGCTGAGTTTGCCGTTCTGTGCGGCCATCTTGCTGCCGGTGAAGGGAGCATCCAGAAACGCCGCGCCGGTTTCTTCGACGAGTTGGGCGGCCTGCAGCGTGGCTTTTTTGCTGACCGTGGCGTGATTCATGATGAGATGGCCAGCCTTGAGTGCGGGCTTCATGTCCTCAATGGCTTCGATCAGCGCCGCGCTATCGCGCACGAAGATTTGGATGATGCCAGCCGCCTCGGCCACCTCACGCGGTGACGCGAGAAAGTTTGGCACGGGGCGCGCGCTGCGGCTCCAGACAAACACTTCATGCCCCGCCTTGCGCAGATTGTCCGCCACACGACTGCCGATGATGCCGAGCCCAAGAATGCCAACGTTTTGTTTCATGCCCACGCCCTTAGCGCGCATTTGCCTGAGCGCAACGGATGCCTCTGCCTCAGGTCGTCTGCATCCCATGGGGTGCATTCCCCATGGCGGTTGTGGTGATCCAATTTATGGTCTGCCATGCAGGCACTTCCACCGCTCATCTGGCACGCCGCAGAATCTGAAAAAATTGTCACCGCGCTGGAGTCCGATGCACAGGCCGGACTGAGCGGCAGCGAGGCATCTGAACGCCTGAAGCAGCATGGGCTGAATGAGCTTCCGGAGGACAAGCACAAGCCGCTGTGGCGGGTGTTTGCATCGCAGTTCGCGAGTCCTTTGATCTACATTCTGTTTGTCGCTGCGGTGATCTCCTTTGCGATGGGGCATGCCAGCGATGCGGTGGTGATCCTGATCGTCGTGCTGATCAATGCACTCATCGGTGCGGTGCAGGAAGGACGAGCGGAGCATTCTATGACGACGCTGCGCAAGCTTTCGGCGCTGAAGGTGCGCGTCAATCGGAATGGCAAGGAGTCGATCATCGAGGCACGGGAACTGGTGCCAGGAGACATCCTTTTGCTGGCAGCTGGAGATCAAGTGGGTGCGGATGCGCGGCTGCTCGAAGCCGCAGCCTTGGAAGCCACCGAAGCCGAGCTGACAGGGGAGTCGCTGCCGGTCACGAAAAACACTGAAGTGGTGCCTGAGGACGCGGGGCTGGGTGACCGCAGGAACATGATTTACTCTGGCACACACCTCACCGCAGGCCGTGGGCGAGCTGTGGTGGTGGCCACGGGGCTGCAAACCGAGGTGGGAAAGATTGCCAGCATGACGACCAGTGCTGAGCAACCCAAGACACCCCTGGAAGTGCGGCTCAAGCAGTTTGGGAACTGGCTGGTGGTCGCCTCCGTTGTGCTGTTTGTCTTGATTCTCGGCTTTGGCCTGATGCGCGGCATTCCCTTTGTAACCATTTTCATGGTGGCCATCAGCCAGATGGTTTCGATGGTGCCCGAAGGACTACCGGTGGCCATGACGATTGCGCTGGCGGTGGGCATGCAGCGCATGGCGCGGCGCGGAGCCATCGTACGGCGACTGGCCGCGGTGGAGACGCTCGGGTCCACCAGCATCATCTGCAGCGACAAGACTGGCACGCTGACGAAGAACGAGATGACCGTCACCAAGTTGATCCTGCCAGATGGACGACAAATCGAAGCGACAGGGGCAGGCTATTCGCCCGAGGGCAAGCTTGTCGGCGACGGTCATGACGATGCTGCGGTCAGAGTTTTGCTGGAAGCCATCACGCTTTGCAACGACGCCAATCTGGCGCCACCCGAGGGGGAAGAAACGCGCTGGCGGCCGCTGGGAGACCCCACCGAGGCCGCGCTGCTCACGCTCGCACATAAAGGTGGCGTGAAACCTGACACACTGAGCCAGGAGTGGCCACGTGGTGCGGAGATCCCCTTTGATTCAGCCGAGAAGATGATGGCCACGCAGCATGAGCATGATGGGAAGTGCCGAGTGCTGTTCAAGGGGGCGCCTGAGAAGTTGCTCGAACTCTGCGATCCTGCGACGCTGGATTTGGCCAAGCTTCAGCAAATGTCCGACGAACTCGCCGCGCAAGCCCTGCGTGTGCTTGCCGTGGCGGAGGTGTATGACGTCCCGCTCGATGAGAAGGCCGGTTTCGAGCCCTGGCGCGGGCGGCTGCGCTTTCTCGGGCTGCTGGGCCAAATGGATCCACCGCGTGAAGAGGTGAAGGCGGCGGTGGTCGAGTGTCTGGCGGCGGGCATCCGGCCGGTGATGGTGACAGGAGATCACAAGGCCACCGGGCTGGCCATCGCAACCGAACTGGGCATCGCAAGGCCGGGTGACATCGCGGTGGACAGTGCCGAGCTCGAAGCGATGTCTGAAGACGAGCTGCGCGGCAGCCTGGACCGCATCTCTGTTTTTGCGCGGGTGCATCCGGCGCAGAAGCTGCGCATCGTACAAGCCTTCCAATCCCAGAAGCAGGTCGTGGCCATGACAGGTGACGGCGTGAATGATGCACCGGCACTGGCCGCTGCGGACGTCGGGGTGGCCATGGGCATCACCGGCACAGAAGTGGCCAAGGGGGCGGCGAAGATCGTCATCACGGATGACAACTTCGCCACCATCGTGAAAGCCATCGAGGAGGGGCGGCTGGTTTATCAGAACCTCAAGAAGGTGGTGCTGTTCCTGTTTGCCACCTCGATTGACGAAGTGGCCATCCTGCTGCTGGCCTTGCTGTGTGGCTATCCGCTGCCGCTGGCGGCGGTGCAGATCCTGTGGATCAACATCGTGACCGAAGGAGCGGTGACAGTGAACCTGATCATGGAAGGGCTGGAGGGCGATGAAATGCGCCGCCAACCCACGCCGAAGAATGAGCAGCTCATCACAGGACCAATGCTGCAACGACTGCTGCTCATGGTCATCACCTCGGTGGTGGCGGTCTTTGGTTTCTTCATATGGAGGCAGTCCACCGGAGTTCCATTTGCCCTGGTGCAGACGGAGACTTTCACACTGGTCGCAGTGACCCAGTGGTTCAAC
>JAPLUN010000359.1 GCA_026397715.1 Verrucomicrobiota bacterium
GAACTCAAAGCCACCGCCAAGGTCGAAGACACAGATCCTGAAGGAGCGAACTGCGGGCATTAAGTGAACGCGGACTGGATGCACTCCAGTTCCGTCCCAATCACGCCTTGGAGATCACCGACACCGGTGGGCGATAAACCGCCACCGGTTCCGGCAGCGAGTCCATGGGCGGCGGCCCGGGGAAATTGTCATCCACAAAGCGCCGCCAGGTGTCGCGCGTTTTGACCGAGATGAAGCCCTGCACGGTGTCGCCGCACTTGCCGCAAATCATCACGCTGTGCAGCAGGGAGATTCCTTCGCACACGCCGGTGATGACAAAATCCTCCATTCCCGGCTCATCGCGCCGTGCATTGCACACCGCGCACGCTTCCAGGCCGCGCTCCAGCGTCACCTGCTCGTCCTGAAACTGCGCCAGCCGATTCTTGGACTCCTGGGAAAACTCCTCCATCATCTGCGAGCGGCAGTGATCGCACAGCGCATACTCCATCACGCATTCACCGCGCTTGTAGGCCTTGGAGATTTGAAAGCCGCCCGGGAAGTCCGGCAGGGACTCGCCGCAGCGCGTGCAGTTCTGAAACGGACGCTCCTCATACTCACACCGCAAGTCAGGTGGGATCGGCGGCGGCTGTTGGAGATCGTGATCAGACATCGGCTTGTTTGCAACAAAGCGCACACCATGGCAGTTTCACAGTCCAAACTCATGCGTGCCTCGCTTTTCCTCTGCCTCCTCCTCCCCGCCCTTCTGCATGCCCAAACGGCAGACTGGCCGGACTCCCGTGGAAATGCGGCCATGACGGGCACCTCCCTCGTCGAGCTGAAGTTCCCGCTGGAGCTCGCCTGGCAGTTCAAGCTCATGGACAAGCCGAAGGGGCAGCCCGAGATGCTCGTCTCCAGCGCCGTCGTGCGCAACGGCAAGGTCTATCTGGGCAGCAAGGACGGCAAATTTTTCTGCCTCGACCTCGTCACCGGCAAAGAGATCTGGAAGGCCGAGGCCAAGGGGGCCTTTGACGGAGCCGCCGCTTTTGCAGGCGAGCTCGTCGTTGTGGGCTGTCAGGATGGCTTCGTCTATGCCAGGAACGCCGACACCGGCAAAGACGTCTGGAAGTTTGAAACGCAGGCCGAGATTCACGCCGCCGCCAATGTCTGGACGAATCCCGAAACCAAGGCGCAGAAAATCATCATCGGCAGCTACGACTACTCCATCTACTGCCTCGATGCCAAAACGGGCGCGAAGGAGTGGGCCGCTGAAACCGGCTACTACATCAACGGTGGCTCCGCCGTGGGCGACGGCAAGGTGGTCTTCGGCGGCTGCGACAGCGTACTGCATGTGCATGATGTGAAGACCGGCAAGGAGGAGCGGCAGATTGAAGTGGGGGCCTACATCGGCAACAACGTCGCCATCGCCGACGGCGTCATTTATGTCAGCCATTACGGCAACCGCGTGGGCGCCTACCGCATCGCCGACGGCACCAAGGTGTGGGAATACGGCGAACGCGACTTCGAGTACTACGCCGCACCCGCCATCTGGGAAAAGGGCGTCTATGTCGGCGGCAGAGATAAACGCTTCCACGCCATCGACCGCGTCACCGGCGCACAGCTCTGGGAATTCCGCGCGCGTGATCGCATCGACAGCAGCGCCGTCATCTGCGCCGGCAAGGTGGCCCTCTTCGGCTGCGACGATGGTTACATTTACGCTCTCGACCTCAAGACCGGGAAAGAGGTGTGGCACAACGAAATCGGCGCCCCGGTGAAGACGTCAGCGGCAGTTGCCGGGAATTACGTGCTCTTCGGTGCGGATGACGGGGTGCTGTATGTGTTTAAGAATGGGAAGTGAGGGAGCTCGTATGACCCTGCTCAATCTTTCCCGCGAGGATTGTTTGTATCGTCTCGATACACCCTACAATCCACCAACTCCATCCACCAGCGATCATGCATTTAGCGAAGAGTACTACCATCTTTTCAACAAACTCGAGGAGTTAATGGCTTCGCATGGCGAAAACGATGCTTTCGGACAAGGCGATTATTATCTGGAGCCCTCAATCATGCGTTCACGTGGCATGGGATTCGAAGTTTCAAACCCCAAGATCGTGACGATGGATCTGCTGCGCGGCTTGCAGAAACTTGTGACTGAGAACGCACCTGAATGGGAGATCTGTTTCCGCTCAGACAACTTTGACTATGATGTCTTTATCAGTCCTTCAGCCGTGAGAATCTACCGCAGTAGCCAGGACTTGCTTCCACAAATTGGCATAAGCAGTCAATGAGGATGCTGGGGTACAATGAGATGTGATCTCGGCGCGACTCTCTTCGAATCACGCCATGCTCAGTGTCTCCACGGCAGTCTCAAGATGGATCATGGCCCCGTAGCAGCCCATGCCGGCCTTGGTCACCAGACCTAG